>DASWHD010000167.1:0-20504 GCA_036393335.1 bacterium
GCTACTGACGGCCAGCCGCAGGCCGGAGATGTCGATGGTCTCCTCCGTGGTGGTTCCACGTCCCGTCGAGTCCTGGTTGGAATCCGAGTCGGTGGAGTCGTCGAGCCCATTGAAACGGATCTCACAGCCGCCCATCTGACCGATGGCGAGGACGAGGACCACAAGGAGGGACAGGAAGCGAACGGCCATGGCGGCTCCGCGCAGCGGGAAAGGAGGGCGGAGTGTAAATCACCGCCCCACCCTGCGCATGCCCCGCCCGACTCGGTGGTGCGATCCCCCTACGACGCGATCCACCGGCGGGTGGAGCCCGCCGCCCGCGGCTCAACGAATGTGGTCGGTGCCCAGCTCGGCGCACGCGGTGCGGTTGCGTCCCTCCGCCTTCGCCTCGTAGAGGGCGCGGTCGGCCGCGTCAATCAACAGGTCGATACGGCCCTCCTCGTCACCGATGCTGGAGGCCATGCCGAAGCTGGCGGTAAGCGATAGGCGCGCACCCTTCTCGACCACCTCGAGGTCCTCGACGGCCCGCCGCATACGCTCCGCCACCGGGCCCACGTCGGCAGCCGAGCAGCCGGGCAAAATCGCGAGAAACTCCTCTCCGCCGTACCGTCCGATCTGGTCGTAGCGCCGGATCCCCGACTGGAGTGCGGCCGCGACGGCCGCGAGAACCCGGTCCCCGGCCTGATGGCCATAGGCATCGTTGACCTGTTTGAAATGGTCGATGTCCGCCATGATCAGGCTCAGGGGATACCCTTGGCGTCGCGATTGCTCGTAGGCGAGCGCCCCGCGTTCGAGGATCGTGCGGCGATTGAGCAGGCCGGTGAGGGCGTCGGTCGTGGCCAGCTCTTCCGCCGCGGCCAGGGCCTGGCGCAGCTCATCCTGCAGGGTAAGGACCCGGTTGCCCACCGCCAGGCGGGCATGCAGCTCCGCCAGATCGAGGGGTTTGGTGAGATAGTCGTCCACGCCGGCATCCATCGCGGCGAGAAAGCCGTCACGCCCCTCTTCGCCGGTAAGGAGGATGACGTAGATGTAAGGCGAGGCGAGGCGCCCGCGGATCAATCCCGTGAGCTGGAGGCCGTCGAGGCCGGGCATGATCCAGTCGGTGATCACCAGGCTAACGCCGGCAGCGACCAGTCTGCGCCACGCCTCCAGGCCGTCCCCGCACGACACGACGTCGTGCCCCCACTCCTGGAGGGTGTGCTCGAGCAAGCGCAGGCTCAGGCGATCGTCATCGGCGATCAGGATCCTCATAGCGTGCTCTCGGCCAGCGACTCCCGCAGGCGCGCAAACTCCTTCTCGATCATCGCCAGGCTGGTCGCGGCATTCGCCAAGTCCCCCGCCTTCCCCTGCTGTTCGACCGCGAATGCCGCCTGCCGCAGGGGCTCGGCACCGATGTTTCCAGAACTTCCCTTAAGGGTGTGTGCCACCTTGCGTACCGTGGCGGCATCCGCCCCGGCGATCGCCTCCGCCAGCGCGGCGATGCGTCGCGCGGCATCCTCCACGAACAGGTGGACCAACTCGTGAGCAAACGCCGCGTCCCCACCGGCGATCTCATGGAGGCGATCATAGTTCAGGGGTAACGACGCTCCCGGCTGTTCTTCACGGGACGCGTCGCGCACCGTTTCCTGCACTCCCTGGGGAGCGCCAGGCCTGCCCCACCTGCCGATGACCCGCCGCAGCCCATCGAGGTGCAGTGGCTTGCCGAGGTAGTCATCCATGCCGGCGGCGAGACACAGCTCCCGGTCGCCCTTCATGACGTTTGCCGTGAGCGCGACGATCGGGACCCGGCCGCCCACCTCGACCTCGGCGGCACGAATCGCGCGCGCCGCATCGTAGCCATCCATCTCCGGCATCTGACAATCCATCAAGATGAGGTCGAAGTGGCCTTCATGCCATGCGCCGACCGCCTCCTTGCCGTCGCTCACCACGTGCACGGAGTGGCCGAGCTTCTCCAGCGCCTTGACCGCCACGAGACGGTTCACGGCGTTGTCCTCGGCCAGCAGGATGCGCAGCGGTTGGACGGCTCCGAGCGACGTTCCGGGAACAGGCGGCGGCGCTGCCGCAGCGACCGCGGCGGCGCGGCCCGCCACCGCCTTGCGCAGCGGCAGGGTGAACCAGAAGGTGGATCCCCGAGCCACGACGCTCTCGAGACCGATCTCCCCACCCATCTGGGAGACGAGGCGCTTACTGATCGCGAGACCGAGACCGGTGCCACCGAAGCGCCGGGTCGTGGAGGTGTCGACCTGGGTGAAGGGATCGAACAGGCGATCCTGCGCCTCCTCGGGAATGCCGATGCCCGTGTCCTGCACCGAGAAGCGCAGGCGCACCGAATCCTCAAGCTCCTCCATGACCGTGACTCGCACCATGACCGTTCCGACATCCGTGAACTTCACCGCATTCCCGATCAGGTTCAGTAATACTTGGCGGATCCGCCCGGGGTCGCCGCACACCACCTCGGGTACATCACGCGCGATGACCACGGCCAGCTCGAGCTGCCTCTGGGCAGCCCGGCCGGCCAGCAGCCGGGTGACCCCCTTGACACAACCGCGCACGTCGAGCTCGACCTCTTCGAGATCGATTCGTCCCGCCTCTGCCTTGGACAGGTCGAGGATGTCGTTGAGGATGGTGAGCAACGCCTCGGCGCTGGTCTTGATGGTCTGGGTGAGGCCGTGCTGCTCCTCGGTCAAGGGCGTGTCCGCGAGTAGCTCGGCGACGCCGAGCACACCGTTCATCGGGGTGCGGATCTCGTGGCTCATGTTCGCCAGGAACTCACTCTTGGCGCGGCTCGCCTCCTGTGCGGCATGTAACGCTGTGGCGAGATCCTGGGTCCGTGCGTCTACTTTTTCCTCCAACTCGGTATGCAACCGGTGCAGCTTCTCGGTGTTCTCTTGGATCGAATCTACCGTCCGATTGAAGACGGTCTGCATGAAACCCACCTCACCGACGGCGTCTTCCCGCACGCGGATCGAGAGATCACCGGCACCGAGGCGCGCGGCGGCATCGGCGAGGTCGCGCAGTGGCCGGGTCAGCCGCCCTGCGACGAAGAAACTGGCCGGGACACTCACCACGATCACCCCCAGGAAGAGGCCGATCAATCGTCGCTGCAGGGACCGCACCGCCCACAGCGCGGAGTCCGCCTCCTGGCTCATCGTGAGCCGCCAGCCGCGCGCGAACTCGGGGGCTCGATCATCAAGGGTAGCCTGGCCGACGAATCGCTCGCGGGCGGGATAATCTGACGGGATCTCGCCACTGCGCGCCAGCACTTCACCGTTCGGGCCCCACAGGACACCCTCGGCGTGCGCCAACACATTCGGAAAAGTGCTGACTGCTGGCCAGTCGATATGGGCCTCCAGGACGCCGGTAATCTCGGAGGATTTGTGCGGCGCGCGCAGGGGTACGGCGATGATCAACTCCCCGTTTGCCGGCGACTGGATCACGGTCTCGCCGGACCAGACCTGCTCCGACTCCATCCACGGTTCGTGCGGATGACCGAGCAGCGACGTCTCACCCTCTGTGACCACTAACCGGCCATGGGCGTCGAAACCATGGAAATTGGCCATCCCGACATGCCCGCGGTGCATCGCCGCGAGCAGGTTGGCCACTTCGCCGCCCGGATCCCCATCCGGAATGCGGGTCATCGCCGGCAAGGTTGCGAGGGTCTCCACGTCCGCGACGATCTCCGCGACGGTCGCCGTGACGGCGGTGAGGCTCTCCCGCGCGGAGAGATTGAGGGTCTCGCGGACCTGGTGGGTCAGGGCCGCGCTCACCCGCGCCGTGACGATCCAGCCCGTCACCCCCATGGTGAGGCATAGCAGGCTGGCGATGACGGCGGTGAACAGGTAGCGGATGGACATGGCCTAGCACCCCCCGGCATTGGGCCGGACGGTGGGTAAGGCACGACGGCACAGATTTCTCGCCATGGGATTTACGGTGATCGCTCCAGCCACGATCCACTGGCGAGATAGGCGGTCACCCGTTCGAGCTCCGCCCGACAGTCGGCCAAGAGCGTCGCTGCGCCAGCCAGCGACTCGGCGTGCTCCAGGGACCACGCCTTCTCGCGCAGCGGCTCGGCCCCGACGTTGCTGCTGCTCCCCTTGAGGGTGTGTGCGAGACGCTGGACCTCCTCGAGGTTGCCACGCGTGATCGCCTCGCCCAGGGCCGCGATCTGCCGCGGCGTGTCTTGCAGGAAATACTGCAAGATCTCGTCCACCACCGTTGTATCACCGTCGACCATCTCCAGCAGGTATGCACGGTTTACCGGCGTCACCTCTGCCATGATTGCTCTCTCCCCGTCATGTGGAGCCGACCTAGGCTCCCTGTGCCGCACCGCCCACCGCTCGATCACGGCTTGCAAGTCCCGCAGCTTCAGCGGTTTGGCAAGATGGTCGTCCATCCCCATCTGCAGGCACTTGTCGCGGTCGCCGCGCATGGCGTTGGCCGTCAGGGCGATGATTGGCACGCGGGCGCCGGTGTCGGATTCCTCCATGCGGATGATCTCCGTTGCCTGATAGCCGTCCATCTCCGGCATCTGGCAGTCCATCAGCACCAGGTCGAATCCGCTCCCTCGCCACGCCTCGACCGCCAGGGCGCCGTTCTCCACCGCCACGGGATGGTGGCCGAGCCGTTCGAGACTCTTCATCGCCACCAGACGGTTGACCACGTTGTCCTCCGCTACGAGGATCCTCAGGGGGGTGGTGGTCCGCCGCAGCGCCGCCGCCGTCTTCTCCGTGTCGCGAGTGACAGGACCGATCGCCTCGCGCAGATTCACCAGCAGTTGCGCCTGCGCCACGGGTTTCGGGAGGCAACCGGCAAAACCGATCTCCGCCAGGCGAATGCACTCCCCGCGCATGTCGATCGACGTCAACAGCACCAACTCGCAGGAGGCGATGTCCGGATCGCCCTTGATCTCCCGGGCGAGCATCTCGCCGTCCATCTCCGGCATCTGCATGTCGAGGATCGCCAGCTCGAAGGGGTCGCCGGCCCGGGCCTGTTCCCGCAACAAGGCCAGGGCCTCGTCACCGGCGGCGGCCTCGCGGAACCGCATGCCCCACGCCGCGAGGAAGTGGCGCAACACCTCGCGATTCGTGGCGTTGTCGTCGACGATCAGGCAATGCGCGCCTTCCAGGTCACCCTCGGCCAGGTCCGGCGACGCATCACCCCCCTGCCGGGTGAGGAGGGGGAGCACGAACCAGAAGGTGGAGCCGGCGCCTGCGACACTCTCCACGCCGATGTCCCCCCCCATGCCCTCCACCAGCTTCTTGCTGATCGTCAGCCCCAGGCCGGTGCCGCCGTACCTGCGGGTCGTCGAGGCGTCCACCTGGGTAAAGGAGGCGAACAACCGGCCCAGCGCGCCGGCGGGGATGCCGATGCCCGTGTCGGAGACGATGAACCGCAGCCAGGCCGCCTCCTCTCCGGCCTCCGCGAGGAGCACGCGGATGACCACCTCCCCTTCCTCGGTGAACTTGACGGCGTTGCCCACCAGGTTCATCAGGACCTGGCGCAGGCGTCCGGGGTCGCCACACACGGCGGTCGGCACGTCGGGCGAGATCGAGATCGCCAGCTCGATCCCCTTGGCCGCCGCGCGACCCGCGAGGAGCGCGCCCACCTCCTCCACGCACAGCCGCAGGTCGAAGTCGACGCGTTCGAACTCCAGCTTGCCCGCCTCGATCTTGGAGAAATCGAGGATGTCGTTGAGGATCGTGAGGAGGGCGTCGGCGCTGTTCTGAATGGTGGTGACGAAGGCCCGCTGCTCCGCGGTCAAGTCGGTGTCGAGCAGCAGGTCCGCCATGCCCATGACGCCGTTCATCGGCGTACGGATCTCGTGGCTCATATTGGCGAGGAACTCGCCCTTGCTGCGGCTCGCTTCCAGGGCACGGTCGTGGGCGTGGGCTAGATCCTGATTCATGCGCCGCAGCTCCTCCTGCACACCGAGCCGCTCCACGGCCACCCCGAGCTGGCTACCGATCCCCTCCAGCAGGGCCTGCACTCGGTCGTTCCACACCGGGTCCGTGTCGCAGTACACGCAGACCACCCCCACCACCCGGCCACCCGATTTCAGGGGCACGACGTAGTGCCCGTGGCTGGTGATCCCGTCGTGCCGGCGTTCGTGCCGCGGGTCGGTCAGGCAGTCGCCGCTCACGATCACCTCTCCCGTTTCCAGGGCCCGGCCGCAGAGACAGGAGCCGATGGGGACGTAGCGCTCCTGGGCGAGGAACTCGTCGCCGAAGTCGCCGACGGTCTTCGCCAACTGCAGCATGGTCCCGGTCTGGTCGGCGAGAAAGGCGCAGGCCTTGCCGCGCATGACCAAGAGATGGTCGAGCCCTACCAGCCGCTGCAATGCGCCACCGAGCAGCTCCTCGACGGTGTGGGCACCCTGGATCACGCGGTCCAGGTCGTGCAGCGTCTCCATCTCGGCATGGCGCAGGCGGAGCGCATCGGCTGTCCTCTTGCGTTCCACCTCCGCGCCGGCCCGCGCCGCGAACAAGGTGAGCAACGAGCCGAAGGCGAAGACCTCCGGCCTCTCCTTCACGTCCAGGAGGGCAATGAGGCCAAAGGGTTCGCTCGAGCCACCGAAGATCGGCACGCCGACGAACGACTCGATGCCCATCTGCCGGAGCAAGGCGCTGTCGGGAAAGAGGCTTGGCACCCCCCGCGGATAGTAAACGGGCTCTTTCCCCACCACGTCGGCGCAGGGCGTGTGGGCGATAGCGTAGTCGAAGTTCTCGCCGAAGCCCTCCCCGGACCAGAACGCCAGGGTCTGCAAGCACTCCCGATCATCGCCCACCAGGTCTGCGACCAAGGCGTAGCGGAAATCCAGGGCGAGGGCGAGGTGGCGCACCAGAGAGCGGAAGAAACGCTCCCCGGTGACCGCGGAGGTCCCCTCCACCACCCGCCGCAGCAAGTCGTCCGTCTCCCGCAGGCGTCGGGTGCGGCGGGTGTTGTGGACGGCCAGACCGGTGATCGTGGCGAGGGTCTTGAGAAACGTCACCTCCATATCGCTGAGGTGATCCCGATCCCGGCTGTAGAGATAGAAGACGCCGATGCGACCGTCCTCGCTGCCGATCGGGAAGCAGCCGAACATGCGGATGCCCTCGCCGTGGCACAGCGTGCTGAGCCGGTGGTGGGCGTCGACGTCGTTGCTCAGGATGTAACGCTCGCCACAAAATGCCTCGTCCGCGAGGCCTCCGCGGTTACACGTGAAGTTGTCCAGGAAGTGCGCCGAGAGGCCGGTCGCCACCGTCGGCGGCACCTGGAAGCGGTGCCTGTCCTCGTCGAACAAGACCACGCAGGCGGCGTGGCACCCGGTCGCAACCAGGGCCGTATCCACCAAGATCTGGAAATGGGACGCCTCGTCCCCCTTGCCCGACAGCAACAGCGCCGCCGTGTTAAGGAGGGAGAAGAAGCCGATGGAATCCGTCCCGCTCCCGTGGTCCATGACGCGATCCACTCCCCCGCTGCACCTCCGTGACGCCTCGCCGGCCAGCCGGGGATTCACCGCGCGGCGCCGACCGCGCCATCGGTTGCGCGCCGACTACCGCGACCGTCCTCCTGCTGCTCTCGACCCTGCATTCGCTGGGGGTACACCGGGATAGCGATGGTAAACGTGGTCCCCTGGCCGACCGTCGACTGGACCGTGACGCGACCGTGGTGGCGCTCGACCAGACGTTGCATCGTCGCCAGCCCGAGCCCAGTGCCGTGTCCCTCTCGCTTGGTGGTGAAGAAGGGCTCAAAGGCCCGGGCCTGGGTCGCCTCGTCCATGCCGCAGCCGTTGTCGGTCACCGATAAATGGACGTAGCCGCCGCCCTGGCCGTGGGCTTCCTCGCCATCGCCAGGCGGGGTATAGCCGACGCTTACCCGGATCACCCCCGCCCGTCGCGCACCCTCGGGATCCGATCGCCCCGCCTCGACGATGGCGTCCCGTGCGTTGACGCACAGGTTCATCACCACTTGATGGAGCTGCTCGGGGTCGCCCCACAGCGCGGGCACGGTGCCCTCGACCTGCAAATCGATCTCGATGCCCCCTTTCAACGTCCGGCGCAGGAGGCGCACCACCTGGCCGCAGAGATCCCCCGGATCCACCTCCTGCATTCCCGGCTCCCGCTTGCGACTGAACGACAGGAGCTGCTGGGTAAGAATGGCGCCGTGCTGCGCCGCCTCCATGACGCTCGCCAGGCACGCCTGCATCTCTGCGTTGCCGTCCACCTCGACGAGCTCCAGGTTGCCCATGATACCGGTCAGGAGGTTATTAAAGTCGTGGGCGATGCCCGCGACGAGCTGTCCCAGGATCTCCATCTTCATGGAGTGGCTGATCTGGGCCTCGAGCTGGCGCTGCACGCTGATGTCCTGAGCCACCCCGACGGCGCCGACCACCCCAGCGAGGTGGTCCCACATGGGAGTGATGCGTGCCACGAGGGCACGTCCCTGGAAGGTGTCGTCGACGTTGACTTGATGGCCGGCCAAGGCCATCGAGTTTCCCGCCAAGATCTCATTGCAACTCGCGAACACCTCCGTGAAATGACGCCCCAAGAGATCGGTCGGGGTCAGACCCATGGCCAACAGGCCGGCGCCACCGCCGTAGGTGATCAATCCATCCCCGTTCACCGCCCAGACCATCGCCGGGAGATCGCTCATGACGCGCTGCAGGCGAGCCTCGCTCGCGGTCAACAATGACTGGAGCTGCAAGCGGTGGGCGGCGACCTGGAGCCGGATCTTGACCTGTGCCAGATCGACCGGCTTGACCAGGTAATCGTCGGCACCGGCCGCCAACGCCTGATCCACGTCGGTCATGTCGCCGCGCGCGGTGAGCATCAGAATCTGGACCCCGCACCCCAAGCGGTGGGCGCGGATCGCCCGACACAGATCCAGCCCATCCTTGCCGGGCATCACCCAGTCGAGGAGGAGGATTGGGGGGGCCTGCGCCTGAAAGGCTGCCCAGGCTGCGTCGCCGTCTCCACAGGCGATCACCCGATGGCCCCAACCCTCCAGCATCCGCGCGAGGGCGTGACGGGTGACGAGATCGTCTTCGGCGATAAGGATGACCACCCGGACCTTATCGGTGGACCACGCAAAAAGTTACACGGGCTGGCCCGCATTTCTCACCATGAATCTGCTGCGCCCGCGCAACTGCCCTGCCTGCCGGCAGGCAGGCCGCATCTCCTGGCCGGGGCCTCGTCCGAGTCCTCGACAGGAGGTAGGAGCCGGTTTCACCGGCGATCCGCGCAACAGGCCCTGCGGGCCTGGGTCGCCGAAGGGATTCGGCTCCTACCGCGGGCCGGCCAGGAGATGCGGGCAGTTGCGCGGTCTCGCCACGATCCCTGGTGAGAAATGCGGGCTAGCCGTCCACGAATAGATCGGTGGACAGGTAGCGGTCGCCGCGGTCGCAGAGAATGGTGACCACGACGCCCTCTGCGAGGCCGGCCGCGACCCGCAGGGCACCGGCCACGGCGCCGCCGCTGGACATCCCGACCAGCACCCCCATCGCGCGGGCCAGGCGCCGGGTCATCGCCACCGCATCGTCCCGGGAGATGTCGAGGATGGCGTCGACGCGTTGCGGCTCGAAGATCTTCGGCAGGTACTCCTTGGGCCAGCGACGGATGCCGGGGATCTGACTCCCTTCGTCGGGTTGCAACCCGACGATCTGGATCGCCGGGTTCTGCTCCTTGAGAAACCGCGAGTTGCCCATGATGGTGCCGGTGGTCCCCATGGCCGAGACGAAGTGCGTGACCCTCCCCGCCGTCTGGCGCCAGATCTCCGGGCCGGTGGTGCGGTAGTGGGCGAGCCAGTTGTCGGCATTGCCAAACTGATCGAGCTGCACCCCCTCGCCGGCGGCCACCATGGCCGCGGCGCGGTCGATCGCCCCCTCCATGCTGTCCGCCCCGGGGGTGAGGACGAAATCGGCGCCGTAGGCCGCCATCGCGGCGCGCCGCTCCACGGTCATGGTGTCCGGCATCACCAGGGTCATCCGATAACCGCGGCTCGCGGCGATCATCGCCAGGGCGATCCCGGTGTTGCCAGAGGTGGCCTCGATGATGCGATCGCCGGGGCGGATCTCCCCCCGCGCCTCCGCGCCGCGAATCATCGCCAGGGCGGCCCGGTCCTTCACCGAGCCTCCGGGGTTGTTGCCCTCCAACTTGGCGAGGACCACCACCCGGCGACCCTTCACCTCCCCCAACAAGGGAGACAACTCGATGACGGGGGTGTTGCCGATCAGCTCTTCAAGACTCGCCATGGCCTCTTCCTTTGCGCGTGCAGACTCCCCCGACTCGCGGCGTCGAGACGGCGTGGCGGCAACAGACTACCCTGCACCCATGACCTCCCCCAAGGGCCGTCGACGCGGCACTTCGGCCTGGTGGTTACGACCCGGCGAGGGGCTGACGCGGCCTCCCTTGATAAAGTAAAAATGGTGTGCCCATGGACCGCCCCCTTTGGCTCGTCGCGACTGATTTTTCCCCTGGGGCCAACGCCGCATTCCGCACGGCGGTGGCGATGGCCGAGGTGTTCGGGGCGCGGCTGCTGGTGCTCCACGTGGTCCTCGATCTCAAGCGCCTGCCGGGTTTTTTTGTCACCAAGCAGCCCATCGACACGCTGCAACACGAGTTGGAGGAGGAAGCGGCGAAGAAGCTCGCCGATCTCCTCGCTACCGCGCGCGGCCAGGGGATCCAGACCCGTGTCGAGCTGCTGCGCGGGACCCCCGTGCCCGCCCTGCTCAAGGCCGCCCACGACGCAGGGGCGACGATGATCATCGTGGGTCAGGCCGCGGCGGACAAGGCGGGCCGCCAGCTCTGTGGCGGCTCCACGGCCGGCGGGCTCTTCCGCCACCCCCCGTGTCCCGTACTGGTGGTGCCGCCGCCCGCCGGCGAAACTTGACCCGCATTTCCACCACGAATTTGCTGCGACCGCACAACCGCCCGGATCTCCTGGCCGGGTCCTCGTCCGAGTCCTCAACAGGGGTAGGAGCCGGTTTCACCGGCGATCCGCGCAACAGGCCCTGCGGGCCTGGGTCGCCGAAGGGATTCGGCTCCTACCGCGGGCCGGCCAGGATCTCCGGCCATTGGCACGGGCTCGCGACGATTCCTGGTGAGAAATGCGGGTTGATCCGCACGACGCGTGTCATGCCGCGTCGCGGGCGAGAATGTCCACGATGCGCTCGGCGGCATGGCCGTCCCACAGCTCCGGCATGCAGGGCTCCCAGTGCCGGCCGAGGGCGTCCCGCGCCGCCGCGATGATGCGCGCCGGGTCGGTGCCGACGATGCGGTTCGTACCCTGCTCGCAGGTGACCGGACGCTCGGTATTCTCCCGCAGGGTGATACACGGCACACCCAGCACCGTGGTCTCCTCTTGCAGCCCTCCCGAGTCGGTGAGCACGACGCGTGCGTTGGCGACCAGATGGAGGAAATCGAGGTAGCCGAGGGGTTGCACGGGGTGGATGCCCTGCCCTGCCGCCCCCGGGCTGGCGCCGCCAGCGTCCAGGAGATGGCCGTGACCAAACTGCTCCACCCGTTTGGCGGTGCGCGGATGGATGGGAAAGACGAGGGGGATCTGCGTGGCGATCTCCCCGAGCGCCGCCAAGAGCGATCCCAGGCACTCCGCATGATCGACGTTGCTGGGCCGGTGCAAGGTGACCACGCCGTACGGCGGCACACTCCCGGGATCCGTGCCGTCCACGAAGCCGAGATCACGCAGGATCGTGGAGCCGGCCGCGCGCTGCCGGTGTTGCAGGAGGGTGTCGATCATCACGTTGCCGACGAAGTGGATGCGCGCCGGGTCGACGCCCTCGGCACGGAGATTGGCGTTGGCGGAGGGCTCGGTGGTGAACAGCAGATCGCTGATGCGGTCCGTGAGGATGCGGTTGATCTCCTCCGGCATCGCCCGGTCGAAGCTGCGCAGCCCTGCCTCGACGTGGGCGATCTTGATCCCGAGCTTGGCCGCCACCAGGGCACAGGCGATCGTGGAGTTGACGTCACCCACCACCACCACGACGGCGGGACGCTTTGCCAAACAAACAGGCTCGAATCGGCGGATGATCTCGGCGGTCTGGACCGCGTGCGACGCGGAGCCGACCTCTAAGTCCACGTCCGGCCGCGGGATGGCGAGCTCCTCGAAGAACAGCCGCGACATGCGCTCGTCGTAGTGTTGGCCGGTGTGAACCAAGAGCGCATCGATCCGCGGATCCCCCTCGACCGCCGCCATGATCGGGGCGATCTTCATGAAGTTGGGACGGGCGCCCGCCACCAACACGACCCTTACCGGCTTCACTGAAATCACAACCACGACCACTTCTTGGGATGGGGAGTGGCCGCCACCGGAGCCCCGTCGCTCAGTCGCTTCAGGTGGTGCTCCACACGCCGTAGCAGGTCCCGGATCTGCTCTTGTGCTTCCGCGAAGCGCTCGTCGGCGCGCCGATCCACCTCCTCCAATCGCTCGATGCACCGGGTTAAGCGTTCCAGGAGCGCCAGCAAGACCGGATCCGTTGCACCGGACGCCGCCGTCGCCACCACTGTGGTATGTCCCACCTCCCCGGGCTGGATCTCGCCCTCCGCCTGCTGCTCGTGGATCACCTCCTGCAGGAGGGTACGGCTGACGCGCGGCACATCCTCTGCGAACGCCGCGAGCAAGGCGGCGTCGGCGAGCTTGTTGATCAGGCGCGGGACGCCTCGAGTGTGCTGGTAGATCAGGGGATAGGTATCGGCATCGAATAGGTCGTCCCGCGGCGCCCCTGCCTTGGCCAGGCGAAATCGCACGTACTCCCCGACCTCGGCCTCGTCCAGGGCCATGAGGTGGTAGGTCACCCCGACCCGTTGTCGGAGTTGCTCCAGCGCCGGCTGCCCGAGGGTCTGTCGCAACCCGGGCTGGCCGGCGAGGATGATCTGCAGGAGGGGCTGTTGGCCGGTCTCCAGATTTGCCAGCAGGCGGATCTGCTCCAGGACGTCGGGTGCCAAATTCTGCGCCTCGTCGACCATCAGCACGACCCGCCGGCCGGCGTGATGCTCCGCGAGCAGAAAGTCGTACAGGGCGTAGAGGCGCTCGGAATCGCCCTCCGCCTGCGCCTCGACCTCGAACTCGGTGAGAATGAGATCCAGAAACTCGCTCTTGTTCAGGTTGGTGTGAAAGACGAATGCGACGTTGACCGCCTCCGGCAGCCGGCCGAGGACGTAGTTCAGAAGGGTCGTCTTGCCGGCCCCGATCTCGCCGATCAGGACGACGAACCCCTTGCGCTCGACCAACCCGTACTGGAGAGTCGCCAAGGCCTTGTCGTGCTTCGGGCTGAGATAGAGGTAGTCCGGGTTGGCCTGGAGACGAAAGGGGTTTTCCCGCAGGCCGAAGTGCCGCTCATACATGGCCGATGCCCATCACTCGCCTGGCACTTCCACACTGGCCGTGAGCACGATACCGAGAAGCTTTTCCGCCGGCAGCGCCGCCACCGCCTCGGTGACGGCCGTGCTCTTGGTCCAGCCGTCGCGCACCACCAGCAGAATACGGTCGACCCACTGGGAGAGGATGAGCGGATCGGCGGCCACGCTCATCGCCGGCGTGTCGAGGAGGATACACCGGTCGGCATAGCGTCCCTTGAGCTCGGCGATAAAGTCGCGCGTGTGCATCGAATCGAGGAGCTCCGCCGAGTTGCCCCGATGGCCGCAACCCGGCAACAGGCTCAGCTTGCCGATCGAGGTGTGCAGCAGCAGGTCGGCGATCTCCGCGTTGCCTTCGAGATAGTCGCCCAGGCCCTTCTCGGGCCGCAGGCCGAGCGTTTGGGCGACACTCGGGCTCCGGAGGTCGGCATCGACTAGCAATACGGTCTGGTCCATCTCCCGAGCCATGGAGATCGCGAGGTTCAAGACCGTCAATGTGCGGCCATCACCCGCCTCGGGGCTGCACACCATGAAGACCCTGTCTCCGGTATTGCGCATGTGGGTGTGCACCTGGGTGCGCAACTTGCGGAACTGCTCGGCGACGGGGTGTTCGTCGAGAAAGGCCACCAGACGCCGCTTCGACGCCCCATCCAGGTTCACCTCCACCCTGGGGCTGCGCTGCTGATGCAGATCGCCGGCGGTCTCGACCCCCACCGGGACGGTGATACCCACCGTGAAGCCGGTGGTGCCGTCCCCTTGCTGAGCCTTCTCCAGGGCCTTTCGCAAACGACTCATGTTGCCCTCCACGGGAGTTCCATCGTCTACCGGCTGGCATCTACGGGCCGCTGTTCGCTCTGCTGGGCCGTGAGTTTGCCGGCGACCTGCAGCCACAAGACGTCGATCGGCTTGACGGTGAAATGCACCACCGCCACCGCGATCGCCAATAGCCCGAGCGAGGAGCCGGCCACGGCCATCCGCCGGAAGCGGCGCGCGGTAAGGTCACGGGCCGTCTGGACCGCCCCGATCACCGCCAGGACCGGCACGCCAGTTACGTGCTCCAGCTTCGTCGCCGAATGGAAGGTGGTATCGAGGGCCTCGGCGGCCGCCGCAACACCAACACCTACACCAAGCCCCAAAATAAGACCGATGAAGGTCAGGGCGAGGCGGTTGGGCTTGATCGGCTCTTCCGGGAAGATCGCCGGGTCGATGATGGCGAACCGTTCGGCCATCTGCCCCTTTTCGAGCTGGATGGATGCCTTGGCCTCCTCGAGCTTATGCATCACCTCCTGGGAGTGCACCTCGCGGTTGGCCTTGTCCGTCAACAGCCGTCGGTACTCCGACTCTACCTTTGGGGTGGCGGCGATCTGGGTGCGCAACCTTTCCATTCCAGAATCGAGCGTCTCCACCTCCTTTTCCAGGGAGTGAATGGAGGCGTCGACCCCGTCAAGCTGGTTCTTTGTGGCGACGTAATAGGGGTCCTGCTCCAGGGCCGCATCGCTGGTGCTGCTGGCCATCTGCGGATCCAGCTCGGTGATCTGTGTCTGCAGCGCCTCCACCTGCGCTTCCAGGGCTCGGCGTTTCGCAGAGTCCTCCTCGGCCGCCAGGCTCAGCCTCGCGGTGTGTAGCTCTTGGAGAAGCCTGTCGACTCTCTCTTGCGTCGCTGCATCCGCCGACACCTCTTCGATCTCCCGCCTAACCCTCACCACATCCGGGTGCGATTCGGAATATCGCGCCAAGAGGTTTGCCTCCTGGAGGCGCAGCTCCTTGAGCCGGCCGGTGGCATTCGCCCCCTGTCCGCGCAACACCGCCTGGCGCGTGAACATTTCCGCACCAAGCTGGCTGCGACGCGCCTTGAAGTCCTCGATCCGGGTGCCTAGCGCCGCCTTGTCGCGCTCCATCCGCTCCAAAGACTGAAGATTGAGGGGTGTCTGTTCCGGCAGCGACCCGAGGAATTTCTCCTTCAACTCGACGAGCTGGGCGTCAAGCTTCTTGAGCTCCTCCGCAACGCGGGCGCGTTCCTGCTCCAGAAACTCGGTGGAGCTCTTCGCGTGCTCCTCACGCGTCTCCAGGTTCTTCGCGAGATAGAAGGAGGCGAGGACGTTGGCCACCTGCTGAACGCGGCGCGGATCTTCGCCCCGGTACGACACCTCAAAGGCGATCGTCGCCGTCATCGGCCGCCCCGTGCGCCGGTCGACCACTTCGGTGCTGATCGGATTGAGGGCGATGTCCTCGCGAAACTGATCGACGACCTCCTCCTTGGTCTTCTTGCGTCGCTCCTTCTTATAGAGGTCGAAGCGGTCAATCAGCTCCAGCAGGTTCTGGCGGGTCATGAACTGCTGCGTGATGGTCTGGAGGCGCTGCTCCACGAAATCCGTCACCGTGGTACGGATCATATCGAGGGGAATCTGCTGTTCTTCGATCAGGATCGTGGTCTTCGCTTCGTAGACCGGTGGCAGGAGAATCGCCAACGCGACGGCGATACCGAAGACCAGCAAGAACGCGACCGAGAAGTACGCGGCCCGTCGCCTGGCGATTGCCAGAAGCTCCCCGAGGCCTACCGTTGTTGCCTGCTCCATGGGTCCTCCAAACTCGCTCACCACGCAGTATTGGTAACACTGTAGTAAGCCATATAGGTCAAAGTGTTGCCGCCGCGCTCCCCATCGACGGAAACGGGTTACCCCTCTAGGCCTTTCTGGAGCTGTTTCGCCGCCTCGACCCATGGCCCGCGTGGATTGGGCGCCAGGGCGGCCGCGATCTCCCGCTTGGCGATCTCGGTCTGGCCGACCTCGTGCGCGATGGCCGCGAGGTGGTAATGCACCACAGGCTGTGCCTCCTTGCCTTCCAAGGCCTTGGTCAAGACCTCAAAGGCCGCCGCTTTATCCCCCTTCTTCAACAACACCCAGGCGTAGGTATCGGCGACGTTGACGTCGGCCGGGAACCGCTCCACCAGCCCCTTGGCGAGTTTTTCCGCGCGGCCCAGATCCCGGCCCATTTCCGCGAAGCGGAAGGCAAGATTGTTGGCCGCAATCGGGTGGTCGGGTTGCAGGGTGAGGATCTGGTCGTAAGTCTTGATTACCTCATCCCCTTGATTTGCTGCCTCCAACAACTGGGCGAAACTGACGAGCAAAGGCACCGACTTCGGATACTTCACAACCTGGGCACGGAGGAGGTTGATCCCCTTATCCACGTGCCCCGTGCGTGCCTCCAGCACCGCCTGCTGGACGGCGAAGATCGGATTCTCCGGAAAGCGCTCCACCAACCCGCCGATCACCTCGTGGGCCCGCTCCACCTGGCCAGTCCCCGCCAACACGCCAATCAGCAGATCGATGCCCTCCGGGGGCGGCGCCGGCATCTCCGCGAACGGCTCCAGCCGCGCGAGGGCGGTGTCGGCGTCCTGGTCCTGGAGATAGAGGCGGGCGAGCTGGATGCGGGCACCCGTGTTGTCCGGGCTCAGCTCCACGACCTTTTCCAGCTCCTGACGGGCGAGGAGGCTCTCGCCGAGGACCAGGTGTGCGCCGGCAAGCCCCGCATGGACCATCGCATCTTGAGGCGCCTCCTTGAGCAGCTCGCGGAACTGATCGAGGGCGCCTTGCGCATCCTGATTGAACAGGCGCAGCTGTGCCTGCATCACACGACCGTCGAAGTTGTCCTGATCCGCCGCCAGGATCTCATCCACCACAGCCTGGGCCTCCGGCGCCTTCTTGAGCTGAAGATAGAGGTGCGCCAAGTCATAGTGAATGGTGGATGGTGCCGTCACCTTTTCTTTGGCCCGCACTATCACCGCCACCGCGTCGTCGATCTTCCCCTGAGCCGCCTTGATGCGGGTGTATCCCTGCAACAACCGGGCATCGGGAATGGCGGTCTCGATCCCAGCGAGCAGGATCTTTTCCGCCTCCGCTACGTTCTTCAGGCGCAGGTAGGTATCGGCTGCGAACAGCCGCCCCTCGGGGGAGAGATCGCCCCGGGAGACGAATCCTTGCAGGACCCGTTGCAGGTCATCGATGCGACTCTGTCGCCCGTAGAAGGTAACCAGGCCGGCGGTGAGCTGAAGATTGCCCGTTTGTTCCGTCAGGGCCTGGGTGAGCGTGGCCTCGGCGGCCGCAAGGTCCCCGCGTTCCTCTTGCAGGCGCGAGAGCAGCAGGATGGCGACGACGTCCGTCGGCACCTCCGTGACGGCCGCCCGGGCGTACTCTTCGGCCGCAGCCAACTGTTTGTCCTTGACCGCCATCTGGGCCAGGGCCTTGTTCACCCCACCACGCTGTTCCGGTGTCAGGTTCTCCCCGGCCAAGAGCCCCTTGAGCAGCGACGCCGCCTCTTCTCCACGGTCACGCATCTGCAGACCAGCGGCCTCGAGTCGCACCACATCGAAGGTGTGGCGGGTCTCTTCCGGCAGTCCTGACAACACCTCGTCGAGGCGCTCGAACTGCCGGGCAGCGACCAGGAGATTGCCCAAGGGGATGACATACTCGGGATTGGCCGGCTCAAGCTCCACCGCCTTGGTGTAATAGCCGAAGGCGGAGCGATACTCCTGATCCTTGAGGTAGGTCTCACCGAGGAGGGCGTACGCCTCAGCGAACTCGGGGGCGATCTGGACCGTGTTCTTGAGCTCGATGATCCCCTCCGAGGACTTGTTCTCGGCGAGATACTTCTTCGCACGCTCGAAGTGGGCATCGCGACGCTCCTCGCGCGAGCCACACCCGGGCAGTGCCAGCGCGGCCATGAGGGCGAAACCCAGCGCGAGAGACAGCGGCTTCAGCAAGGTCATCGGGCAACTCCAGAAAAAAGGTATCGTCTGGCGGAAGGATGAATTCTGCACCATCTCAAGGGTCGATGCGACAACCACAACCCGCAGGGGGTGGGGTAATCGGCCATGGCCCGGCACATCTCAAGATCCGCGACTGACCCATGTGCATCGGCGTGGATCTTCTTGGCCGAGGGGGGAGAACTCGCTAGGATTATTCAAACGACCCGGCTTTTTCCACGCGCACGAAGGATCCGGGCCAAGGGAAACGACAATGCCTCCTGCCAACGTCTACATCCTCGACGACGAGCCCAACATCCTCAAGACCCTGGAGGGCTGCCTCCAGGACGAGGGGTTCACGGTCACCACCCAACAGACCTCGTTGAAGTTGGAGGAGGACCTGCAACGACTCCATCCCGATCTGATCCTCCTCGACATCTGGATGCCGGAACGCGACGGGATCGAGGCGTTGCGTATCATCAAGGCGTTCGATCCGAAGATCGAGGTGATCGTCATCACCGGCCATGGCAACGTCCGGACCGCCGTCGAGGTCACCCGCCTCGGCGCCTACGACTTCGTCGAAAAGCCGATCAATCTCGACACCCTCCTGGCGGCCATCGAGGGCGCCCTCGCCCGGCGGATGGGACGCAACCAGCGGCCGGGGGGCAATGGCGAAGGGCAGCCACGGCCGGAGACCCGGTCCACCTCCGGCGCCGGTCTGCCCCAACGCACCTTGGGGCGCAGTGTGGTGGTGGGGGGGATGGGGCTGCACTCCGGCGAGAAGACCGGTGTCATCCTGTCACCTCTGCCCCCGGGCTCGGGGATCCTGTTCGCCGACATCAACCGCGGGGACACGGTACCGGCCCTGGTCGACTACGTGGACACCACCGGCTTTGCCACCACCTTACGGCGCGGCACGACGGCGGTGCACACCACCGAGCACTTCCTCGCCACCCTGTCGATGTACGGTGTCACCAATCTGATGGTGAAGGTCCACGAGGAGCTGCCCATCATGGACGGCAGCGCGGCGGAGTTCTGCCGGGTCGTGGAGGAAGCAGGGATCGAGGAACAGCCCGCAGAGGTCTTTCCCCTGATCCTCGATGAGCCGTTGACCGTGGGTGACGAGGCGTCGGGCAAGTACTTGAAGGTCGAGCCTGCCGACGAGCTGATCATCACCTACACCATCGACTACCCCGCGCCCATCGGCCGTGACACCCACACCTTCCACGCCACCGGTGTCGCGGCGTTCTGTCAGGAGATCGCACCGGCCCGCACCTTTGGTTTCCTCAAGGACATCGCCCAACTCGAGGCGATGGGACTCGGTGGCGGCGGCCGCATGGACAACTTCATCCTCGTGGATGATCAGGAAAAGAGGATCCTCAACACCGACCTGCGTTTTCCGAATGAGTTCACCCGTCACAAGATCCTCGACATCCTCGGCGACTTCGCCCTCCTCGGCCGCCCATTGCGGGCCCGCATCACCGGCTGCCGTACCGGTCATACGGAAAATACCGCCATGGTGCGTAAGCTCGCCGCCCTCAAGTAGGTTGCCCAAGCATCGGCCCTCTAAAGCCGGCCGTGGCGCCCCGAACTGATCTGTGACGGTCGATGTTTCGGGCCGCAGATTCGCGCAGAGATCGACGGGAGAGAAAGGCTTCGCCTGGGAGGGTGCAGACGCGCTTATGCGTAGGGCTGGCGTCAGTCGGCCACGGTAGCGGTGTCCGCCGCGAATCGCTCACCCCGGGATCACTCCCCTTCACGCGGTCCCCAATAACAAATCTACGCCCCTGTGCGTAATCTGCGGCAAAGAAGATGCTCCCGATCCTCTGCAAAATTGGCCCTCTCACTATCCATACTTACGGGGTATTGCTGGCAGCGGCCTACCTCGCCGGGATGTGGGTCGTCGTTCGTTCGGCCAGGGAGGCGGGTGCTGACCCCGACCAGGTGTTGGACTGGCTCTTCTGGGGCATCGTCGGGGCGATCGTCGGGGCACGGCTGCTCTACGTGGTGGTGAACCTTGACCACTACGTGTCTCAACCCATCGAAATCGTGCAGGTGTGGAAGGGAGGGTTAGTCTTCTACGGTGGAGTGTTCGGTGGTTTTGTTACGGCGATGCTTTATCTATTGCCGCGCCGGCTGCCGGCCTGGCAATGGGCCGACTTCGTTGCCCCGGCCCTCGCCCTCGGCCAGGCAGTCGGGCGGATGGGGTGCCTGGCGGCCGGCTGCTGCTACGGGAAGCCGACCCAACTGCCGTGGGCGATCCACTTCCACGACCCCGCCTCCCTCGCCCCCCTCGACGTCGGGCTCCACCCGACCCAAGTCTACGACGCCCTATGCGGTGTGGCGATCTTCGCCGTCCTGTGCGCCGTGCGCCGGCACAAGCGATTCCACGGCCAGGTCATGCTCGCCTACCTGTT
>DASWHD010000168.1:0-1851 GCA_036393335.1 bacterium
TTCCTGTACCCGGCGAATTGCGCGTAGGTGTGGCGCCACCACTCCGCCGGCCGGCCCGCCGGGGCGTTGGGATCGGGCTCCATCTCCTGGAAGACCACCACCCCGCGCCGTGAATCGATGGTGACGTTGTAGTTGGTGACGAACCCCATGCCGATGACCCCGTCGTACTCCGGCGACATCGGTCGGGCGATGATCCGGGCCGGCACGAACTCCGTGCGTGCCTTGCCGATCCGTACCTCGTCGAGGATGACCTGAAGCGAGGGCTTGGAGCCACCAATACCGCCGATGAAGGTTAGCAGTGCCCCTTCGTCGCCCGTGAGGAGCCCGAGCTTTCGCGCCAAGTTTAAGGAGATCACCGTATCCGGGGAGCCGGTGTCGAGAAGCATGTGTCCGGTCACGCGTCCGTTGAACCGGGCTTTCAGCAGGATGCGCTGCGCATGCCCCTCGTACTGGGTGAATGGCACCTCGAACCGCGCGAACTCCGCCTCGGCCGGGGGAGCGGCGACGGTGACGGCAGCCGGCGGCACTACCTCGGGTGTGGAGGTGGGAGGGGATGGCTCGGGGTCCACGAGGCGCATCGGCGCGATCTGGTCCCGGTGCTCGGACGGCACCGCAGCGAGGGAGTCGGAGACATGCACAGTGCCGTTTTCATCGACCCACTTGTAGTAATCGCCCGCCACCGCAGTCGCGGTCATGGAGAGCAAAAAGACCATTAAGGTGACGGATATTCGGCTCATTTTACCCATCTCTACTGCAAAGTGTTTGAAACACATCCACGGATGAAACGATTAACACAAGTTTAATCCAAACCCGTTCCATCGGCAGGTCATGGGACCCCGGGTGATTCTGTAGCCTGGCCGGCGGTGTCATGGGCGCTGGCCAAACCTAACAGCGGATCGTGAAGACCCCTGGCCCGTGCGTGCAGACGGACTCGGCCGTTCCGGTTGCTGCCCCGGATTCGCGCGGACGAATGCGGCCCGCGACTGGCGGCTACTCCCGCCACGCCATGGGGACGTAGTGCCGGATCGCGTAGCGGTTGAGCTTGTCGTAGAGCTTCTCCGCCTCGCGGAACTGGGCGTCGGCGAACGCCTCTTGGTCCTGGAGCCGCCGCGGGTCGGAAATGCCGCCGCTCGGGCTGCGCGCCTCCCGGCGCAGGTGGTCGCGATACTGCTGCCAGCCGTTCCTGTACAGAGCGAAGTCCTTGAAGGTGTAGCGCCACCACTGCTCGTCGCGGCCACCGGGGGTGTCCTCGTTTAGCGGCAGGCTCTGGAAGGTGATGACGTGCCGGGTGGGGTCGATGTGCACCTGGTAGCTGGACACGAACCCCATGCCGATCAGCCCGTCGAACGCCGGCGAGATCGCTGCGGCGACGACCGTCGCCGGCACGAACGGGTTGACGGCGCCACCGATCTCCACCTTGTCCAGCACCACGCGGATCGCCGGCGCGCTGCCGCCGATCCCGCCGGTGCGAATCAGCAGGGTCCCGTGGTCGCCGTCGAACAGGCCGAGGCGTGCCGCCAGGGCGGCGGAGATCAAGGTGTCCGGCGAGCCGGTGTCGAGGGCCATGGGTGCCGTGACCCGGTCGTTGAACCGCGCCGCCACCAGGATGCGGCGCGCGCGGCCCTCATACTCGCGGTAGTTCACCTCGAACTTGGGTGGCTCCGGCGGTGCGGGTGGCGCACCCGCCGTCTCGCCCGCCGCAGCGGGTGGCGGCTCCTCTGGCGGCATAGCCACGGCCAGCGATGGCTCCACCAGGAGCCCCTCCTCGATCTGGTTGCGGTATCGAGGGGGCACCTCTGTCAGGGAATCGGAGAGGTGGACCGTGCCCGCCTCGTCGATCCACTTGTAGTA
>DASWHD010000169.1:0-3049 GCA_036393335.1 bacterium
CGGGCGACCGTTCAAAGCACCAGATGCGAAGAACCCACAGCATTACCTCATGGGGCTGACCGACGACGAGCAGGTCGCGATCAATTCCATGAACATCCGCTTCGTTCAAGAGGTCAATCTCGCCTGCGAGCACAAGTACGGCGGCATGACGCGGTACTCCCCGGGCTCGGACCAATCGGGCCAGGCCCGCTACGAGCAGCAGTTGCGCGACAAGATGGGCAAGGTGGTGGACATCGCGAGCGTCCCGGTCGGACCGTTGCCAAGCCCGTTCCCGAAGTCGGCGGCCGAGGTGGCGGCGGAGAAGAAGGCGGCGCAGGAGGCGTCGCGAAAGGCGATGATGCAGCAGTTCAATAGCTGCGCCGATGCGGCGAAGGGGCTGCGACTGAGCATCATGGCCGATCACCTGCAGCGCAACCTCGACAATGCACACGGCCTGTCGGTGAAGGAGCGCGCGGACTTCGAGGCAGACATCAAGGCCACGCGCGACTCGGCCGCGAAGGGGCTCGAGCAAGTCGAACCGGTCGATCCGAGCAATCCGTACCGGGCCATGTCCCGGCTAACGACCCAGGATCAGATCGACATCGCCACGGAGTTCGGCAAGCAGTACAGCGAACGCATGGCGAACTGCACGCGGCGGTAACCGAAGGCCCACCATTCGGTCGACCTCGACACGCAAGCGTTGGACGGCTGCGCGCGCCGTACCGCCGATCGGGACGTGGATTCTGCACGACTGCCTGGCGTCGAGCGCCTCCGCGACCGCTGGCAGCCTATCATCAAGCGAACGGGGACGCCGCCGCCGTCCGCTAGTACGGGGATCGGGGCGCTTGTAGGCACACAGGCGTGGAGCGCCGGGGACACTATAGCCGGCGCCTGCAGTCGCGTCGCCGCCAGGCCCGGGAGGACCAGGCCGCTCGCTGCACTGTTTAGCAGTGCGAGCAACGGGTAGCCTGTCTCCTGCGCCTTCACCCTAGCCGTACCCACGAGGCATAAGGCGTCGAAGAAGCGCCTCGGGCAGGGAGCACGACTTCGATCCTCGCCCCTGTCGTTGAAATGAATCGCTGTCCACCCGTCACGACCCTCCATGGCCAGCCTCGCAGCCTACCTCCCCGGCCCCGAGTTTCTCTCCAGCGACGCGGTGCTGGAGCGCTTCCTCGCCTGGGTCGCCGGCCTCGGCCTCACCCTCTACCCGGCCCAGGAGGAGGCGATCCTGGAGTTGTTCGCCGGCCGCCACCTGGTGCTCTCCACCCCCACCGGGTCGGGCAAGTCGCTGGTGGCCACGGCGCTGCACTTCAAGGCGATGTGCGAGGGGCAGCGCTCCATCTACACGGCGCCGATCAAGGCCCTGGTGAACGAGAAGTTCTTCGCCCTGTGCAACGAATTCGGGCCGGAGAGCGTGGGGATGCAGACCGGCGACGCCTCCATCAACGCGGACGCCCCGATCGTGTGCTGCACCGCCGAGGTCCTGGCGAACATGGCCCTGCGCCGCGGCGACGAGCTCGCCGCGCCCTACGTGGTGATGGACGAGTTCCATTACTACGGCGACCGGGAGCGCGGCATCGCCTGGCAGATCCCCCTGCTCTGCCTGCCCGCCACCACCTTTCTCCTCATGTCCGCCACCCTCGGCAACACCGCGCCCATCGAGGAGCGACTCGCCGCGCGCAGCGGCCGGGAGGTGGCCTCGGTCACGGGACTGGAGCGGCCCGTGCCCTTGGAATTCGAGTACCGCGAGACGCCGATCCACGAGACCGTCGAGGCCCTTGCCGCCGCCGGCCGCGCCCCGGTGTACATCGTCCACTTCACCCAGCGGGAGTGCGCGGAGCAGGCCCAGGGACTGTGCTCCGCTCAGGTGACGGACAAGGAGCAGAAGCGCGCCATCGGCGAGGCGATCGTGCCCTTCCGCTTCGACACCCCGTACGGCAAGGAGCTGTCCCGCTTCCTGCGCCACGGTATCGGGGTCCACCACGCGGGCCTGCTGCCGAAGTACCGGCGGCTGGTGGAGCAGCTCGCCCAGCAGGGGCTGCTCAAGGTGATCTGCGGCACCGACACCCTCGGCGTGGGGGTGAACATCCCGATCCGCACGGTCCTCTTCTCGCGCCTCTCCAAGTACGACGGCGAGAAGGTGGCGATCCTGTCGGTGCGCAACTTCCTGCAGATCGCCGGCCGCGCCGGCCGCAAGGGGTTCGACGACCGGGGGTGGGTGGTCGCCCAGGCGCCGGAGCACGTGATCGAGAACCAGCGCATCGCTGCCAAGGCCGCCGGGGGCAAGAAGCGGCCGGCGAAGAAGGCGGCCCCCAAGGGGTTCGTCACCTGGAACCAGGAGACCTTCGCGCAGCTCACCGTCCGGCCGCCGGAGCCCCTGGTCTCCCAGTTCCGGGTCTCCCACGGCCTGATCCTCGACTGCCTCCAGCACGGCATCGAGCACGGGGCACGCGCCGGCGGCTACTGCGCGATAAGCGAGCTGATCCGCCTGAGCCACGAGTCCGACGGCGCCAAGCGCTTTCACCGCCGCCAGGCCGCCACCCTGTTCCGCGCCCTGCGCGGGGCCAGGCTCGTCACCCTCGAGCGCCGGCCGGCAGGCGGCGGCAGCCGCCTGCGCCTGGCCGAACACCTGCAAGACGACTTCTCGCTCCACCACACCCTCGCCCTCTACCTGGTGGACGCCCTGGGCGAACTCGACCGCGCCGCCCCGACCTACGCCCTGGACCTCCTCTCCCTGGTCGAGGCGATCCTGGAGAACCCCGACCCGGTGCTCTACGCCCAGATTCGCCGCGCCAAGGGGGAGCTGATCGCCCGGCTCAAGGCCGAGGGCATGGACTACGACGAACGCATGGCGCGCCTGGAGGAGGTCACCTACCCCAAGCCCAATGCGGAGTTCATCTACGCCACCTTCAACCGCTTCGCCGCCCGCCACCCGTGGGTGAAGGGCGAGAACATCCGCCCCAAGGCGGTCGGCCGGGAGATCTACGAGGGGCTCTACACCTTCCACCTCTACGTGCGCGACCTGGGCCTGGCGCGGGTCGAGGGGGTGCTCCTGCGCTACCTCGCCCAG
>DASWHD010000170.1:0-2202 GCA_036393335.1 bacterium
TACGGCGCGCAGGAGAGCCTCTACCTCGCCACCGCCAACGACGGGCCGTGGCTGTGGTGGGGCGCGCCGGTCGTCGCGGTGACCGACGGGGTCCAGGCCGCGGCCGTGGCCGACCCCACGCCCAAGACCGTGATCCACAAGTTCACCCTCGGGGCGACACCGACCTACGCCGCGAGCGGCACGGTGGCTGGCTGGGTCCTCAACCCGTACTCCATGAGCGAGCACGCCGGCATCTTGCGCATCGCCACCACCGAGGAGAACTGGTGGAGCGGCGGCGATCCGGTGAATGCCGTGTACACGTTGGCGCAGCAGGGCGATCGCCTGGAACGGGTCGGCGCCGTTACCGGCCTCGGCAAGCCCGGGGAGCGGATCTACGCCGTGCGCTTCCTCGGCGACCGCGGCTTCGTCGTCACCTTCCAGCAGATCGACCCCCTCGTCGCGTTGGATCTCTCCGACCCGGCGGCGCCCCGGGTCGCCGGGGAGCTGGAGGTGGAGGGCCTCTCCACCTACCTCCACCCGATCGGCGCGGACCGCCTCCTGGCCGTGGGTCAGGAGGTAGGCGGGGTCAACCTCAGCCTGTTCGATGTGAGCGACCTCGCTCATCCACGACTGGTGGCGCAGCAGGCCCTCGGCGCTGGCAGCTACTCCGAGGCCCAGTACGACCCCAAGGCCTTCACCTATTTCGCCGCCCTCGGTGTGCTCGCCCTGCCGGTGAGCGCCTGGACCGACCTCACCGTCGCGGCCGGAGAGTCGCCCACCTACGACCTGTTCAATGGCCTCTACCTCTACGACGTCGACCCGGATGCCGGCTTCACCCTGCGCGGCACCCTCGACCACAGCGACCTCTACCGCGACGAGGCAAACGGCTTCTGGTACGCCCCGTCCGAGATCCGGCGCAGCTTCTTCCTCCGCGACGCCGCGGCGGGCACCTTCGTCTATTTGGTGAGCCATCGCGGGGTGAAGGTTTCGGACTTCGCCGACCTCACCGCGGTGGCGACGGTGGACCTGCCGGCGCCGCCGACCTACTGGCTGGTCGACGACACCGTCGTTGCCCTACCAGAGCCGGCCGCCGTGTTGCCGTAACGACGGCGGTGCATGGGCATTGACACCGTGGCCGACAACATACGGTGGCGCCCCTTATAGGGTGTGGCGAGCGCAGCGAGGCGCACCGCGGCCTCTGCACCCGGGCGCTTCCCATGGCGCGGGCGCAGCAGAGTCATGGTAAGAAATGCGGGTTAACCGAGGGCGCGGGAGGGGAGCGCGACGTGGGCCGAGTGTGGCTGCGAGTACTGCTGGCGCTGGGTTGCGCCTGGCCGGGCGTCGCACCGGCCGCGGATCGCCGGTGTCCCATGCGCACGGTGGCGGAGGACGGCGCCGCCCTGGCCGTCGCGCCGCTCCACTGGGGGGAGTGGCAATGGCTGAAACTGGCGGCCGGGCTGGGCGCGGTGGGGATGGCGGCCCTGTTCGACGACGAGGTCCAAGATCGGTGGGGCGAGGGGGACGACGGCCTCGCCGACGTGGGTGACGCCTACGCCTTCGTGGGGCCGGCGATGGCGCTGCTCTACTACGGCGCCCGCGGCGCCGGCAGAGATCCGGCCGCCTCCCGCACCGCCTGGGGCCTGGGGGAGTCGGCCCTCTTCACCTTCGTCGCCAGCGGCGTGGCGAAGGTCGTGGTGGGGCGTGAGCGCCCGGACGTCGACGGGGACAACCACGGCTTCCATCCCTTCAGCCGCGACGACGACTACCACGCCTTCCCGTCGTTCCACACCGGGCTGGCCTTCTCCACCGCCGCGGTGCTCCAGGACTCGGACCTGCCGGTCCCGCTCAAGGGCGCGGCCTACGGTCTCGCCGGCCTCACCGCCTGGTCGCGCCTGCGCGACGACCGCCACTGGTTCTCCGACGCGGTCGCCGGTGGCGTCCTCGGTTACACGATTGGACGTTGGACTGTCCACCACCGCCACGGCAAGGGGACCACCACGAGTCACCTCGTTCCCGAGGTTGCCGCCGGCCGTGTGGGTATGGCGTGGCAGCATGCATTCTGATATTCGGGGGAGGACAGGCCTTGCGTCACCCGATCCTCCCCGCCCACAGGGAGTGGGGGTAGGGGTTACGCGATCGCTACAGATGGGGGATACGCTCCCGAAAAAGATGGAGTGGGCTATGAAACCGGTGCATTTGCTGGTGCTCGTGGTGGGTGCAATG
>DASWHD010000171.1:0-26711 GCA_036393335.1 bacterium
TCCCGGGCGCTACCGGGTCCTCGCATTCACCCCCAGTTTCCACGGCCGCACCCTCGCCACCCTCTCCGCCACGGGCCAGACCAAGGTCCAGCACGGCTTCGAGCCCCTGGTGGACGGCTTCGACCATGCGCCGTACGGCGACCTGGCGGCGGCCGAGGTGGCCCTCGGCGACGCCCACTGCGCGATCCTAGTGGAGCCGATCCTCGGCGAGAGCGGCGTGGTGGTGCCACCGCCCGGCTTCCTCGCCGGCCTACGGCGGCTCGCCGACGCCCGCGGCCTCACCCTGATCTTCGACTGCATCCAGACCGGCATGGGCCGCACGGGCAAGCTCTTCGCGTACGAGCACGAGGGGGTGACGCCGGACGTGATGACCCTCGCCAAGGGGCTCGGCGGCGGCCCGCCCATCGGCGCGGTAGTGGCCACCGAGGCGCTGGCGGCGCACTTCACCCCCGGCTCCCACGGCTCCACCTTCGCCGCCAACCCCCTGGTGTGTGCCGCGGCCGCCGTGGTGCTGGACGAACTCCTCGATGGCGGGGTGCTCGACGATGCGGCGGCGAACGGCGCCTACTTCCGGACCGGGCTCGAAGCCCTCGCGGCGCACCACGGCTCGATCCGCGCGGTGCGGGGCCGGGGCCTGATGCTCGGCCTGTTGTTCGACAAACCGGCGGCCCCGGTGCTGGAGGCGTTACGCGACGAGGGGGTGATCGCCCTCCCGGCCGGCCCCGACGTGGTGCGCCTGCTCCCGCCCCTGATCCTCTCCCGGGCGGAGATCGACGAGGCCCTGGGGGCGCTGGACAAGGTATTGTCGAGCGCCATCGAGCCGTAGCCATAACCCCCTCCCCCTCCGGGGGAGGGCCGGGGTGGGGGCGGTGGGAAGGAGCCATCCGTCCGGTTCTTCGGGAAACGAGTACTCAACCCATGCGCCCTCCCCCCGACCCCCTCCCGGAGGGAGGGGGTGATCTGCACTTTCCGGGCATCGCCGGGTTCTGTCATTCTTCGCACTTCCCGGCCGCGCTCGTGGCTGAGCGCTGAGAGCTGAACGCCGATGGCTCGACAGAAACGCGACTTTCTCACCCTCGCCGACTGGCGCCGGGACGAGCTGACCGCCCTCCTCGACGCGGCGGCGCGGCTCAAGGGAGAGGTAGCCGCCGGCACCCCCCACCCCCTGCTCGCGGGCAAGACCCTGGGCATGATCTTCGAGAAGGCATCGACGCGCACCCGGGTCTCGTTCGAAGTCGGGATGTACCAGCTCGGGGGTCACGCCCTGCACCTCTCGGGCCGCGACCTGCAGCTCGGGCGCGGCGAGACCTTGGAAGACACGGCCGCGGTGCTCTCCCGCTACATCGACGGCATCGTCATCCGCACCTTCGGCCACGACAAGCTGGAGGCCCTGGCGCGGGCGGCCACGGTACCGGTGATCAACGGCCTCACCGACGAGTTCCACCCGTGCCAGGTGCTCACCGACCTGTTCACCCTGCGGGAACGCTTCACGACCCTGCGCAGGCTGCCGGTCGCGTACGTGGGGGACGGCAACAACATGTGCCACTCGTGGCTGATCGGTGCGGCGGTGTTCGGCGTCGACTTCCGCGTCGCGACACCGGCGGGCTACACGCCGAACCCGAAGGTGGTCGAGCATGCCGAGGCCCTCGCCACCACCAGCGGCGCGCGCATCAGCGTGGGCGACGACCCGGTGGCCGCCGTCTCGGGCGCCCTCGCGGTGCACACCGATACCTGGGTTTCGATGGGCGACGAGGGCAGCGAGGCGCAGCGCTATGCCGCCTTCCAAGCCTATCGCGTCGACCAGGCGTTGATGGCCAACGCCGATTCCAAGGCGGTGTTTATGCACTGCCTGCCCGCCCACCGCGGCGACGAGGTGACCGCCTCGGTCCTCGACGGCCCCCAGTCGATCGTCTTCGAGCAGGCGGAGAACCGCCTCCACGTGCAGAAGGCGATCCTGGTGCGGCTGCTCAGCTAATGAAGACCACACCGGTGGACGGAAGGAACACGAAAGCACGAAACGCGGAAAGCACGAAATTCGATCCCCTCTCCAATGCGGTGATCCGCGAGGCGATTGCCGTTCACCGGGAGCTGGGGCCAGGATTTCTTGAGAAGATCTACGCGGAAGCAAACGGGCCTACTCCTAAACTTTGGCGCACCGACGTTGGAGATCCGGCGCGTCGTTAATGAGTCGGTGCCGCGTCGGGGGCAGTTTTCGTGTTTTCCAACGTTCGTGTTTTCGTGTTCCTTTCTTCTCCGGGATAAACACCCATGTCCGTTCCCAAGAAAGTCGTCCTCGCCTACTCCGGGGGGCTCGACACCTCCGTCATCGTCAAATGGTTGATCGAGACCTACGGCTGTGAGGTGGTGTGCTTCACCGCCGACATCGGCCAGGGGGAGGACCTCTCCGGCGTGCGGGCCAAGGCCCTGGCCACCGGCGCCAGCCAGGCGTTCGTGGAGGACCTGCGCGAGGACTTCGTGCGCGACTTCGTGATGCCGATGATCCGCGCCGGCGCGATCTACGAGGGGGCCTACCTCCTCGGCACCTCCATCGCCCGGCCCCTGATCGCCAAGCGCATGGTGGAGATCGCCCGGGAAATCAGGGCCGACGCGGTGGCCCACGGCGCCACCGGCAAGGGCAACGACCAGGTGCGTTTCGAGCTGGCGGCCTATGCCCTGGAGCCCAACATCAAGGTCGTGGCGCCGTGGCGGCTGTGGGACCTCGACTCCCGCGAGGCCCTGGTGGCCTACGCCAAGAGACACGGCATCCCGGTGCCGGTGACGCCGCGCAAGCCGTGGTCGAGCGACGGCAACCTCCTGCACCTCTCCTTCGAAGGGGGGATCCTCGAAGACCCGTGGGCGGCGCCGGAGCCGGAGATGTACGAGCGCACCGTGAGCCCCCAGGAGGCGCCCGACGCGGTGACCGAGATCACGATCGGCTTCGCGGCCGGCAACCCGGTGGCAATCAACTGCGAGGAGCTGTCGCCCGCGACTCTCCTCGCGCGCCTCAACGAGCTGGGGGGCGCGAACGGCATCGGCCGGGCCGACGTGGTGGAGAACCGCTACGTGGGGATGAAATCGCGCGGCGTCTACGAGACCCCGGGCGGCACCCTCTGGCATGCGGCCCACCGGGCGATGGAGTCCATCACCGTCGACCGCGAGGCCCTCCATCTCCTGCACGACCTGATGCCGCGCTACGCCCGCCTGGTCTACAACGGCTACTGGTTCGCCCCGGAGCGCGAGGCGTTGCAGACCCTGGTGGACCGGGTGCAGGAGGCGGTGACCGGCGAGGTGCGGCTGCAGCTCTACAAGGGCAACGTGAACGTGGTGGGCCGCCGCTCCGAACGCTCCCTCTACTCCACGGCCCACGCCACCTTCGAGGCGGACACGGTCTACAACCAGGGCGATGCCGAGGGGTTCATCAAGCTCAACGCCCTGCGCCTGCGCATCCGTGCGGCCACTCAGCAATCCACTCCGAAGGGGTGTCCGTGAACCCCCCTCCCCCCGGGAGGGGGCCTGGGGGAGGGCGTATGGAATGAGGAGTATGCGAATTCCCACCGCCCCCACCCCGTCCCTCCCCCGGAGGGGGAGGGCCCCAAGAGACTGCCCTGCGGGCAGAGTCGATTGTTTGGGGGGCCTGGGGGTGGGAGGTTGGACCTGGTGCCCCGTCTGGTAGTACACCTCACCAATCGCTCGTTCCTGACGCCCCCCCCTAACCCCCTCCCGGGGGGAGGGGGGGGCAACCCCTGTCGACTGTCTACTGATCCGGCGCATTACCAGAGTCATGCCTGAAGACTCCCCCAAGAAAAAGCCCTGGGGCGGCCGGTTCGCCGAGCCGACGGATACGTTCGTCGAGCACTGGTCGGCATCGATCTCCTTCGAGCAGCGCCTCGCCCCCCACGACATCGCCGGCTCCATCGCCCACGCGCGGATGCTCGGCCGCCAGGGGATCGTGCCCCAGGCGGAGGTCGACCGGATCGTCGCGGCCCTGACGGAGATTCGCGGTGAGATCGAGGCGGGGACCTTCACCTTCTCCGAGGCCCTGGAAGACATCCACATGAACGTGGAGGCGCGGCTCATCGAGAAGGTCGGGCCGATCGGTGGCAAGCTGCACACGGCACGCTCGCGCAACGACCAGGTGGCGACCGACGTGCGCCTCTACCTGCGCGCGGAGGTGGTGGCGATCTCCCAACAGATCGTCGCCCTACAGAAGGTCCTGGTGGACCAGGCGGCGGCCCACCTGGACGTCCTCTTCCCGGGCTTCACCCACTTGCAGACCGCACAGCCGGTGATCTTCGCCCACCACCTGATGGCGTACTACGAGATGCTGGAGCGCGACCAGGCGCGCCTCGCCGACGGCTACCCGCGGATCAACCAGCTCCCGTTGGGCGCCGGCGCCCTGGCCGGTACCACCTTTCCGATCGATCGCCTCTCCGTGGCGCACGAGCTGGGCTTCGACGGAGTGTGCCGCAACTCGCTAGATGCGGTGAGCGACCGCGACTTCGCCATCGAGTTCACCGCCGCCGCGAGCCTCATCATGGTCCACCTGTCGCGCTTCGCGGAGGAGCTGGTGCTGTGGTCGTCGCCGCCCTTCGCCCTGGTGCGGCTGCCCGAGGGGTATTGCACCGGCTCGTCGATCATGCCGCAGAAGCGCAACCCGGACGTGCCGGAGCTGATCCGCGGCAAGGCCGGGCGGGTGTTCGGCGACCTCACGGCCCTCCTCACCCTGATGAAGGGGCTGCCGCTGGCCTACAACAAGGACATGCAGGAGGACAAGGAGCCCCTGTTCGACGCGGTGGACACGGTGCGGGGCTGCCTCAAGGTCTTCACCGCCATGGTCGCCGGCCTGACCGTCCACCGGCAGCGGGCCGCCGAGCTGGCGGGCCAGGGGTTCGCCACCGCCACCGACCTCGCCGACGGCCTGGTGCGCGCCGGCCTGCCGTTCCGCGCCGCCCATGAAATCGTAGGCAAGCTGGTGGCCCTCGCCGAGTCGCGCGGCTGTCCGCTCGCCGACCTGAAGGCAGAGGACCTCACCGCCCTCGCCCCGGCCGCCGATCCGGCGCTCTTGCAGCAGCTCACCGTGGCGGGCTCGGTCGCCGCGCGCCAGGCCCTCGGCGGCACCGCACCGGACACGGTGCGCGAGGCGATCGACGACGCCCGCAAGGCCCTCAACTACAAAGAACGCCTGTGGCCGTAGACCGGCCAGGCGTGGTGGCGGGCGACGGTGGCGCGCATGATCCGGGCGATCCAGTCGCGCTCGGCCACGGCGGACCATTCGTTGCCCAGGTAGTAGCGCAGCAGGCGCAGGCGGTCGGTACGGGTCACCGGCGGCGTCACTGAGGCGTTGATCTGCGCCAGGTTGCGGATGCGTCGCCGGCGTGACACCCCTAGGGTGAAGCTCACCCGGTCGAGGTCGATCACCTGCACACCGCCGTCGGTAACCACCAGGTTCTCCCCCTTCAGGTCGTGGTGGAAGACCCCGCGCTCGTGCATGTGGCGCAGCAGCTCCGCCAGCCGGCGCAGGAAGGTGTTGCGCCCGGCGCGGCCGAGGGTGGCGTATCCCCCGTGCACGTACTGGTCGAGCGGCAGCCCGAACGCCCACTCGCCCACCACCCAGTCGCGGCCGCGGGCCCACAGGGGAGGAGTAGGAATGCCACGCACCTCCAGGCCACAGGTGTTCCACCACAGCCGCCGTGCGCGCCGGCGGCTGGTGCGCTTCACCAGCCAGCCGTCGGGGCTGCGGGCAATGATCTGGCGCTCGGCCTTGACCACCGTGAGGCCGCCGCCCTCCACCACCGCGGTCACTCGTTCCAGGTCGACTCCCCGGCGGTAGCGCAACCGCCCACGCCGGCCGAACTCGGCGTTCTCGCGCAGACACGCCCGCTGGCGCGCCCGGTCGGCACGGCGGCGACGGTACCGCTCTCGGAGGGTCATGGGGCGAGGCTACTCCCCTTCCAGCCCCTCGTCCGTCGGGGCCGGCGGCGGGCCGGGCATGGCGTAGCTGCCATCGGCCCAGCGCGCCAGGTCGATGAGGCGGCAGCGCTCGCTGCAGAACGGCCGGTCCGGGTTGTCGGTCCAGACCACGACCTTGCGACAGATCGGGCAGCGCACCGCGTCTGCGGCCTCGGGCGCCCCCATGGCTATCCCACGACTCGGCCCACCAGGTCGTGGTCGTGGGTCTCGGTGATCTCCACCTCGACGAACCGGCCGATGGGTGGGGCGGCAGCGTCGATTCCGTCGTTGAGGTAGACCACGCCGTCGATCTCCGGCGCCATCCACGCGGTGCGCGCTTCCAGCAGCAGGTCGGTCTCCTTGGCGAGACCGTCGACCAGCACCCGCTCGCGCCGGCCGACTCGCGACCGCAGCCGCTGCCGGGAGATCTGCCGTTGCAGGGCCATGAGCTGGTCGAGGCGCTCCTCGGCCACCTCGGCGGCCACCGGGTCGGCGAACCCCACCGCTGCCGTCCCCTCCTCCTCCGAATAGGTGAAACCACCCAGCCAGTCGAAACCGACCTCCGCTACGTAGTCGCACAACCGCCGGAAGTCGGCGTCCGTCTCGCCGGGGAAGCCGACGATGAAGGTGGTGCGCAGGGCGATCTCCGGCACCCGCCGCCGCAGAGTGGTGATTACGGCGCGAATCGCCTGGGACTTGCCGCGCCGGTTCATGCGCCGCAGGACTTCGTCACCGATGTGCTGCAGCGGCATGTCCAGGTACGGCACGACCCGCTCGCAGGTGGCGAGGGCCTCGATCAGGTCGTCCGTCACTCGGCCGGGGTAGGCGTAGAGCAGGCGGATCCACGGGATCGCCCCCTGGCGGTCGAGGGCGCGGAGCAGCGCCGCCAGGTCCTCGCCGGCCTCCGGCCGGTCGCAGCCGTAGGCGGTGGTGTCCTGGGAGATCAGCACCACCTCCTGCACCCCGCGCGCCGCCAAAGACTCCGCCTCGCGCAGCAGGTCGGCGATCGGCCGGCTCACGAAACCGCCGCGCATCAGGGGGATGGAGCAGAAGGTACAGGCGTTGTCGCACCCCTCGCCGATCTTCAGGTAGGCGGTGTGCGGCGCGGTGAGCGAGACCCGCGGCAGGTCGGCGGTATAGAGGTGATCCGGGAGCCCGATGCTGGCCACCCGCCCCTGGTCGCCCGCGGCCAGCCGGTCGAGGACCTCCGGCAGCCGCTGGTAGTCGGCCGAGCCGAGGACCACGTCCACCTCCGGCAACGCCTCCAGCAGCTCGACGCCGTAGCGCTGGCCGAGGCAGCCCGTCACCACCAGGCCGCGGCAACGCCCGACCTCCTTGTACTGCGCCATCTCCAGGATGGTGTCCACCGACTCCTGGCGGGCGCTCTCCAGGAAGCCGCAGGTGTTGATCACCAGCAGGTCCGCCTCCGCCGGGTCGCGGGTGAGGGCAAACCCCGCCTGGGCGGTCAGCCCGAGGGCCACCTCCGAGTCCGCCAGGTTCTTCGGGCAACCGAGGGAGACGAAGCCGACCTTCGCCGGCTGGGTCGAGAGCCCGACCGCCCTACGGATACCGTGCACCATGGCTACTGCTCGATCCGCTGGGTGCCGGGCGGGAGGTTGAGGGAGAAGTGCGCCGGGTCGACCGCTTGGTTGGTCTTCAGGCCGTGGAAGGTGATCGAGGTGAGGTTGCCCACCTGGTCGACGATCTCGAGACCGCTCAGCACCAGGGCATCGCGCTTCAGGCGCAGGGAGACGCTCTGAAAGCTGCCGCCCTCTTTCTTGGGCGTGAGCAGGATCTGCACCTCCTCCGGGTGGCTCGTGGCCGGCGTCTCCTGCATCTCGTAGAGATCCTCCAAAGCCGCGACGCCAGCGAGGAAGGCGAGGGGCGTGCGTTCCAGGTCGCCGGGGGCGAGGCGGCGGATCACCACCTGTTCCAGCTCCGGGGAGTAGACCCACATCTCCCCGCCGTTGATCAGGACGTCCTGCTCGGCAGGGGTCTTGAAGTGCCAGCGTACCCGGTCCGGCCGCTCGATCCACACCTCGCCGGCCGCCTCGCGGCTCTCGCCGACGGCGCGGTTGAAGCTGTGCTGGACGAACTGGCCCTGCAGGCTCTGGAGACCGGTGAGGAACTTGCGCACCCGGTCCACCTCCGAGCCCTTGGCCCACGTCCGCCCCGGCAACGTCAACACCAGCACCGCGATCAACGCGGTCTTCACGACAACCGTTCTGCGCACGGCAACCTCACGAAATGGAGACCTGTCTATCCTCTTAGCTCATTCCTAACCGACCGACCCGGACAAACGGGAACACGAAAGCACGAAAGCAGGAAGACACGCCATGACTGGAGAGGCTCTCTTCGTGCATTCGTCCATTGCGTGTTTTCGTGATCCCACTTGCACCTCGTTGTCCGGCGTTCCTGACCTGAGGCGATAGGCGGAAATCGGAATGAACCTCGGAGCACATCACATCTCCCCCTCCGACAACAACACGAGCTCCGAAAGGGGGACGATCGTCACCCCGGCTTCCCGCAGGCCGGGCAGGGCCTCCTCCAGGGCCGCCAAGGTCTCGGGGTGGGGGTGGCCGATGGCGATTGCCGAGCCATGCTCGATCGCCAAAGTGATCAGCCGCTCGATCTGTCGGGCCACCGCCGGCTGGGCGCGATCGTGGTCGAGGAACACGTCGCGCGCCGCCCACGGCACCCCCATCTCCGCCGCGGCCGCCGGCCCCACCGAGTGCGGGGTGGTACGGCTGTCGAGGAAAAAGAGACCGGCCTGGCGCAGCCCCTCCATCACCACGGCCATGGCCTCCGGGTCCTCGGTGAACCGGGAGCCCATGTGGTTGTTGACCCCGTCGATATACGGCACCGCCTGGAGATCGTCCGCCAGCCGTTGGTGCAACTCCCCAACGGGAAGATCGGTGAACAGCGCCCCCTCCCCCGGATCGGCCTGGGGATACCCTTGCGGCTCCATGGGCAGATGGAGGAGGACCTCCCGCCCCGCCTCGTGCGCCAGGGTGGCGACCTCCTGAGAATGGGCCAAGAACGGCAAGACCGAGAAGGTGAGCGCCTCACCGGTGGCGAGTAGCCGCTCCACCGGGGCGATCTGTCCGCCCAGGTCGTCGAACACGATCGCCACCCTGGGACCGGCCGGCGGCGCCTCTTCCGCCACCGGCGGGGTTGCCGGTTCCTCGGGCCACATCGGGTGGTCGGGCGCCGACCGTCCTTCCTCCAGCCGCGGCCACCAGAAGGCCGCCAGGAGCGAGACCGCCACGACCGCGGCGAGGAGGCCCAGGGCTATGGGGGGAGAGAGCCGGCCGTCACCGCGGCGGCGTGCTGGTCGATGCTTGTGGGTCATCGTTTGTTCTTGCGTCTCGCCGGCGGTGCCACGGCGGGCAATTCCGACCGAGCTCCGGTGTGGGATGGGGGTCAGTTGCGCACGGTCGCCGGCAAGATACTCCGCAGCCGGTCAACAACCCAGCGCGACTCCTCGCCGCGCAGGGCAAGCAACCCCGCACCATACACCACCATGGCCGCCGGGATCACCGCCGCCAGCTCCACCAGACAGTCGAAGCGATCGCCACCGAGGTGGGCGAGCCACCAACGGTGCGCCGCGGCGGCGCCGAGCCCCATGACCGCGCTCGCCACTACGGCGCGGCCGCCGGTGGCCATGAGCCGCCGCCCACCGAGCAGACCGATCCGCCGGCGCAGCAGGTAGAGGAGCAAGCCGAACTGGAAGATCGCCGCGAGGCTGGTGGCGAGGGCGAGGCCGGCGTGACGCAAGGGGACCATGAGGGCGAGGCTCAGGGCGATGTTCACCACCACGGTGGCCGCACCGGTGCGCAGGGGCGTGGTGGTGTCCTGGTGGGCGTAGAACGCCTGGATCACCACCTTTACGGTGGCATAGGCCCACACGCCGACGGCGAAGGCGAACAGGGCCATCCGCGTGCCCCCCACGTCCGCGGCGGTGAACGCCCCGGTCTGGAAGAGGAGAGTGATGATCGGATCGGCCAGGGCGGCCATACCGACCGACGCCGGGACCATGATCAGGAAGACGATCTGCAGGGCGTGGCGCACCCCGCGTACGAAACCGTCGCGGTCTCCCTGAGCGGCGTAATCGGATAGGGCCGGCAGGCTGGCGGTGGCGACGCTGATGCCGAACAGGCCGAGAGGGAACTCCATGATGCGGTCGGCGTAGTAGAGGTACGAGACCGCCCCCATCGGCAGGAACGAGGCCAGCAGGGTCGAGATAAGGATGTTCACCTGTAGGATCGCCAGGGCGAGGATGCCCGGCCCCATCAGCCGCACTACCCGCAACACCGTGCGATCCCGCGGCCGCCAAGCGAGGTGCAGCGGATAGTCCAGGGCGCGCACTGCCGGGAGCTGGACGGCGAGCTGTGCCAGCCCACCGACCACCACACCGGCGGCAAGGGCGTAGACCGGCGACCACCACCGTCCCGCCACCGCCATGGTCACGACGATGATGCACAGGTTGTACGCCGCCGGCGCCAGGGCGGGCCACAGAAACCGCTTATGGGTCTGAAGGATGCCCATCGCCAGGGCTGCCAGGGCGAGGAACAGGGCGAAGGGGAACATCACCCGGGTGAGACGCACCGCCAGGGCAAACTTGTCCGCATCGTGGATGAACCCGGGCGCCATGATCCACACCAGCCACGGCGCAGCGAGGATGCCAAGGACGGTCAGCGCCGTGGAGGCCGCCAGGAGCAGGCTTGCCAGGCGGGAGATGAGCCGCCGCGCCGCGTCCTCGCCGTCGGTGGCGAGTTGCTCGGCAAGTACCGGCACGAAGGCCGCGGTCAGGGTCCCCTCGCCGAACAGCCGGCGCAGGAAATTGGGGATGCGGTGCGCCACGAAGAAGGCGTCCGCGACCCACCCCGCGCCGAGGTAGTGGGCGATGAGCATGTCGCGCAGGTAGCCGAGGAGCCGTGAGACGAGAGTCGCCGAGCTGATCAGGCCGATCGCCTGGAGAAAGTCCCGGAGTCGCATGTCAACCTGGATCAATCAGAGGTGGGCATCCCCGGGGGTTTCCTCCACCGCACACCTTGCGCATAGGCCGCCCCAGGACCCATTCAGCCGGTACCTCCGCCTCTCGCCGGCCGATTGCCCCATTTCCGAGCTGCGACGCTGGCGGGCTGAAGCGCGGCCCACGACCCGTTGCCGGTGTCACTCGGCCAGCATCCCGTGAAAAGGATCTCAAGCGACGCGCGCTTGCAGCCCGGCGAACCCCTGCGCCTCGGACAGGACCCGGATGCCGTGCATACGCAACAGGGCGGTCGTCACCCCCACGCCGGTGATCAACGCCCCGCCCCGGTGCAGGCGACAGGAGCCGCAGGAGGGGGAGTGCTCCTTGAGAATCGCCTGGGTCGCCCCCGCCGCCTGGGCGATGCGCAACGCTGCGTGGGCGCCATCGAGGAAGGCCTTGGTCACGTCGTTGCCGCGCTCATCGACCACCCGGCTGGACCCGGCGATCACCTGGTATCCATCCCCCGACTCGATCTGCGCCGGGCACCGCGGACTAGCCAGGCCGCCAAGCATCTCGGGACAGACCGGGATGAGCTCTCCGGCGATCGTGTGGGCGAGATATCCGGGGACGGGTCGTGAGGCACCGTCGTACCGGCATGGCAGCCCGATCAGGCAAGCGCTGACCAGGATCGGTGCCCCAGGCAAGGGGGTGTGGCACGGCGACGCTGCCGGCTCCGGATACGCGCTGGACAGCGACAGCGGCCTCACGCGACCCCCTGTCGCTGCATGGCCAGTGACAACCCCGGCAAGCGAATCTCACCCGTCGCGATACGCCGGATCGCCTCCGGGTAGAGCTTGTGCTCCTCGGCGAGGATGCGCGCGGAGAGGCTCTCTTCGTCGTCGTCGTCCAGCACCGCCACCGCCCGCTGCATGAGGATCGGTCCGCTGTCGACCCCCTCGTCCACCACGTGCACCGTGCAGCCGGAGACCTTCACCCCGTATGCGAGGGCCTGGCGCTGGGCGTGGAGACCCGGAAACGACGGCAACAGGGCGGGATGGATGTTGAGCACCCGGCCGGGAAAGGCCGCCAGGAAGGCAGGGGTGACGAGGCGCATGAACCCGGCCAGCACGACGAGCTGAACCCCGGCAGCGCGCAGGCGCTCCACCACTGCAAGGTCGAACGCGGCTCGATCGGGAAAGTTTCGCGGTTCCACGACCGCGGTGAGAAGATTGTGGCTCTGTGCATGCCCCAGGGCCCGGGCCTCCGGACGGTCGGAGATCACGATCGCCACCTGCGCGGGTACGGTCCCATGCTCGATCGCCTCCAGGATCGCCGCAAAGTTCGATCCCCGGCCGGAGGCCAGTACGCCGAGACGCAGGGGCAGGTCAAAAAAAAGCAACGGAGGCAACTATTTTTGATAAGTTCAGCGCGACGGTAAAAAGCCCCCCCGCCCGGTGTCAACCCAAGCGGCGCAACGCCCTCTTCGCATGGGGAGCCCATGCCACTCGCCATCGCCACCGGGGGGCAGTGAGCATTTCGCACGGCGGCTATTTCTGCGCCAGCCATTTTGATTCTTAGCGAATTTCCCTACACTTCCCGCCACCATGAAAAACCCTGAACATTTGTTAGCCGACGCGAACGAGGTTCGCACCCAGGAAGACTGGGGCGCCGACCTGTCGATCGTGGTCCCGGTCAAAGACGAAGTCGATTCGCTGCCGCAGCTCTACGAGGAGCTGTGCGCGGTGATGGCGGGGCTCGACCTGCGCAGCGAGGTACTGTTCGTCGACGACGGCAGCACCGATGGTTCACCCGAGCTAATCGAGCGCTGGACTGAGCGCGATCCGACCGTGGGCTTGATCCGTTTGCGCGGCAATTTCGGCAAGGCGGCGGCCCTAGCGGCCGGGTTCCAGCACTGCCGTGGCAGGTTCATCATCACCCTCGACTCCGACCTGCAGGACGATCCCCGGGAGATCCCGCACTTCCTGACTTGCCTCGCAGAGGGTTACGACCTCGTGTCGGGCTGGAAGCAGGAGCGCAAGGACCCGCACAGCAAGATCTTCTTCTCGAAGATCTATAATTTCTTGGCGCGCCGCCTCACCGGGGTGAAGCTGCACGACTGCAACTGTGGTTTCAAGGCGTACCGGCGCGAACTTGTGGAGGAGCTCGATCTCTACGGCCAGTTTCATCGCTGGATCCCGGCCCTGGCGACGTGGAAGCACTTTCGCGTGGGCGAGGTCCCGGTGCGCCACCGCGCGCGCCTCTACGGTACGTCGAAATACGGCGTCGGCCGCCTGTTTCGCGGCCTCTTCGACCTGATCACCATCACCTTTTTTCTCCGCTACCTGCATACCCCGAACCACTTCTTCGGTGCCGCCGGGCTCGGTTTCACCCTGCTCGGCGTGGGGGCGGAGGCCGCCGCCGTCACCCAGATGATCCAGGGCGCGGCTGACTCCGGCGGCACCCTCCTGGTGATGGGGCTCATCCTGATCGTCAGCGGCCTGCTGTTCATCGGCCTCGGCCTCGTTGCGGAGATGCACATCTTCTCCCTGGGCGACCGGCGGCGCGCGTACTCGATCCAGGAACGGCGCCTGCCGTACAACCTGACCACTACCCCGATGCACCTGCACAAACGGTATTGAGTCGCCGTCAGCTCTCAGTGGTTAGTGGTCGGCTCTGCAAGGCGGTGAACCGCCGTCTGGGCGTCTTCCACGGGTAGGTTGTACGGTGGCGGTGGGGACTTGGATCAAGCCCGCCCGCGCCGCGGAGGCCTTGCGGGAAAGAGGGAATGTACGCGGTCACCTCGCGCCCGCGGGGCGATCCATTGTAGGCGGACCGCTAATCGCCTAAAGCTGATCGCTGGCCCATGTTCCCCCTCGCCGACAACGTCCCCACGGAACGGACGCCGATCGTCACCTACGCGATCTTTGCGGCGTGCATCGCGGTGTGGCTCTTGGAGGTGATGACCGGCGGTGGGCGATCGCCCCTGATCTTCGCCTTCGGCGCCACGCCGGTCGAGGTCCTCCGCGGCGTCGATCTACCACCCTACCGGACACCGGTGCCGGTGGAGGTGACCCTCGTCACCTCCCTCTTCCTCCACGGCGGCTGGCTGCACCTGATCGGTAACATGCTCTACCTGTGGATCTTCGGGAACAACGTGGAAGACGCCATGGGTCGCCTGCGGTTTCTGTTCTTCTATCTCGCCTGCGGCATCGGGGCGAGCGTGACCCACGTCCTGCTCTCCCCGGCCTCGCCCGTGCCCCTGGTGGGCGCGAGCGGCGCGATCTCCGGCGTGCTCGGCGCGTACGTCGCCCTCTACCCCCACGCCCGAGTGCGTACCCTGCTGACCCTGGGATTCATCTGGGACATCGTCATGGTACCGGCGTGGGTCCTGCTCGGCGTCTGGTTCCTGCTCCAGGCGTTCTACACTGCCGCGACCTTCGGGAGCCGGGGTGGTGGCGTGGCGTTCGCCGCCCACTTCGGCGGCTTCCTGATCGGCCTTGCCCTCGTGGGGCTGCTCAAGCGGCCCGGGGTGCCATTCGGCGGCGGCCGAGGGTATTAACACTCCGCCGGTAACCGACACCCTCGGCCTTGCCGTTGAGCTCTGCGCCAGACCATCGCATTCTTGTTTATTGTGGACACCGCCAACACGCCGATCGAGGTTATTCATCGCCGCGACCCCTCGCGGCTGGAGATGGTGTGGGGTGACGGCCACCGTTCCGACTTTACGGCCCTGGAGCTGCGCCTCCGTTGTCCGTGTGCCGAGTGCCTCAGCGGTGGCGAGCACCGCGTGCGGCCGGCGCCCACCCCGGAGGTGAGGGTCGAGACGGTCGAGCCCTTGGGCAACTACGCCCTGGCCCTGCGCTTCAGTGATGGCCACGGCTCCGGCGTGTACCGGTGGGAGTACCTGCGCTACTGGTGCCCCTGCGATCCGTGCTGGAATCGCCGCGAACGGGAGATGGGGCGCGGTCAACCGGATGACGCTTTGGTATCCCACGACCACGGCTCCTGCTCCGTGTCACCCACGCCCGCCTCGGCTCCGAGCCCGTCGGTGGTCCAACCCCAACCCCTGGTCTTCAGGCACCCATGAGGCGGATCGCCGCCATGGTGTTGAGCGTGGCGCTGCTGGCGTGCTCGTGCCAGGACCGCGAAGCGAACAAGCTGATCGAGGCGGCCGACGACGCCTACCGCGCCGGCCACTATGATGAGGCTCGGCAGGGCTACGAAGAGATCCTGCGGCGCTGGCCCGACTCGTCTGCGGCGATCCGCGCCGAGGAGGGGCTCGCCCGGCTGGACATCGCTCCGGCGGCGCCCCCCTCCGCCCGGTGACCCCACTGGCCGGCGCCATGGCGCGCCGGTCCGTGTCGCAAACTGAGACACCGTCACCCACCGGCCAGGCTCGGGCTCATCAATAATCAATGCTTTCCGTTACTTTTCGGGCGCTTGCAGTCCTGGCATTCCCATTGCACATGAATCCGCGACGCCTTGACGATCGCGGAGAGTCCCCATGGCTCGCTGTACCTACCACATCGTGAACCCCGCCACCCGGGAACGGAGCATGATCACCTGGGATCGCGACCATGGCCAGGTTTGGGGGCCGATGGCCCACTCCATCCGCGCCAAGGCCAAGGAGTGCGAGGAAACCGTCCTCTCGTGGGCCCCCGGCATCATCGACTCCACTGCACCGCACCTGCGCAGCGACCACGGACTGCTCTGCCTCCTGCGCGAGATCGGCTGGGAGTTCGCGCCACCGACACGGCGGGGATAGGCGGCGGCAGACCGCCAGGACCGGGACACGATCGGTCCCGAAGGCGCGGCCCACGACGACGGGCGGGTCACGGCGCGCTCTACCCCAGGTCCTTGGCCGAGATCCCGTGCTTGTTGAGAAGGTGGTGCAGGGTGGGGCGGCTGGTGCCCAGCTCGATCGCCGCACGGGAGACGTTGCCACCGTGCTTCTCCAGCGCCTTGATCATCACCTCCCGTTCTACCCGGTCCCGGGCGGTACGGAGATCGAGGTTGGTCACACCCCGCTCCGGCTCCGCAAGCTCCAGGTCCGAGGCGGTAATGCGGTTGTCGCTGCAGACGATGACGGCGCGCTTGATGCGGTTCTCCAGCTCGCGCACGTTGCCCGGCCAATCGTGAGCGAGGATCGCCTCGACGGCCTCCTTGGTGAGGGTCGCCTTGGTGTTGCTCTCGCGCGCGTAGCGCTTGACGAACGCCTTCGCCATCAGCTCGGCATCCTGGCCGCGCTCCCGCAACGGCGGCAGATGGAGCTGAATGGTATTGAGGCGAAAGTAGAGATCCTCTCGGAAAGCCTTTCCGTGGATAGCCTCTTCCAGGTCCGTATTGGTCGCGGACACGACCCGCACGTCCACCTCGATGGTCTTGTGGCCACCGACCCGTTCGATGGTCCGTTCCTGGAGAAAACGCAGCAGCTTGACCTGCAAATGGAGAGGCATCTCGCCGATCTCGTCGAGGAGCAGCGTGCCACCGTCGGCGTACTCGAGCCGTCCCTTGCGCAGGGCATGGGCACCGGTAAACGCGCCCTTCTCGTGGCCGAAGAGCTCGCTCTCAAGCAGGTTCTCCGGGATTGCCCCGCAGTTGATCGCGACGAACGACCCGTGGGCGCGGTTGCTGCGCTGGTGCAGGGCGCGCGCGACCAGCTCCTTGCCGGTGCCACTCTCGCCGGTGATCAGCACCGGTGCCTCGGACGCGGCCACCTTGTCGACCATCGCCATCAGCTCGACCATCGCTCGCGAGGTCCCGAGGATGTCTCCTTCGAGACCCTCCTGCTCCTTGAGCCGCTCCTTGAGGCGGGAGTTTTCCAGCTCCAGCCCGTACATGCGCAGATTACGCCGCAGGATGACCTGCAGGTCGGCAATCTCCACAGGCTTGGCGAAGAAGTCGTGGGCACCGCGATCCACCGCCTCCAATGCATTCTCGTGCTCGTCGTTGCCGGTAATGACGATCACCTTGGTGAAGGGCCAACGGCTGCGGATCTCCTGGAGGACGCCGAAACCCTCGGCACTGCTATCGGTATGCGGCGGCAGGCCGAGGTCGAGAAGGACCAGTGGCGGCTCCTCGAGCCCCATGATGCTCAGCGTCTCCCCGCGCTCTCCCGCCTGCAGGACCTCGTATTCTGCATTCAGTGCCCACTTCATCTGGGTCCGGATGCTTTCCTCATCGTCGACGATGAGGATCTTCGGTTTACTCATCGGGGCAGCTCCTCGGGGTGTGTCCTAATAACATGGGGCCGACGCAGGTGATCCCTCGCCCTGTGCGATCTTCGCCACGGCCGGAACCCGCAACCCTGCTGGCCCCCTTCGCCGAGGTGTCAGCATAGTTGCCACCCAGACCCCACGGCAACAACGACGGGAGAGCGTGGCTGAAATCTCCCGGTCGATCGCGCGCCGACATCGACCCGGACGTGCGGCAGCGGATCAGGTCCGCACCCCCGCCCGCCGCAGGTGCACGGTGAACGTCGTCCCCTCGCCCATGCGCGACTCCACCTGCAGCTCGCCGCCATGGGCCTCGACGATCGCCCGCGACTGGAAGGCACCGATACCGAGCCCCGCCTTTTTGGTGGTGCGGAACGGCCGGAACAGCTCGCGTGCGATGAACTGCGGCGACATCCCCGCCCCGGTATCCGCCACCTCGACGGTGACGCCTCCCCCATCCTGGTGCACCGCGACCGACACCCTGCCATTTCCATCGATGGCCTCCCGGCCGTTGTTGCACAGGTTATAGAACACCTTGGCGAGCTCCTCCCGGTCCCCCCGGACGACGACCTCCCGCTGGTCGCAGTAGGGGCCCTCGATGGCCACCTCCGGTGAGGAAGGCAGTCGCGCGAGGACCTCCCGCAGCAACCCGAGCAATTCCACGTCGCCAAGCTCCAGGCGGCGCACCTCGGCGAGACCGCGGAGATTGGTGGTCAGGTCGCGCATCTTGGCGACGATGCCGGCGATCGTTGCCATGGCATCTTGCTGGAACTCCGGGTCACCGATATTCGCCTTCGCATTCTGGACGATGAGGGCCAGCATGTGGGCGAAGTTCTTCAAGTCGTGCACCAGGAACGAAGAGACCCGATGAAAGGCCTCGACCTCCCGGTGGCTGGCAAGCTTTTCGGCGAGCATCGCCGACCGCAGGGCAGAGGCGCCCTGGCCGGCGAGGGCGTCGAGGATCGCGGCGTCCTCCTCGCCGAACGTGGCGCCACTGATCTCCGGCCCGACGGTGAGCAACCCGATGCACTCGCCCCCGGACATGAGCGGCGCGACCATCTCGACGCGCATCGGGGCAAAGATCGCCGTGAGGTCCGGCAACTTGCCCTTCTCGTCCGCCGACACGGCGCGGACCCTCGCGCAACCGCTCGCCACCAGCGCACGCGGCAAGGGGCTGTCCACCGCCAGCGACTTCTCGGTCGGCGCGGTGGCGTACACACGCGTCATCACGTAGTGCTGCCCTGCGTCGTCCAGGAGCCACAGGCTCGCCTCGTTCACCCACAGGGTCTCCGTGACCATCTGGACGATCTCCGGCACGATCTCCTCCACCGAGATCTTGCCGCTCAGACGCCGGGTAAAGGTCAGCCACTCCTTTTGGTAGTCGTAACGGTGGCGGTAAAAGTTGGCGGCGATCAGGCGCCCGAGACGGCGACGTAGCCCCTCGGAAAGGAGCACCGTCGCCAGAAACAGGAGGGCGAGAAACACGAAGAGGTCGCGCGCCAGGAGGTCGTAGCGCCGTCCGAAGAACCGAAACCCCTGGGCCATCAAACCCACCGCCACGAGGTACCCGCCGACGACGAGGACGGTCAGGGAGTTGTAGACCACGTACCGGGAGATGAAGACCTCCACCTCCAAGAGCCGGTAGCGGACGATCGCGAACGCCAGGAACAACAGGCATACCAAGGCCACCGCCGCGTTCGCCGATGCGTGATCGAGGCGCTCGCTGGCAAACAGCAGGGTGTAGGAAAGGCGGGCAAGGCGATACACCAACCATCCGCCCATGCCGAGGACAAAAAACTTCGTCCGCCAACGGACCTCCCGTAGCGAGTTGCGGTAGACGTTCTCGAGATTGAGCAGCGACCACACCAGGATCAGAAAGACCCAGACGAAGAAGGGGCGTCCCAACGGTCCGAGGCGCAGCACCGCCTCCGGCGGGCCGTAGTACAACTCCGAGTCGAAGACCCACGGCTGACCGCCGAGCGTCGCAACGGCCGTGAGGACCGCGAGGGAGACCGTTCCGACCCAGCGCTCCCATGGCGTCAGCCGGTAGTGGCTGCCGCGGGCGAAACTGACGCTCACCCAGTACCACGCCGACGCCTGCAGCGCGGTCCCTACCAGGGCGACCTGCGCGAGGGTCGCCGCGTGCACGAGATACTCCCCGCCCCACAACACCCCCATCGCACCGTGCTGTAGGGCAAGCCCCACCATCGCCAGAGTCAAGGCGCGGTTGACCACCGGCCGCGGCGCCCGGGCGATGACCACCGCCCCCAGTATCAGGGCAAAGGTCATCGCCAGGAGCGGCGGCAGGGAGCGATACCACATGGCTAGGGGCTAGGGGCTAGGGGCTAGGGGCTAGGGGCTAGGGGCTAGGGGCTAGGGGCTAGGGGCTAGGGGCTAGGGGCTAGGGGCTAGGGGCTAGGGGCTAGGGGCTAGCGAAGCGTCCGCCGGCCGCGGTGCGTGTCAAGAGCGAGGGGTTCGACGAGGGCACGCGGCGGGGTGGATCGACTGCCGCCGTCCCGCTACCGTGGGGGGGTGCCCTACGTCACCGTGGAAGGAAGTCGAGCAGGTGGGGGATGCTCAGCGCCGCGAATTCCGACAGCAGGGCCGAAGCGGCCTCCGGGCCCGCCTCGCCCACCCCGGTCGACAGTCGCACGAAGGCCGCATCCGTTCGCTGGTAGCGCACGGCGTGCTCCACCATGAAGAACTTCAAGGCGTACTCGTTAGTCGTGAACCGGGGCCCCATCTGGTACCAGTAAAGAAAGAGGGTCTGCGCGGCGCCCTTGCCGTACAGCGCCTCGCGGGCGGCAAACCCGCCACCGGGAAGATGTGGATCACGGACCGCCCGAGCGCGGCTCCAGACCGGCGCCCAGCCGCCGCCGGGCAGGCAGTGCTTGGGCGAGTGAATCTGCATCCCCTCGCGCTGCGAGGCGTAGTAGCCCACATACAGGAAGAGCTTGTCGCCATCCGGCTCCTGGTATAGACGCAGCAGGGAGTCGCTCACCTTGAGCTGCTCGTAGACGTAGTCCTCCCAGCGTTCGTCGGTGCCGGTCCACTGACCGAGCTGCACGGGAAACTCCGCCAGTGGCCGCTCCACCGGCACCATCTCTGCGAAGGGGCGCGCATGCACCCACAGGGCCGCGCCCACCACCAGAGTCGCCGCGAGCAGGAAACGCCATACCATGCTATGCCTGCCCCCCAGCAGTGCCCAGCCAGCGGCCCGCCCACTGCAATGCCAGACCCAGCGCGAAAAGCATCACCAGTGCCGTGCCGAACACCGCCAGGCCCGCGAACTCGTGGAAGAACCCCATGGCCATCTCCACGCCATAGTAGTGGGTGAGGAACGCGGTGCCGACGATGCGCAGCATGTTGGTGAAGATCGCGATCGGGATCGCCGCCAAGGTGAGGAGCCAGCGCCGCGCGGCACCCTTCTGGGTGAGGTACGCGAACGCCGCCCCCAAGGCGATGAGCGACATGAGCGAGCGGATACCGCTGCAGGCGTCCGCCACCTGCAGGGTGGTGGACTCCAGGTAGATGACGTTGCCCTCGGCGTAGATCGGGATGCCCATCGCCAACACCACGCCGGTCGCCACCCGCGCCGCCATGAGCTTCAACGGAAAAGCGACGGAATCATAGACGATGTACGGCAGGGGTACCATGAAGAAGAGATAGGCGTAGGGGAAAGAAAGCCTGCGCAACGCCGGCATCCCCAACAAGAAGAGGATCCCGCCACCGACTACGATCAGGAATGACACCCGCTTGGTGAACTGCTCGGCGCCGACCTCGCCAAGCACCAGGGCGACGACGCCCAACAAGATCACCGCAAGCCCGACCCAGCTCGGCCGCCACACCAACTCTGCCAGCCACCGCCGGTGGACCCACAGTGCGTATGCGGAGACGAACGGCACGAGGAAGCCGTGAGAGTAGTTGTCGTCCCGTGCCCAGTCCGTGGCCATACCGGTCAGGATCGGACCATATGCGGCCGCCACCACCAGACAGAACATGGCGAGCCAAGCCCAGTGGGAGGGCGTAAGCCGCCCGTGTGTGTCCTCGCTCGTGGTCATGAGTGCCCCGCTCTCCTGCCGGCCGTTTCGACCGATCCCACAGGCGTCATGACCGGCGGCAGGGCACACAGGGAGGCGGGCTAGACCCATACACCGCGCCCCACGCGTACCCCGGCGCTACTGTTGAGCAGTGGATTTTACTCACGTGAACCGCCGCTGCGCAGCCTCACCTCGACTCCAGGAAAACAGGACGAGTAGATAGACCAGGGTCGCGTAACGTGGGAACTCAAAGAGGCTGGAAAAGAGGCCAACGGTGAGGAACGCCGACAGAGACGCCAAGCATAACAACGCGAATGAGTCGCCGGCACTGGCCTGTCGCAGGAGGACCTTGGCCGTATAGACCACGAACAGCACGAACGCAATGACCCCGAGGGCTCCCTGCTCGAAGTACTGTGCCAGCCAGAAATTCTTGATGTGCCATGGGAGGTGATTGTCTGAAGAAAAGAACCAGTGGTCGCCGCCGTGGCTGAAATTACCGTTGTGGAGGAGGTTCTTACCACCGACGTCCAGCAGGCTCACGTTGCGTATCTCGATCACCGTATTCGCGGCGCCCTGATGATAAAGGGTGAACTCCACCGGACGGCGCGCATACCACGGACCCTGGCCGAGCGCGCCGGAGTCGAACTCCACCGTGTGGGATTCCCACGCACCGTCTGCCGAGCGTAGCGGTAGCACGAGGGAGCGGCAGCGGTATGAATACAGCAGGCTCTTCTCGCACACGGCGACCGCGAGGCGCGCAGCGCCAGACATCCCGCGGATATCCACCGACAACGTGTAGCGCTGGTGCGGGCGCAGCGCCACGCGTTGCCCGAAGTAGAGCAGGTCGCCGGAGGCCAAACGTAGAAAACGATCGCCATCGTCGGTGACGAACTGAAACGTCGCCGGCCGTGGCCGACTGGCGGAACGCCAGAAATACACCTCGGGGAAGCGCCCCAGCCCCATGCCGACGACTGCCGGCCGCAGACCGTGGTCCATGATACGCAGTACCTCCTGCCAATGGGCGACACGGCGGTTCAGGTCGGGGGCGATGGCCGCGAGGCGGCCGCGAGCGAAAGGCGCCAGGAGGATGGGCAGACTGATAGCAACGACGAGGACCAGAGAAACGGCGGCAGCGATGCGCCGGGCAGACAACGACGGCCGATTAGGGATCCCTCGTTTTGTCAGCCACAATCCGGCGAGGGTGATGAGGCAGGCCATGCCCATGCCGAGATATGCGCCCCGGGCAAAGGTCACCAGAAGGCCGTAGGTCGCCACGGCCAAGAGCACCACCGCAGCCGCACGACTGGCCGCATGGCGCGCCGTCACGAGCCAGCCCAGGGCGAAAGGGAGGGTGGTGCTGAGATAGGCCCCCACCAGCCCCTCGCCAGTGTGCATCGCCGAGAAGGGACCCGTGACCCGGAAATCTTCCCGGAAGTTGAGCACCCCACTGAATAGGTGGCGCTGCCAGAGGAGGGCGAACCCTACCATGCCAAGGCCAAGCAAGATTCCGGTGGTGAAGTAGGCCGTGGCGCGTGGTCCCATGGCCACCGCCTGCCGAATCAGGGGCCACAGTAACAGGGCGGAGAAAAACCCTTTGGCGACACGCAGGCTGTTGTAGTGGCTGTAGTAACTCGCGAACGCATTCGCGTCGAGCGGTTGCAGCGGGAAGAGGCCGACGCCCATGCTCAGGCAGTAGGAGCAGGCCAGCAGTAACACGAGGCCCTGTTGCGGACGGCAGACGGCGGGGAGGGTGGGCCTTCCCGGCAGATTCCAGTAACCCACCGCCAGCGTCGCCAGGACCAGGATGTCGAATTCATCGAGAAAAAACCGGCCAGTCCAGGGCGCCAGGTCGAGGGTGGGCAATGCGGCCGGCAGGACCACCAACCAGGCGAGCGGCTGCCGCCAAAGCCAGAGGCCATACCCCACCAGGGCGACCACCAACCACCGCCCGCCGATCGGGTACGCGAAGGCCGCCCAGACGGCAGCGCTGGCGGCGACCAGCGCCAGCCCCCGGTCGATCACCCTTGGCCAGTGAGGCCGCGAGGTCACCAGGGGGGAGGAGTCGCGGACCCCGGACCCCCTGCGGTGCGTTTGTTCGGCAGCACCGGGCGACAGCCGGGCACCCGGGTCCTGAGCGCCGCTAGGATTCCGCTGGAGCTCCTGTTCGATCCAGGTCGCGACCTTGCAGGCCGCCCAGGCGGCGAACGCGGCAATCAGCACATCGGTCAGGTCCGGGTGCTTGGCAGGGAGGAAGAGCTTGCCGATCTCCACGATCAGCGCGGTCACCGCCGCATAGATTGCCGCCCGCACGGCAAGGCCGCCGTGGGCCGCAATACCCCGCGCCCGGTGCCACCCCCACACCCCGAGGCCGATGGGAAGGTACATTCCGAACTGGCTGAGGAAACTGAACACCGCGACCGGCTCACTGGTGTAGTAGTGGTAGTAAAACGGCATCACCCGGATATGGGGGAGACGGCTCAGGGCCTGGTCGACACCCGTCCATCCCTCCCAGCGCCAGCCATTCAATACGGCGACGAGGCAGACGTAGGGGATGGCGGTGGCGATGATCACGAGGTGGAAGTAGGCCATCAGGTTCCGTAGCCCACCGCGGCGCAGATATTCGTGAATCCAGATGCCCAGAGGAATCCCCAGCCCACGGGTGAGGACGGACACGCCCTGGCTGACACCGGAGACGAGGAATAACTGGGTCCCTTCGATGGCCGTCCCGAGGACCAACCCTAGGACCGTGGACCGGCCGTAACTGGCGCCCCCCCGGTCGACGAGAGCGAGGCTCAACAACGTCCCGAGGGGTGCCACGGCGAGTACTTCTGCCACTAGCTTGAAGGTCCAGACCAACGGCTGCGCTGCCGTGCCCGCGACCCACCACCCATAGCGATCGGTGGCCAGCTTCCCGCGCAGCTCCGAGAGAGAGACGAGGAAATCATAGGGGAAGAGGCTCAAGGCAATGTAGCCGACCGCATACATGATCATCGCCGCCTGGATGGCACCGGCGCCGCCGCCGCGCAGGGCATGCATGAGCCGTGGCACGCGGCCGCGGGACCGGTCCCAGAGCACGATCCCGAGCGCGGTGCCGATCGTCTCGGCCAGCAGGTCGTTCAGGGAAACGGTGCGCGGCGGAAAGAACTGCTGGATGAACTCAATCCCGACGGCGAGGGTGACGCACAGCCCGAATATCAAGGGGTAGAACGCACGACCCACCTGCCTCCCTGCCGCCGCACGCGATGCCCATGCCGCGCCGAGGAATGATAACGGCAAGTAGAGGACGATATTCGCCACCCAGTCGGCCCGCGAGACGACGCCCAGGCTGAGGTAGCGTATGTGCAGGAACTTCCGCCACGCCTCGTCGAAGGGGTGGGGATGGAAGTCGAGGGGCACCAGGCTGCCATAGACCACGAAGGCGAGATAGCCGAGGATGCCGTATGTCAGATGCCGGCCCGCGCTGGGCCGCTGGAGACCCTCGGATGGCTCGCTCATCTCGGGCAAAGCCGCCTCGCGTTCGGCCAAGGTACGCGCCAGTGGCAATCCCGGACCACAATGCCGCCACTGGCCGGTCCGGCGCCCGGGAGCAGCCGGACGACGTACCCGACCGGAGCACAGGGTCTCACCACGGCATCACCCGCGTCACATCGTGGTCAGCGGGCAGCCACGTGGGAGACCACGTAGCGATACTTGCCCGAGGCGTCTCGTGGGATTTCCCCTACCACCTCGATCTGCACAGCGACGGCCGATCCCAGGCGTTGTTGAAAACCGGTCTTGACGGCGCGATCCGCCGCACTGCTCCAACCGTTTCTCGGCACCACGAACACGCGGGTCCGCTCCAGCGATTCTTGGACGATTTTGAAGGCCGCGACCTCCGGCATGTCCCGCAGGATGTAGATCAGGGCGAGTCCATGCATCACGGTGCCGTCGGCCGCGACCACGAAATCGGTCGTCCGGCCCTCGACTTCCGCCAGCACGGGGAGCCCGCGGCCGCAGGGACACGGTGTCGTCGCCAGCCGGCCGATGTCGCCGGTGCGGTAGCGCACGAATGGGTAGTCGGCGGTGGCGGTGTGGGTCACCACCAGCTCGCCCGATCCACCGGGCGCCACCGGTGCCTTGGTTGCCGGATCGACCACCTCGACCACGACGTGCTCCGCCGACAGGTGCAGGCGTCCCTCCGGGCAGGTGTGGGCGAGAAATCCCGCGTCGCGCGCGCCGTAACCGTTGGCTACCGGCGCACCGAAGACGCGCTCGATCACCTCCCGCTGGTGGTCGTAGAGCTGCTCCGAAGTGACGAAGACGACGCGGATCGGCAGATCGTTCATCACCAGACCACACGCCTCGGCACGGCTCGCCAGCAGGGCGTAGGCGGACGGATAGCCGAACAACATCCGCGGGCGGACGCGGCGAATGATCTTCAGAAACCGGTCCTGGTTGGCTATCGACATCTCGAAGGCCGGCAGCAGTTTCGTCCGCATGACGCGATCACGGAGCTCCCGCATCCGATCCTGTTTACTGTGCTCGATGGGCGAGCCCCACAAGACGATCTCCGGGTCGCCGATGTCCACCCCCCACCAGCGCGTGGCGCGCCGCTTGGCGGCCACATCGTGGGAAATACGTCGCGATCCGAGATAGAAGATCAAGGGTTCCCCACTGGAGCCGCCGGTGTTGTACCGCCGCAACCGGCGGGCGCCATCCGCACGGAGCCCGTCACCGGCCCCCCGCATCGCCGCCTTGTCCATCAGTGGCAGCGCGGTGAGGTCCGCCGGCCCGCTGACCGCGTCCGGCACTAGCCCTACCTCTTGGAAGCGACGCCGGAAATACGGCACACATCGCCCGATCTCGCCCAGAAAGAGACGTAGATTCTCTGCCTGTAGCTCTGCGATGGACTCTGGCGGAAGCCACTGACTCCTCTCCAGCGCACGCATCAGGGCGACACTACAGTGCCCCTTGAGACGCTCGTGTAGGGGGAAGAGCAGATGGGAGACAAGCCGCGTATACACCGATCAGGGACCGAGAACACCTCGATAGACGCGCAACAGAATGCCACGCACCACCCGCCACCGGTAGCGCGTAACTGCCCGCTCTTGGAGGCCTGGGGCGAGAGACGGTGCGGCGCGCAGGCGGCGCATGGCCGTCGCCCTCGTCCCGGCCCCCGGAAGATGTGACCGGTCACCGACGCGGCAGAGCCCCCCCGGAAAACCGACACTCGCGGCTAGCCATGCCATTACCCTGCCTCCATACAGGAAGCGGCGGGAGAACGTCGGAGAGCCGCCGCACGGAACACCGGCACGATGATGGACGCCGTCGCCTGCCAGTTGCGTTGCACCGCGCGGGCCCGGATCGCCGACCGATCCCATCGCCGCTCCAGGGCCGTGGCCAATGCCTGATAGAGCGCCTCCTCATCGCCGAACGGGACCACCATCCCCACGGCGGGGCTATCCACCACCTCGCGATTGCCCCCGACATCGGTGGTCACCACGGGCAGACCGCACGCCAGCGCCTCGCCGAGGACGTTGGCCCACCCCTCGT
>DASWHD010000172.1:0-7319 GCA_036393335.1 bacterium
GGCTTCACCCCCCGTGGATGGCGGGCTCGCGCCCGCCATCAGACCGTATGGAGCGTCCCGCTCCATACGGTTTACCCCGCCTCCAGCAGAAATCACCAAGCCCACCGATGTGACCGTGATGGACCGTGATCAGCGCCTCCTGTATGCCGGGCAACCCCCGGTAGGCGGGCAGAGCCCGCCCTATGGCGACAAGGCGCTCGGCTACCCGAGCTGCGCGCCTATGCCGAGGGGGTGGCCGGCGAGGAAGGCGGTGACGGGCATCGGTCGCTTGCCTTCGAGGTGCACCTCGGTGAGGGCGAGGCAGCCATCGCCGGTCGCCACGAGCACCGCGTCGTGGGCCACCGCCTCGATGTGGCCCGGCGCCTGAGTGGGCACGATCGCGACCGGGTGGGCGGCGCGCACGTTGAGGCGCCGCGCGTCCCAGAAGGTGAACGCCCCGGGCCACGGGGTGAAGCCACGGATCCGGCGATCGAGGGCCAGGGCAGGCTGAGACCAGTCCAGTAGCCCGTCGTCGCGGGTCAGCTTCGGGATGTAGCTGGAGGCCCCGTCGTCCTGCGGGGTGGCCGTGAGGGTCCCGGCCGCCAGACCTTGTAGGGTCTCCACCAGCAGGGGGCCGCCCAGGGCCGCAAGCTTGTCGTGCAGGGTCGCGGCGGTCTCCCGCGGAGCGAGGGGGATGGCGCGTTGCAGGAGGATGTCGCCGGTGTCGACCCCCTCAGACAGGTACATGGTGGTGACGCCGCTCGACCCCTCGCCGTTGACGATCGCCCAGTTGATTGGGGAGCTGCCGCGGTACTTGGGAAGCAAGGAGGCGTGGACGTTGATCGCCCCGAGGCGGGTCATCGCCAGCACCTCCACCGGCAGGATCGCCCCGAAGGCGACCACCGCGATGACGTCGGCCCCGACGGCCCGCAACCGCTCCTGGGGCTCCGGTTTCTTCAGCGTCGGAGGCTGGAACACCGGCACGCCCAGGGCCGCGGCGCGCCGCTTCACCGCCGGCGCCTGCATGCGCTTGCCGCGGCCGGCGGGCTTGTCCGGCCGGGTCACCACCAAGGGGACGTCGAATCCCGCCTGGACCAGGGCGTCCAGGGACGGGACGGCGAACTCCGGAGTGCCCATGAAGATGACGCGCATCTGCGGTCCGTGCGGCGGATGGTTTACCTCGGGAGATGGACGTGTGACCGTACGACGCGTGGCACTCTCCCGATTTCTCACCGGCGTGACAAGGGTCGGCGCACTGCGAATGCGCACGTATGGGAGAGCGTCCCCGTCCTATGTCCGTAACGCGGAGACCCCCATGAGGTGGCCGTCGGTCGAGACCTGTGGGTCACCCCGACGTCCGATTGACGGCGGCGGGTGCCTAGCCCGCATTTCTCACCACGGATCGTAGCGAGACCGTGCAAACGCACGTCGTTCCTGGCCGGCCCGCGGTAGGAGCCGAATCCCTTCGGCGATTCAGGCCCTGCGGGCCTGCCGCGGCCATAGGCCGCGGGTCGCCGGTACAACCGGCTCCTACCACGGACGAGGACCCGGCCAGGAGATGCGGGCGGTTGCGCGGGTGCAGTAGATTCGTGGTGAGAAATGCGGGCTAGGAGGAGCGCGATGTTGAGTGCGGCGGATGAGCGGTTTCTCGACCGGCGGCGGACCCTCGTCCGGCTGTGGCCGGTGGTCGGTACCGGGATGGCCGTGGTGATCGTGGGGTTCTGGGGCTACCTCTTCGTGCGCCGGCCGCTGCTCGCCAACCCGCTCCACCTGATGCACGAGCTGGAGCACCATGCCGTCTCCGAGGCGACCCTCGTCGTCCTCGCGGCGGTCGGTTCGCTCATGGTTTTGGCCACCGGCCTTCTGCTCCTGGTCTTCGTGGCCTTCGCCTTTGCGGCGATGGCCAACGAACGCCGCCTCATCGCCATTCTCGACGCGGCGCGGGGAGGGGAGCGGGTGCGTGACTCCCCGGGCGACCGGTTGGACGACTCGCCAGGTCGGGAATAGCGACCGGCAGGCCGGAGATCCCGGCCAAGACTTCGGTAAAGATCCGGGCTAGGATCTCGACCCGTGACCAGCCGACACACCGCCCTGGAGCGGGACGTCACCCTGCTCCACGACATCGCCCTGCGCGTCCTGCGGGAACGTCTCCCGGCGGAAACCCTCGAGCTGGTGTTGACCCTGACCTCGGGCAAAGAGGTGGTCTCTGCGGCGCGCCTCGCCGCCCTCGACTTCACCACCCTGCGCCAGCTCGTCCAGGCCTTGTCGCTGCTCTTCCAACTCCTCAACATCGCCGAGGAGAACCGCGCCATGCAGGCACGCCGCGCGGCCCAGCGCCGCGCCGGCGCCGTGGCGGTGGTCGGCTCCCTCACCCACGGTGCGGCCGCCCACGGCCCGGGCTTCGTGCGCGCCGTGGGGTCCGGCCTGCGGGTGCAGCCGGTCTTCACCGCCCACCCCACGGAGATCCGCCGCCACACGGCGATGGCCGCCCACCGGCGCATCTACCTGCTGATGGTGGAGCTGGAGCACCGCCTGTGGACCGCCGCGGAGCGTCGCGAGCGCCTCGACCGGCTGGCGGCGGAGATCGAGCTTTTATGGCACACCGGCGAGGTGCGCCTGGAGCGCCCGAGCGTCGAGGAGGAGGTGCGCGGCGGCCTCTTCTTTCTGCGCACCATCCTGTTCGACGCCATCCCCGAGCTCTATCGCCGGCTGCGTACCGCCCTCCGGGAGGCGGATCAGGCGGCGCCGCGGCCACCCCCTCTGCTGAGCTTCGGGAGCTGGATGGGCGGTGATCGCGACGGCAACCCGGCGGTGACCGCCGACATCACCCGCTGGTCCCTCGGCATCCAGCGCGCGGCGGTGCTCGACCTCTACCACGAGCGGGCCCTGAGCCTCGTGCAGCGCCTGTCGGTCTCGGTGCACCGCGCCCCGTTTCCGCACCGGTTGCACGCCGCACTGGTGAGCGACGCGGAGCGGTGGCCGGAGCGCTTCCGGGCGATCCAGCACCGCAACCCCCACGAGCCGTTCCGCCAGAAGGCGGCGGTGATCGCGTGGCGCCTGGAGGAGACCGCGGCGGACGGTGTTGCCGGCTACGCCTCGGCCGAGGAACTGCTGGAAGAGCTGACCCTGCTCCAGGAGACCCTCGTGGAGGCCGGCTGTGGCCGGGTCGCCGGCAGTGTGGTGGAGGACCTGCGGCGGCAGGTGGAGGTGTTCGGTTTCCACCTGGCGCAGCTCGACATCCGCCAGGACTCCTCGGTCCACGCCGCGCTCCTCGACACCCTCCTGCGGCGCGCACGGATCTGCGACGACTACCAAGGCCTCGACGAGGACGCGCGTTGTGCCCTCCTGGTGCGCGAGCTCGACAACCCGCGCCCCCTGTGCCCGCCCGCTCCAGAGCTCGCGGGCGAACAGGCGGAGTGTTACGCGACCTTCCAGGCGATCGCCTGGATCCAACGCAACTTCGGCGTTCACGCGGTGGAGACCTACGTGGTCAGCCATACCCGCGCCGCCAGTGACATCCTCGCCGTGCTGCTGCTGGCCAAGGAGGCCGGCCTGGTGGATCTCGGAGAGCACGGCTACAGCCACCTCGACCCGGCCCCCCTGTTCGAGAGCCTGGATGACCTGCACCGCGCCGCGGAGATCCTCGACCGCCTGCTCGGGCTCCCGACCTATCACCGTCACATCGAGCTGCGCGCCGGCCATCAGGAGGTGATGCTGGGCTACTCCGACAGCGCCAAGGACGCCAGTGTGGTGGCCGCCTCCTGGGCCCTCTATGAGGCCCAGCGCGCCCTGGCGCGGGTCGGGGCGGAGCACGGCGTGCGTCTCACCTTCTTCCACGGCCGCGGCGGCACCCCGGGCCGCGGCGGCGGGCCGACCTACCGCGCCCTCCTCGCCCAGCCGGCCGGCTGTGTCGGCGACGGGGTGAAGATCACCGAGCAGGGCGAGGTGATCTCCTCCAAGTATGCCAACCTCGGCACCGCCCTCTACCACATGGAGCGCATGTTGACCGGCGCCCTGATCGCGTCGGTCACGGCGCCCGGAACGGCGGACGAGGCACCGGCCTTCGACGAGGCCATGGAGGCGATCGCCCGCCATGCGGCTCAAGCCTACCGCGCATTGATCGAGCGCCCGGCCTTCGCCACCTTCTTCCTCCAGGCCACGCCGGTGCAGGAGCTCTCCCTCACCCGCGCCGGCTCGCGACCGGCCTCACGGCCCAGCATGGCGGCCGCCGAGGCGGCGGGGGTGAAGGGGCTGCGCGCCATCCCGTGGGCCTTCGCCTGGGCCCAGAGCCGGATGCTCGTCGATGCATGGTACCCGTGGGGCGGGGCGATCGACGCCTTCCGTGTGGTGGATCCCCACGCCCACGGTGAGCTGTTGCAATGCATGTACCGCGAGTGGCCGTTCTTCACCAACCTGGTGGACAAGCTCCAGCTCGCCCTCGCGAAGACCGACCTGCAGACCGCACGCAACTACGTCGCGCTGGCGGCGGACCCGGGGCTCGCGGGGGAGCTGTTCGCGGAGATCGAGGCGGAGTACGCGCGCTCGGTTGAGGCGGTGTGCTGGCTCACCGGTAACGACGAGCTCCTCGCCGCGGAACCGACCCTTGCCCGCTCCCTGCGCCGCCGCGCCCCGCTCCTGGCACCGGTGCACGCGGTCCAGGCCGCCCTCCTGGGCCGCCTGCGCCGCAACGATCTCAACCCGCTCGACCGCCGCGCCGCCGAGGAGACCCTGGTCCACACCTTCAACTGCATCGCCGCCGCGTTGCGCAACACCGGGTAGCCCGCAGCGTTGCCGTTGGAGCGGGCTTGCCCGCGAACCGACGCCAGAAGGGGGGGAAGGGCAGCCGACGGGTTCGCGACCCATGTCGCTCCTGCGAGCTCAAAGCCCCCAACCACCGCTCACGTGGATGTTGGCGCCGGTAACGTACCGGGCCTCCTCGGACAGCAAGAAGCTCGTCACGCCGGCCGCATCCTGGGTGGATCCGAGGTGACCAGCGGGGATGTTCTTCACCATCGATTGGAGCTCCTCCGGCGGCGCGCTGCCCGAGGCGATGAATCCGGGGGAGATGGCGTTCACCGTGATCCCGTAGGGTGCCAGCAGGCGAGCCAGTGACCGGGTCAGCACCAGGATTCCGCTCTTGGCGATGAAATGGGCGGTGATCTGTGGCTGGGCGGAGATGCGATCGGCCGTCGCCATACTGAAGCTGACGATGCGTCCCCATCGCCGTTCCTTCATGCCCGGCGCCACCGCACGGGCGCAGTAGAAGACGGGGTGCAGGTTGTTGGCGAACATGGAGAGCCACCCTTCCGGGGTCTCGTCCAGGAGGTTGACCCGGTGGTAGGGGCCGGCACAGTTGATCAGGGCATCGATGCGTCCCCAGTCTGCCTCGGCCGTCCGGATGAACCCTTCCGCCGCCTCGGGTTCCGAGACGTCGCACTGGACGGCCTTCGTGCGCGGCGCGCCACGCTCCGCCATGGCCGCCGCCGTCTCCTCCGCCGCCTGGACGCTGGTCCGGTAGCAGACAGCCACCGACCAGTGCCGTGCGGCGAGGGTGAGCCCGATCTCACGGCCGATCCCCCGTGCTCCTCCGGTGATGAGCACCACCCGTTCTGCCATGGATCAATCTCGCTGTCCTACCGCAATCCCTCCATTGCCACGAGCTCTTCCAATGTCTTGGCGCTCGGCAAAGGATCTTTGCTCTCGGTAATGACGGGAAGTTTCCCAGCCATTTCTTTGTTCATTTCGATATATGCCTGCCATTTTTCCGGGACATCGACGTCGGCATAAATCGCCTCGACCGGACATTCCTCCACACACAGATCACAGTCGATGCAGGTCTCTGGATCGATGTAGAGCATGGTCTCCGCTTCGCGAAACGCATCCACGGGGCAGACTTCCACGCACTGTGTGTACTTGCAGTGGTCGCAATGCGCGGTAACGACGTATGACATTAGATCCGTGTCGGTGCAAGCGGTTGTACAGAGCGCAAGTCGTAACCGCAAACCATGCCATTCACTATAACAACGATGCTGGAACAACGATGGCGACCGAACGCCGTGGGGGGGCACCGGTGGGCCGTCTGCCGGTACGTCCGCACCTCCCAGGCGTGCCGATTACGACGCACGATGACCGCCGGCCAAGACGGGAGGCGTACGGTATAATTTGTGCTTTGCAGCGTAAGATTGTCACTGCGGTATCATTTCGTCATGTGTCCTGCTTCAGCGACCACTCCTCTGGAGTCCACAATCCCCAGTGTGGTGTCTACCCACTACTGGCATAGACTCGAAGACGGCCGCATTCAGTGTGACGTCTGTCCGCGCGCCTGTCGTCTACACGAAGGGCAGCGGGGCCTTTGTTTTGTCAGGGCGCGGCAGCAGGATCAGATTGTCCTGACCACCTACGGCCGGTCCAGCGGCTTTTGCATCGACCCAATCGAGAAGAAGCCCCTCAACCATTTCCTGCCGGGCACCCCGGTGCTTTCCTTCGGTACCGCCGGCTGCAACTTGGCGTGCAAGTTCTGCCAGAACTGGGACATGAGCAAGTCCCGGGAGATGGATACCTTGGCCGATGCCGCAAGTCCTGAGGCCCTCGCCGCGGCAGCGGAGAGGATGGGCTGCCGCAGTGTCGCGTACACCTACAACGACCCGGTGATCTTCATGGAATACGCCATCGACGTAGCCCACGCCTGCCACGAGCGAGGCATCAAATCGGTGGCGGTGACCGCCGGCTACATGTGCGACGAGCCGCGGGTCGAGCTCTACCGTGCCATGGATGCGGCCAACGTGGACCTCAAGGCGTTCACCGAGCGCTTTTACAAAAAGATCTCTGGCGGCAGTCTCCGCCCGGTCCTGGATACCCTCACGTACTTGCAGCACGAGACCGATGTCTGGTTCGAGATCACCAACCTGTTGATCCCCGGCGAAAACGACTCGGACGGCGAGATCGACGAGATGACCCACTGGGTGGTAGAAAACCTGGGGCCGGACGTCCCCATGCACTTCACCGCCTTCCATCCGGACTGGAAGATGCGTGACCATCCACCCACACCGCCTGCGACCCTCACCCGCGCACGGCAGATAGCCATCCGTAACGGCGTCCGGTACGCGTATACCGGCAATGTCCACGACCAGGCGGGCGGTAGCACCTATTGCCATCACTGCGGTGAGGTCTTGATCGGACGCGACTGGTACCTCCTTTCCACCTGGAATCTCACCGACGACGGCCACTGCCGTTTCTGCGGCGCCTGCTGCCCCGGCGTCTTCGAGGGACGGCCGGGGACCTGGGGTCCCCGGCGCCAGCCCGTCTGGCTGGGTGAAGAGCCTTGAGTGCCTCGCAACCTC
>DASWHD010000173.1:0-2428 GCA_036393335.1 bacterium
CGCTACCTCGGCGCCGGGGCGCGCAAGGTCGTGGCGTACTCCGTGGCGTCGGTCTCCGGCACCCTCCTGGCGGTCTGCTCGTGTACGGTCCTGCCGCTCTTCGCCGGCATCTACCGGATGGGGGCGGGGCTGGGGCCGGCCACCGCCTTCCTCTACTCCGGGCCGGCGATCAACGTCCTGGCCATCGTCCTCACGGCGCGGGTCCTGGGCTGGCAGCTCGGGGTGGCGCGGGCGGTGGGGGCGGTCCTGTTCTCGGTGGTGGTGGGGCTGGCGATGGCCCTCCTCTTCCGCCGCGAGGAGGGGGAGCGGCTGGTCGCGGCGGCGGTGGCGGAGGCGGACAGCGGCCGCCCCCTGTGGCAGACCGGCCTCTCCTTCGTGGCCATGGTGGGGGTGCTGGTCTTCGCCAACTGGGGGGCGCCGGCCGAGCCCACCGGGATCTGGGCCGCCCTCTATGAGGCGAAGTGGTGGATCACCGCCCTGTTTGGCCTCCTCCTCGCCCTCGCCCTGGTGGTGTGGATGGGCCTCCCGTGGGGGCGGGTGGTGGCGATCACCGCGGCCACCGCCGGGGTGGCCCTCCTCTACCCCGGCCACCCCCTCGCCCCCTTCGTGGTGGCGGTGGCCGGCCTGTCGCTGGTCACCGCCACCGATTCCGGCGAAGGGGGCGACTGGTTCGGCGCCGCGTGGGGGTTTGCCAAGCAGATCCTGCCGCTCCTCCTCATCGGGGTGGTGATCGCCGGCCTCCTCCTGGGCCGTCCCGGCCACGAGGGGCTGATCCCGAGCGCCTGGGTGAGCCGGGCGGTGGGCGGCAACTCCCTCGGCGCCAACACCTTTGCGTCGGTGGCCGGCGCCTTCATGTACTTCGCCACCCTCACCGAGGTGCCGATCCTCGAGGGGCTGCTGCGCAACGGCATGGGCCAGGGGCCGGCGCTGGCCCTGCTCCTGGCCGGTCCCGCCTTGTCGTTGCCCAACATGCTGGTGATCCGCTCGGTCCTCGGCACCCGCAAGACCGCCGCCTACGTCGCCCTGGTGGTGGTGATGGCGACCCTCGCCGGCGAGCTCTACGGCGCCCTGGTGGGGGCGTGAATGTCCGTTCAACCCCGCCGCCCCGTGCGGCAAGGAGGTCTCCCATGAAGATCGAGATCCTCGGAACCGGATGCCCCAAGTGCAAGGCCCTCACCGCCGCGGCCCAGGCGGCGGCGGAGGAACTGGCCCTCGACTACACCCTCACCAAGGTCACCGACCTCCAGGAGATCATCGCCCACGGGGTGATGATGACCCCGGCCCTGGTGGCCGACGGCCAGCTCCTCCTCTCCGGCCGGGTCCCGACCGTGGCGGAGATCAAGGGGCTCCTCGCCAAGGCGGTGTAACGCCGCGCCCCGTTCGTTTCTTCCCCCCTCGGAGCGTCGCGATGCCTGTCCGATCGCTAACCACCGCCGTCCTCCTCCTCTACGTGGGCGTTAGTGCCGCGTATCTCGTCGGATGGCACCCCGCTGCGCACGGCGCACCGCGCGACGACGTCCAACCACACGCCTGGTATCACCCCGTTTGGCTTGCGACGGCTCCATTTGCGCCGACCTTTGAGGTACGGGACACAGTGAACAAGTACGGCCGCTACGCCAAGGCGGCCAAGACCATCACCCTCGAGGACTTGATCAAGTTCCACGGACACTTCTGCGGCGGTCTGGTGGAGGCCGCGACGGTATTGAAGGTCGCACTCAACCGGTTGTTTCCCGATGGCATGATCGACCGAACGGATCTGCGCATCGCCTCCAATAACTCGGCCTGTGGGGGCGACGTGGCGGCGTACCTGACCGGTGCCCGAGCGCGCTTTGGTTCCCACTCCATCGACAAGAGACTGGGGCCGAGCGAGTTCATCGTGCAACAGGTTTCCACGGGCAAGACGGTTCGCGTCCGCGTCAACCAGTCGACCTACCCGACAAAGGTGCGCCAACAGATGCGCAAGATCGAGTCCGGTGACTTCACACCCACGGACATCGACCTGTTCCAGGATCTGCAATGGGACTACGCCAAACGCCTCGTGAACCGTCCCCAGATCGAATCCGTCGATATCGTTGATGGCGTGGAATATTCGTGGCCGGAGCCGGCCTGCCGTGATCTCGGACAGCGTCGAGACAACGATTACAAAAATGTTCTCGAATCCAGATAAGTGGCTCATGCCTGTACCAACGTAGGAATGCCCGCCGCACCTCCCACAACCCTGGCCTCCCCGGAGCTCACCATGCGCGCCCGCACCCTCGTCACCGCCCTCCTCCTCCTCTTCGCCGGGAGCAGCCTCGCCTACCTGGCGGTGAACCGCGGCGGCCCGTCCGCCCCCGTTACCGCCACCCAGCCACCGCCCTGCTGCGCACCGCCGGTGGCGGCCGCGGCGACCGGCGCCCCGCAGGTGGTGGTCTACTATTTCCACGCC
>DASWHD010000174.1:0-4596 GCA_036393335.1 bacterium
GGGGATGGTGATCGGCGCCAAGGGGAGCCGTTTGCAGGCGATCGGCAGCGACGCGCGCCGCGCCATCGAGCGCCTCCTCGGCACCACCGTGTTCCTCGACCTGCGGGTCGTCGCCTCCCCCAACTGGCGCGACGAGGTCCAACGCCTGCGCGCCCTCGGCTTCGAGCCGTGACGGCCGTGGCGGAGCCACCGCAAGCGAGCGCCCTCGCAGCCCTGTGAGCTTGGACTTGCGTGGTGGTCGGTCACTGCTGCGGCTGCGTGCCCTCGGTCGCTGCGCGCCGCGCGTCGTCGATGCGTTGCTGCTCGACACGCTCTTCGTACTGGTCGATCAGGCCCTCGAGCTCGATCTTCTTCAGGCCGATCAGCGGCTCCTTCTCCATCAGGACGCTCAGCACCCCCTTCTTGCGGTACACCTCCATGAGCTCCTGGGAGATCGCGGTGAGCTGCGCGTTGTGCTCCGAACACTTTTCGCGGCGGCGACTCTCGCGCTTCAGGTTGGCGTCCAGCCGTTGCCGGGCGGCGGTCATCTCCTGCAAGTCCTGCGATAGCTTGCCCCGCTCGGCGGCCAGCTCTTCGTGTCCGACCTCCAGTGATACGATGCGCTCCCGCAGCGCCGCGGCCGCTTCCTCCAGAGTAGCGACCTGGGCCGCCAGACCGTCTCGCTCCTCAACCAACCCCTCCTTCTCCGCCGACAGCTCCGCTACCTGGCCCTCCAGGCCGAGCTTCTGGGCTGCGAGGGCCACTTTCGTATGTTGCAGTCCGGCGGCGAGGGCCTTCTGCTCCGCGTAGCCTTTCTGCACGAGGGCGATCCTCTGCTCCTGCTGCCGGTTGTGATCGGCCAACGCGTCGCGCTCGCGTCGCAGCTCCAGGATGGCGTATCCCGACCCCGCGGCGGTGCCGAGGAAGAGGAGGAGTGCGATGAACAGCCACCGTGGACGCATGTCACCCGGTCTCCTTGCGCCCGCATTTCTCACCAAGGTTCTTCATGAGACCGCGCAAATGAACGCAGGTCCTGGTCGGATCGTGGTAGGAGCCGAATCCCTCCTGCCTTCCGGCAGGCAGGTCGGCGATTCGGTCCCGCGGGCGTGGCGCGCCTGCGGCGCGGGTCGCCGGTGCAACCGGCTCCTACCCCCATGGGTCATCACGTCGCGCATAGCCGCGCCTTCTCGCCTAGCCCCAGTTGCCCGAGCAGGATCCATCCCTCGGCGTTGGTGCCCCCGAGGTGGAAGTCCGACTCGGTAAAGGCGTCGATCACCGCGTCTGCCTCCAGCCGCTTGTAGGCGAGGCCGAGCCGCCAGTCTCCCGTCGCCGTCGTCTTCTCGTGCCCGACGGAGAGCGAGACGTGGTAGCCGGTGGTGGCCTCCTTGAGGTCGGCGTTGCCGGTACGCCGGGCGACGTCGTTCCGGTTGAAGCCGCGGTTCTCCACATAGTCCCCGAGGAGGATGGTCGTGACGTTGCGGGTCGGCGCAAACCGCACGCCGACCTGACCGCCGAACAGCCACTTGTCCGCGCCGGAGAATTCCACTCGTCGACGTAGGGCACATCGTCCCCGATTCGCAACGTCCACCGGCACGACTCAGGAGACGAAAAAGTTTGCACAAGTGTGACCGTGCCGTCGTCGAATCGGGACACGCGGCATCGATAGAACACCTACGCTTTGTGTGCCGTAAGGGAATTCGACACCGAGTGTTTGGGGCCATGCGCATCGGACTCGTCACCGAGACCTATCCACCGGAAGTCAACGGTGTCGCCGCTACGCTCCATCGTCTGGCGCGGGGTCTTGCGGATCGCGGCCACGGCATACACGTGGTCCGCCCGCGCCGGGACCGGCAGGACGGCGGCCGGCACGACAACGGCATCGATGAGTGGGTGGTACCGGGACTGCCTCTCCCCGGCTACCCCGGTCTGCGGTTCGGGCTGCCGGCGACGCGGCGGCTGTACGACTGGTGGCAGAAGCTGGTGCCCACCGTCGTGCATGTGGCGACGGAGGGACCGCTGGGCTGGAGTGCCGTGCGCGCGGCGCAACGCGCGGCCCTCCCGATCACGTCGAGCTTCCATACCCAGTTTCACCTCTACAGCAGCCACTACAAGGCCGGGATGCTGCAGGCCGCCGGCATCCGCTACCTGCGCACCATCCACAATCGCACCCTGCGCACCTTCGTCCCCTCCGGCTCGGTCTACGAAGACCTCAGCGGCCGCGGCTTTCTCAACCTGCAAATCCTGGGGCGCGGGGTCGACACGCGCCTCTTCGCTCCGGATCGCCGCAGCGCCGAGCTGCGCCGCCAGTGGGGGGCCGCCCATGGGGAGGTCGTCGCCCTGTACGTCGGCCGCGTGGCACCGGAAAAGAACATCCCCCTCGCCATCGCGGCGTACGAGGCACTGCGGGAGGTGGCTCCCGGCCTGCGTCTGGTGGTGGTGGGCGATGGTCCGCTGCTCCCCCAGCTCAAACGCCGCTATCCCGGCGTCCATTTCGCGGGGATGCGGCACGGCGAGGACCTCGCGGCCCATTACGCCTCCGGCGATCTCTTCCTCTTCCCCAGCGCGACGGAGACGTTCGGCAACGTCGTGAGCGAGGCGATGGCGAGCGGTCTGCTGGTCCTCGCCTTCGACTATGCGGCCGCGGCGGAGCTGATCCGGAACGGGATCAACGGCTGCACCGTCTCCCCGGGGGATGCCGCGGCGTACGTCCAAGCCGCGCGCCGATTGATCGATTGCCGGAGCCGCTGGACGGTGATGCGCCACAACGCCCGGGCCACGGCGATGGGGATGTCGTGGGACGCGGTGATCGATCAGTTCGAGGCCCAGTTGGAGTCCGTCACCCGTCGCTGACCACCACGCTAGACGAGATACGCATCATGGCCAAGAAACCCCGCCTGCGCTTCAAGACGATCGTCCTCTCCGATGTCCACCTGGGTACGCCGGAGTGCCGCATCGATGAGGTCAACGACTTCTTGAAGCACACCGATTCGGAAAAGCTCATCCTCAACGGGGACATCATCGACGGCTGGAGCCTGTTGCGCCGCGGCGGCTGGCAGCCGGCCCACACGCGGTTCGTCCGCCTGGTGCTCAAGAAGCTGGAGAAGCGCGACACCGAGGTGATCTACCTGCGCGGCAACCACGACGATCTGCTGCACAAGTTCCTCCCCCTCACCCTGCACCGACTCCGCATCCTCGAGCGCTATATCCACAAGACACCCCGCGGACGCTATCTCGTGGTGCACGGCGACGTCTTCGACGCCGTGACCCAACGCCACCGCTACCTCGCCCTCCTCGGGGCGATCGGCTATCAGACCCTGCTGCGCATCAACCGTTTCTACAACCACTACCGTGCCTGGCGGGGGCGCGAGTACTTCTCCTTTGCCAAGGCGGTCAAGGCGCGGGTGAAGCATGCCGTCAACTTCGTGAGCAACTTCGAGGATCAGCTCCGCACCCTGGCCCACGCCTATCGCTGCCAGGGCGTGATCTGCGGTCATATCCACACCCCCGCGGACAAACGCATCGGTGATATCCACTACCTGAACTCGGGAGACTGGGTGGAATCGCTCACCGCCTTGGTCGAAGACGACCAGGGGAGCTTCGAGATCCTGACCTACCAGGAGTTCTGCCGCCGCCTCCGCCGAGCCGCGGCGGCCCCCGCCGCCGGCGACCCGGCGAGTGCCCCGCCGGCCCACCTGGCACTGCCGCCTGCTTCCCCACCGGCGGCCGAGACCGCGGCGGAGCCCATCTTGGTGACCACGGCGGATTAACCCGCATTTCTCACCATGAATCCGCTGCGACCGCGCAACCGCCCTGCCTGCCGGCAGGCCGCATCTCCTGGCCGGGTCCTCGTCCGAGGTAGGAGCCGGTTGCACCGGCGACCCGCGCCTGTCGCGCGGCAGGCCCTTTCGGGCCTGGATCGCCGATGGAATCGGCTCCTACCCTGGGACCGGGACTACGCCGCGATTTCCCAACCGAAGGTAGGAGCCGGTTGCACCGGCGACCCGCGCCGCCAGGCGCGGCCGGCCTTCTCGGGCCGGAATCGCCGAAGGGATTCGGCGCCTACCGCGGGCCGGCCAGGATCTACGCGCGTTTGCACGCTCTCACGACGATCCCTGGTGAGAAATGCGGACTAACTGGCCATGCCATGCCGTTTGAGCTTGGTATAGAGGGAGCGGAGGCTCAGGCCGAGGAGCTTGGCGGCGGCGGTCTTGTTGCCGCCGGCCCGGGCCAGGGCCGCCGCGAGGTGGCGGCGCTCCAGCTTGGCCAGGGGCACGAAATCACCGTCGACGCCCGCCGGCTGCCCCGTGGGCTCCGGCGCCAGGGGCGCGGCCGGAAGGTTGGCCGTCGCGGCCATGGGGGCGAAAGCCGCCAGGGGTGGCAGGTCGTGCAGGGTGATGACGTTGCCCTGGGCCATGATCAGGCCGCGCTCCAGGGCGTTGTGCAGCTCGCGCACGTTGCCCGGCCAGTCATGGGCCTGGAGCGCCACCAGGGCGGCCGCGGCGAGACGCCGCGGCGGCTCGCGCTGCGGCTCCTTGCGGCGCAGGAAGTGGTCGACCAGCGGCGGGATATCGTCGCGTCGCTCCCGCAACGGCGGCACCGTGAGGGTGAAGACGTTGA
>DASWHD010000175.1:0-9007 GCA_036393335.1 bacterium
CCACCGAGATCAGGACGTTGTGTCCGCCGTAGTAGCGCTCCTTGAAGGCGATCAGGGTCTCCCGGCTCACGCCGCGCACAATCTCCTCGGTGCCGATCACCGGGTGGGCGATGCCGCTCTCGCAGAAGTGCGCGTACGCGCGGTCGGCCAGGTAGGATCCCGGGTCGTCGTCGTAGCGGCGCATCTCCGAGACGATGACCTCGCGCTCCTTTTCCAGCTCGTCCGCCGGGAAGGTGGCGTTCTGGTAGACGTCACAGACGATCTCGAACGCCTCGTCGAGCCGCTCGCGTAGGGCCGTGATGTGGTAGACGGTCTGGTCGAACCAGGTCCAGGCGTTGAGCTTGCCGCCGATGCGGTTGGCGTCGCGGTTGATCTGCTTGGCGTCACGCTTCGCCGTGCCCTTGAAGAACATGTGCTCCAAGAAGTGGGCCGCGCCATAGGTCGCCGGCTCCTCCACCGAGGAGCCGACGTTGGTGAGGATCTGGATGTTCACCACGTCGCTCTGGTTCTGATGAAAGAGCAGACGGGTGTTGTTCACTTCGAGCAGCTTCATGGATGCTCCGGATCGGTAGCCAGTAGAGAGTAGACAGGGGGTGCCCGAGGGTCGAGCCACGCGCTCCCCCTCCCCCTGGGAGGGGGCTGGGGGGAGGGCGTGAGGAGCGAGCGGTACGCCTGATCCGACCGCCCCCACCCCGACCCTCCCCCGGTGGGGGAGGGGGCTGTGAGATGCTAGCGGCACGGTGCCACTGTGAGAAAGCAGGCGATCCAGCAACTCTTCGAGCACCTGCGCGCCGAGCGGCCCGAGCCCAAGGGCGAGCTGGCGTGGTCTAGCCCGTTCGAGCTGCTGGTGGCGGTGGTGCTCTCCGCCCAGGCCACCGACGTCTCGGTCAACCTGGCGACCCGCGAGCTGTTCCCCGTGGCCAACACCCCCCAGGCGCTGCTGGCGCTGGGGGTGGATGGCCTGATCCCGTACATACGCCACATCGGCCTGTTCAACAGCAAGGCGCGCCACCTGATCGCCGCCGCGCAGATCCTCCTCGACGAGCACGGCGGCGAGGTGCCCAACGACCGCGACGCGCTCATGCGCCTGCCGGGCGTGGGGCGCAAGTCGGCGAACGTCATCCTCAACAACGCCTGGGACCACGAGACCATCGCCGTGGATACCCACGTCTTCCGGGTCGCCAACCGCACCGGGCTGGCCCCGGGCAAGACGGTGCGCGAGGTGGAGGAGCGGCTCCTCAAGGTGGTACCACCGGAGTTCCGCCGCCACGCCCACCACTGGCTCATCCTTCACGGCCGCTACACCTGCACTGCACGCCGGCCGAAGTGCCCCCGATGCCCCATCGCCGGCGAGTGCACCTATCGCGACAAGACCCCGCCGTCCCCGTAGTACCACGGCTCCCGACCCCCGAGCGGTCACATCGCCGAAAGTGCCTCGATAGCCGCCCGACGATCCGTCTTCCATCTAAGGAAGGCAGGAAGATCAGGAACGCAGGAAGGGTGGAGCAGCGGGCCGGGTGGGAGGAATGGATTCCTGCCTTCCTGCCCCTTTCCTGCCTTCCTTAGATGAAAACGGGCAACACCGTCGGCCGTGTCGCCCTTGAGGTGGTCATGAGACTCCCTCATAAATGGCCATGGCCCCCCTCCCTGCCGGCACCTACCCGCCGTGGGTCATCGCCCACCGCGGCGCCTCGGCGGACTACCCGGAGAACACCCACGCGGCCTTCGCGGCGGCCCTGGGCCTGCCGATCGCCGGCATCGAGCTGGACGTGCAACTCTCCCGCGACGGCATGCCGGTGGTCTTTCACCACCGCACCCTCGCCCGGGCCGGCCGGCGCGGCCGGCGCGTTCACCAATTGGATCTGACGGAGCTGCGCCGGCTCGATGCCGGCGGCTGGCTCGCCCGCCGCTTCCGCGGCGAGCCCTTGCCCGCCCTGGACGAGGTCCTGGAGCGGTACGGCGGCCGCACCCTTCTCCTGCTGGAGGTGAAGGCCCGGCGCACGGTGGACACCCCCGAACGCCATCTGGAGCTGGCACGGCGCGTCGTCGATGCGGTGCGCGCCCGCCGCCTCGACGACGCGGTCTACCTCCTCTCCTTCAACCCGGCGGTCCTCGCCGAGGTCCACCGGGTCGCCCCCCACCTGCGCTGCGTGCGCAACCTGGACGAGCCGATCCCCTTGCGCGGCCGTGGCGCGCCGCGGCCCGGCGCCCTGGCGGCCCTGTGCGTCGATGTACGGCGCCTCACCCGGGCGTTCGTCGACCAGGCCCACCGCCACGACCTCCCGGTCTTGAGCTACACCTGCAACACTCCCCGTACCGTGAACCGCGCCCTGGGCGCGGGGATCGATGCGCTGATCTCGGATCGCCCCGCCTGGCTGGCGGACTACCTCTCCCGCCGGGAGCCACGACCATGAAGCGCGATTTCGCCGCCCTGCGCGACGGGCCCTTCGACCTCCTGGTGGTGGGTGGCGGGATCTACGGGGCGTGGACCGCCTACGACGCGGCACTGCGCGGCCTCAGGGTCGCCCTGGTGGAGCGCACCGACTGGGCCTCCGGCACCTCGTCCGCCTCCTCCAAGCTGATCCATGGCGGCCTGCGCTACCTGCGCCACCTGTGGGTGAGGACGGTGCAGAAGTCCCTGCTGGAGCGGCGCACCCTGTCACGCATCGCGCCGCATCAGGTGCGTCCCCTGCGCTTCCTCTTCCCCACCTACCGCCACCAACCGGTCAACCGGCTATCGATCTGGTTCGGCCTCACCCTCTATGACCTCCTTGCGGGCCGCAACCAGCCCGTGGCCCGTCACCGGACCCTGCGTCGCGAGGCGGTGGCCAAGGCATACCCCTTCCTGCGCACAGATGCCCTCGCCGGTGGCTTCTTCTACGGCGACTGCGGCACGGACGACGCCCGCCTCACCCTGGAGGTGGTCGATGCGGCGCGGCGCGCCGGCGCGCTGGTAGTGAACCACGCGCCGGTGGCCGAGTTGCTGCGCGCCCGGGGGCGAGTGGCGGGGGGCGCCGTGGCCGACGCCACGACCGGAGCGACCATCGAGGTCCAGGCGGCGGTGACGGTGGTGGCCGCCGGCCCGTGGTCCCGTACCTTGCTGGACGGCACCACCCGTGGCCGGCTGTGTCGCTTCACCAAAGGGGTCCACTTGGTGCTGCCCGCCCTGCCGTGCAGCGACGCGCTGCTCCTGGTGGCCGCCTCCGACGGCCGGGTCTTCTTCCTCATCCCGTGGTACGGCAAGACCCTGGTGGGCACCACCGACACCGCCTATGACGGCGCGCCGGATGCAGTGAGGGTGGAGCAGGCCGACGTCGACTATCTGCTCTCCGAGCTGCGCGTCCACGTGCCGGGCCTGGGGTGGGAGGAGTCCGACATCCTCGGCCGCTTCGCCGGCCTGCGCACCCTGCGCAACGTCGGCGGCGTCACCCCCTCCGCGGTCACCCGGGAGTGGCGGCTGGAGAGCCCCGAGCCGGGGCTCCTCCTGCCGGTGGGGGGCAAGCTGACGTCGGCGCGGGTGGATGCCGGACGGGTCGTCGCCGGGGTGTTGAAGGCCCTGGGGCGGCGGATCGGACACCTGCCCACCGATCGGCCCCTGCCGTGGGCGCCGGAGGGGCCGTTCACGCCGTGGCAGGGGGCGATGCAGGCCGCCGGGGTGGCGGCAGGCCTCGACGAAGAGACCGCCCTGTGGACGGCCCATCGCTTCGGGGCGCGGGTTACGGACCTCCACGACCTCGTCCGCGCTCGCCCGGACCTGGCGCGGCGCGTGGTGGCGACCGCACCGTTCTGCCGCGGCGAGATTTGCCTCGCCGCCCGCGACGAGATGGCCACCACCCTGGAGGACGCCCTGCGCCGCCGCCTCCCTGCCACCCTGTTCGCCCCCATCGACGGGGCGGTCGCCGGCGATGCGGCGGCTCTGATGGGAGAGGCCCTCGGCTGGGACGCGGCCCGGCGGCGACGTGAGGTCGCCGACTTCCTGGGGCCGGACCCGTGATCGTCGCCCTCGACCTCGGCTCCACCCGCATCAAGGCGGGCGTGCTCGGGGACGACGGCGCCATGGCGACCGTGCATTCGGCGCCGGCCCCACCCCTGACCGGCGCCGGTCCGGTCCGGGAATCCGACCCGGTGGCCTACGAGCGGGCGGTGTCGGGCCTGCTCGACGAGCTGCTTGCCGGGGCGGACCGGGCCGCCGTGCGCCTCAGCCTCGCCACGCAGCGCGGCACTTTTTGCTTGTGGGAGCGCGACACCGGACGCCCGGTGACACGGCTGATCTCCTGGCAAGATCGTCGGTCCGCGGCGTGGTGTGACGCCCACCGCGACCAGGAGGCGGCGATCCGTGCCACCACCGGCCTCCTCCTCTCCCCCCACTACGCCGGGACCAAGCTCGCCACCCTACTCGCGGCAGACCCCGCCCTCGCCCCGCGCCTGGCCAGCGGAAGCCTCCTGTTCGGCACCCTGGAGAGCTACCTCGTCTGGCAGTGGAGCGGCGGGCGCGCCCACCACACCGACCTCACCATGGCCGCACGCACCCTGCTGTGCGACCCGGTGGCGGGCCGCTGGGCCAGGCCCCTGCTCGAACTGTTCGGCGTGCCCGCCCCCTGCCTGCCGGCGATCGGCGACAGCGGCGGCTTGGCTATCCCCCTGAGAGGGGGCGAGGTGATCGCGGTGACCCTCGCCGACCAGGCGTCCGCCGCCCGGGCGGTCCTCGGCGGTGACCACGACGTGACCCTGATCAACCTCGGCACCGGCGGCTTCATCCTGCAGCCCACCGGTCCAGCGATGGTGTGGCGGCCGGGCTACCTCGCCGGGCCGCTCCTCGCCCAAGGCGGCCGGGCGCAGGGCTACGCCCTGGAGGGGACGATCAACGGTGCCGGCCCGGCGATCGACCAGTACGGGCCCGGCCCCACGGACCTACCGGAGGTCGACCCCTGCCCGGAGGCCTTCGCCCTCCCCGACCTGGCCGGCATCGGCGCCCCCCACTGGCGGCCCGACCTCGCCCACCGACTCTCGCCCGCCGCCGCGGCCCTCGACGCCACCGGCCGCCGCCGGGTCGCCCTGGAGGGGGTGCTGTTCCGGGTGCGGGAGATCGTCGACGACCTGGAGGCGGACGCGCCGCCCCACCGCCTTCTCCTCACCGGCGGTCTCGCCCGCGACCCGGCGGTCGCGCAGGGTCTCGCCGCCTGTCTCGGCCGCCCCGTGGAGGAGGTCGACCAACCCGAGGCCACCCTCCTCGGTGCGGCACGCCTCGCCACCGGCATCACCGCCCCGCCCCCACCCGCCACCCACACGGTCGCCCCCGGCGCCCCCGGCGCCTTCCTGCGAGCAAAATACCCTCGCTGGCGCGCCTGGCTGGCAACCGTGCTCGGGTGACGCTGAGCTTTCCAGCACCGCGCGGCCGCAGATGGCGGAACCGCCGCGGCGTTTCGCCCTACGCCTAGCCCGCATTTCTCACCAGGGATCGTGGCGAGCGCGCGCAGATGGTCGTAGATCCTGGTCGGCCCGCAAGTCCGAGTCCGCAGGCAACCTTGCAGGTTGTCGAGGACTCGGACGAGGACCCGGCCAGGAGATACGGCCTGCCTGCCGGCAGGCAGGGCGGTTGCGCGGGCGCAGCAGATTCATGGTGAGAAATGCGGGCTAGGTAGACCGGATGGAGCGGGACGCTCCATCCGGTCTGATGGCGGGCGTCAGCCCGCCATCCACGGGGAGTGAAGCCACCCGGACCTGCGCCGGGTGGCGAGGGGGGCGCGTGGCGTCCCCCTCCATATCAGGGCGGATGCCCGAAGGGCGATCCGCCAACACCGAACCGGGGTCGGATCGACCCCTGTGCGGATCGGCGGCGCCCCTTTACCCTAGCGCTTGCGTGGCCTCGCCGCGCCTCCTGTGCCATGGGTGTTCCCCGACGACTCAACCACGACGACATCCGCGCCGCCTGCGACTCCCGCTCCTACGACCGCGGCCGAGACTACTTCGCCAACGGCCGCGTCCTCGACCTGGAGGTGGAATGGCAGGGGGCCGACACCCTCACGGCGATCGCCACGGTGCGCGGGACGCGGCCACAACCCTACCAGCAGGTGGTGCGCATCGGGTGGTCGGAGCGCGGCTTCCCCGAGATCAGCGGGCGGTGCACCTGCCCCATGGCCGTCAACTGCAAGCACGTGGCCGCCGTCGGCCTGGCGGTGCGCGAGCAGCTCCACGGCGGCGATCCGGCGCCCCAGGCGGCCGAGCGGTGTCTGGCGTGGCTCGACGAGCTGGCCGCGGCGGCGCCGGCCGCGCCGGGTGCCCTCCCGACAGGCGATTTCCTGATCTACCTCCTCAGGCCGGGCACGGCCCGCGGCAAGCCCGCCGTGGAGGCGGCGATCACCCGGGTGAAGAAGGGCGGGGGGCTCGGCAAGCCGCGCCGAACCTCCCTCCAGAACTACACGTACGCCTACTACCGCCCCGGCTACCTCCAGCCGGAAGACGACGAGGTCGCCCCCCTCCTCGCGAGCCTGTGCGCCGGGGGGTGGGACGAGCCGGTGGTGGCGGGGAGCGCCGGCCATTTCGCTGTGCTCCTCCTGGTGCGGAGCGGCCGCTGTTTCTGGCACGAGAACCCCACTCGCCCGTTGCGCCTCGCCGGCGAGCGCCCCCTCCGTCTGGGGTGGCGGACGCGGGGCGACGGCGCGAGCGAGCTGGCGGTAGTGGTAGAGCCGGCCGGCGAGGTTCTGCTCACCGAGCCGCCGCTCTACCTCGACCCGGCCGAGGGAGTGGTGGGACCGGTGGCGACGGGGGGTATCACCTCCCGCCAGCTCGGCCACCTCCTCGCCGCGCCGGTGGTCCCGGCCGCGGTTGCCGACCGGTTCAGCCTTCGCCTGGCGGCCGGCCACCCCGGTCTGCCCGTGCCGCCGCCGCGGCCGGTGGCGATCACCGACGTGGCGGGCCCGCACTGCCCGGTCCTGACGCTCCACGGCGAGGCGGTGCAGGCGCGCCACGTCCACTTCCTGGACCTGCGGTTCGCCTACGCCGGCCACGCCGTGCCGGCCCTGCCGCCCGAGGCGATCACCACCGTGTCCGGCCCCGATAGGGTGGTGCGCATCCACCGGGACCTCGACCACGAGGAGCGGGCGATCGACCGCCTGGAGGACCTAGGATTCGCCCCCTACCAGCGGCCGGGGGATGGGGCGATCGTCTGGTTCAGCCCGGCCGAGGTGAGCCGCGGGGAGAACGCCGCGCGCTGGTGGTCGTTCCTCCACGAGACCCTGCCGGGCCTGGAGGCGGAGGGGTGGCGGATCGAGCGGGACGCGAGCTTCCGGCTGCGCTTCACCGCGGCGGAGCAGTGGCACGCCGAGGTCGACGAGGGCGCCGAGGGGTGGTTCGACCTGCGCTTCGACGTGGAGATCGACGGGGTGCGACGCCCCCTGCTGCCACTCATCGCCCCGCTGCTGGGGCGCTTCCGCCCGGACGAGCTGCCCGACCCCGTCACCCTCCCGGTGGCCGACGACACCTACGTCACCCTCCCGGCGGCGCGGGTGCGCCTGGTCCTGGAGACCCTCTACGAGCTCTACGATCGCACCCCCGGCGACGGCCTGCGCCTGGCGCGGGTCGATGCCGCCCGCCTGGCCGAGCTGGAAGAGGGTGGGCTGACGGTGCGCGGGGGCAACGGGCTCCGCGAGCTGGGTCGCAGGCTGCGCGACTTCCGCGGCATCGAGACCGTACCCTCGCCGTGTGGCCTGCGCGGGGAGCTGCGCCCCTATCAAGCGCGCGGCGTGGACTGGCTCCAGTTCCTGCGCGCCTTCGGCCTGAGTGGGATCCTCGCGGACGACATGGGGCTGGGCAAGACCGTCCAGGCGTTGACCCACCTCCTGGTGGAGAAGGAGGCGGGTCGCGGTGACCGCCCCAGCCTCTTGGTCGCCCCCACCAGTCTGATGGGGAACTGGCGGCGCGAGGCGCAGCGGTTCACCCCCGACCTGCGGGTGGTGGTCCTGCACGGCGCCGACCGGAAACAACACTTCGCACAGATCGGCGACGCCGATCTGGTGATCACCACCTATCCCCTGCTGCTGCGCGACGGCGCGGCCTTCACCGCCCACGACTACCACTACCTGGTGCTCGACGAGGCCCAAGCAGTGAAGAACCCGCGGGCCAAGGCGGCGCGGGTGGTGCGGGAGATCTGCGCCCGCCACCGCCTGTGCCTCACCGGCACACCGATGGAGAACCACCTCGGCGAGCTGTGGGCGCAGTTCGATTTCCTCATGCCGGGCTTCCTGGGCGACGCCGCGACCTTCACCGCGCGCTGGCGGCGGCCGATCGAGAAGGTCGGCGACGATGGGCTGCGCGAGCGGCTGGCGCGGCGGGTCGCCCCGTTTCTGCTGCGGCGCACCAAGGGCGAGGTGGCGGCGGAGCTGCCGCCGAAGACCGAGATCCTGCGCACCGTCCCGCTGGGCGAGCGCCAGGCGACCCTGTACGAGTCCATCCGCCTCGCCATGGAGCGCAAGGTGCGCGAGGCGATTGCCGCCCAGGGGCTGGCGCGCAGCCACATCACCATCCTCGACGCCCTCCTCAAGCTGCGCCAGACCTGCTGCGACCCGCGCCTGCTCCCCCTCAAGCAGGCCGCGGGAGTGAAGTCCTCGGCCAAGCTGGAGCTGCTCATGGACCTGGTGCCGGAGCAGCTCGAGGAGGGCCGCCGCATCCTGCTCTTCTCCCAGTTCACCCGCATGCTGGCGCTCATCGAGGAGGCCCTGGCCGAGCGCCGCATCGGCTACACCAAGCTCACCGGCCAGACCCGCGATCGCGAGGCGGCCATCGACCGGTTCCGCAGCGGCGAGGTCGACCTGTTCCTCATCAGCCTCAAGGCGGGAGGCGTCGGTCTCAACCTCACCGAGGCCGACACCGTGATCCTCTACGATCCGTGGTGGAACCCGGCGGTGGAGGCCCAGGCCGCTGACCGCACCCACCGCATCGGCCAGGACAAGCCGGTGTTCGTCTACAAGCTCCTCACCGAGGCCACCGTGGAGGAGAAGATCCTCGCCCT
>DASWHD010000176.1:0-21724 GCA_036393335.1 bacterium
TCCAGCCTGGCAGGCCGCGGACATCGCCTGGGTCACTGCCGGGCCGTCCTCCGACCACCCGCCCCGGCGCAGCCATCTGTGTCCGCATCCCGCCGGGAGGTCGGCGAGACCGTGCAAACGCCCGTTGATCCTGGCTGGCCCACGGTAGGAGCCGATTCTATCGGCGACCCCATGTGGCAGGTCGCCGAAGGGATTCGACTCCTACCCCGGACGAGGACCCGGCCAGGAGATGCGGCCTGCCTGCCGGCAGGCAGGGCGGTTGCGCGGGCGTAGCAGATTCATGGTGAGAAATGCGGGCTAGGGGCGATGGCGGGGACTGCGCCGTCGAGGCGGTAGCGTTGCATATGGCGATCCATCTCTCGCGCCCGCTCCGTGAGTGCATTGGCACTGGCCGCCACCTCTTCGACCAGGGCCGCATTCTGCTGGGTGATGGTGTTCATCTGGCCGATGGCGTCGTTCACCGACACGATCCCCGCCGACTGCTCCTGGCTCGCCGCGCTAATCTCCTCGACGAAGGCGCGCACCGCGCGCACCGAGTCCTGAATGCGCTGCAAGGCCGCGCCCGAGGCGTTCACCAGGCCAGTGCCCGCTTCCACCTTGGCCGCCGCGTCCTGGATCAGCATCTTGATCTCGTGCGCGGCCTTGGCAGACCGTCGCGCCAGGTTGCGCACTTCCTTCGCGACCACCGCGAACCCGCTCCCCTTCCATGCCGTGCACAGCCCGGCTGCTGCTCCCGTTGGCATAGGTGATGTTGTACTCGCGGTCGCACATCATCACGTTGACGGCGGCCGAATCGAGCGCGGTCTTGTTGATCAACACGGCGGCATAGGAGTGGCGCAGGCTCTCGGTCACGCCGTTGAAGGCCGCCCCGAGCTGGCCGATCTCATCTCGCCGGCCCATTGCGACGCTGGCCGAGAGATCGCCGGAGGCTACCCGGTCGACGATCGCGACCATCTGGCGGAGGGCGGCGACCACCCACCTGCGCATCGCCTACCAGCACGCCGTTGCGAAGCCTTCGTCAAAGCCGGGCGCCGCACGGGTGGTGGAGATGTCGGTGAGCCATTGCTGGACCTGAACGACGTGCAGCCGCATGTCCTTGGCCTTCAGCGCCAGGGCCGCGTACACGTCGCGGGTCTCCCGCGCGTGGGTCTGGACCGCAACGGCGGCGGCGGCGACTCGCTGGGTCAGCTCCCAGGCGATGACAATCAACGTGCCCACCACGGCACCCATCCCCGCAAAGCCGAGGGCAACGGTCGTTCCCAGGGACTTGCTCATGAGCGTAGTGTTTCCGGAGGGTGGCGGGCTCGGGGCGCCGCCGGAGATGCAGTAATCAAAGGGCGATTCGCTACGCAGGGTGCCCGCACGGGCAGGGCTTGGGATCTGCCGGCACGTATCGGCTCGCCCGCCTCAACCGTGAGTCATGCCGCGTGACCGTTCCACCATGCCAGGCCGCGGGCGCGGAGGTCACCGGCGGCTGCCTTGCCTGAGCGGCGCTGGCTCCGTTAGTTTCGCCGTTCCGACCGGGCCCTTCAGGGCATCGCTAATGACTCCCGACCCGCGCAAGAAAGCCGTGCCACCCGCCCCTGACCGCGCCCCTGTGTTGACCGATCTCCGGCGGCGCATCGATGCGCTGGACGATCAGATATTGACGCTCCTGAACCAGCGCGGTCGTCTCGTGCAGGAGGTCGGCGGGAACAAGGCGGCCGCCGGCGAGCAGATGTTTCACGTGCCGGAGCGTGAGGCCGAGATCCTCGAGCGGCTCGCGGAGGCCAACGCGGGCCCCCTGCCGGAGGAGGCCGTGCGGGTGATCTTCCGCGAGGTGATGTCCGCCTGCCTCGCCCTGGAGCGGCCGCTGCGCATCGCCCACCTCGGTCCGAACGGCACCTTTTCCCATCTGGCGGCGATGCGCCAGTTCGGCCGTTCCGCCGAGTTCCTCCCGTACGAGGACATCCCGGCCGTCTTCGCCGCCGTCGAGCGCGGCGAGGCCGATTACGGCGTGGTGCCAGTGGAGAACTCGACCGCCGGCATGGTGAGCACCACCCTCGATCTGGTGGTCGATTCCCCCCTCGTGGTGCACGGCGAGATCCTCATGGAAGTTCACCACCAGCTCCTCGGGCGCGCGCCAGACCTCAGCGACGTGCGGGTGGTCTACTCCCATACCCAGGCCCTGGCGCAGTGCAACGACTGGCTGCGCCGCCAGCTCCCGGGGGCACGGCTGGAATCCGTCAGCTCCACCTCCCGCGCGGCGCAGCTTGCCGCCCAGGACGAGCACGCCGCGGCGGTGGCCAACGTGCTGGCCGCGGAGATCTATGGCCTGTCGATCCTGCGCAAGAACATCGAAGACGCGCGGGTCAACCAGACGCGGTTCTTCCTGCTCTCGGAGCGGCCGGCCGATCGCACGGGCGAGGACCGCACCTCCCTGGTATTTGCCGTGAAGAACGAGTCCGGAGCCCTGGTCGACGCCCTCTCCGCCCTGGCCAAGGCGGGGATCAACATGACCAAGATCGAGTCGCGACCGTCGCGTCGTGGCACCTGGGAATACCACTTCTTCGTCGACTGCGAGGGCCATAAGGACGATCCGCGGGTGGGCGGCGCCCTGGAGAAGGTGGAGGAGCGCTGCCACTTCTTCCGCATCCTCGGCTCCTACCCGCGCGCCAAGGCGGTGTCGTAGGGCTGCGCCGCGTATCTCTACCCGCACGAGCCCTTGAACGACGTGAAACCACGATGCCGTTCTCTGCGCCTGAACATATCCGGCGGATTGCGCCGTACGTGCCGGGGAAGCCGGTGGAGGAGCTGGCGCGGGAGATGGGGCTGAGCGACATCGTCAAGCTCGCCTCCAACGAGAATCCCCTCGGCCCGTCACCGGCGGCGGTGGCGGCCGCGCGCGCGGCGGTGGCGGCGATCCACCACTATCCCGACGGGAGCGGTTTCGAGCTGACCCGCGCCCTGGCGCGCCACCTCGGGGTGGAGCCGGCGGCGCTCGTCCTCGGCAACGGCTCAAACGAGCTCCTCGACCTGGTGGTGCGCACCTTCTACCGCCCGGGCGATACCGCGGTGACCTCCGCCAACAGCTTCGTGGTCTATCCCCTCGCCATGGGGGTGGTGGGCGGCGAGTGCCGCCAGGCGGCGATGCGCGATGCCACCTACGACCTCGCCGCCCTCCTGGCCGCGGTGGACGAGACCACGCGCTTCGTCTTCCTGGCCAATCCCAACAACCCCACCGGCACCGCCGTCACCCGCACCGCCCTTACCGCCTTCCTCGATCGCCTCCCGGACCACTGCCTGTGCTGTCTCGACGAGGCGTACTGCGAGTACCAGGACCCGGCGGCCGACCCGGTGGACGGCGTCGCCCTGTTCAACGCCGGGCGCCGGATCGCGGTCTTCCGCACCTTCTCCAAGGCGTACGGCCTGGCCGGGCTGCGCATCGGTTATCTGGTGATCGACCCGGCCCTGGCCGCGGACGTCCACCGGGTGCGCGCGCCGTTCAACACCAACCACGTGGCGCAGAAGGCGGCGCTCGCGGCCCTGGAGGACACGGCCCACCTCGCCCGGGTGGTGGCCGAGAACGCCACCGGCCGCCGATGGCTCGGCGACGCCCTGGGCAACCTCGGCTTCGCTCCGCCTCCGAGCCACGCGAACTTCGTCTATGTGGACCTCGGCCGCCCGGCGGCGCCGGTCTACCAGGCGATGCTCCGGGCCGGGGTAATCGTGCGGCCCGTCGGTCCGAACCAGCTCCGCATCACGGTCGGCACGGCGGCGCAGAACCGGCGCTGCATGGCTGCCCTCCAGGCGGCCCTCGCGGCGCCCGTGGAGGTGTGATGGCCGCCGTTGCACCGCGCTTCGCGCGGGTCGCCATCGTCGGCGTCGGGCTGATCGGCGGCTCCCTGGCCATCGACTGCCGGGCCAACGGGAGCTGGGGGCGGATCGTGGGCATCGGCCGCAGCCAGGGGAACCTCGACGTCGCCCTCGAGCGCGGCCTGATCGACGAGGCGAGCCGCGACCCGGCGGCGGCGGCCGGCTGCGACCTGGTGATCCTGGCGACGCCGGTGGCCTCCCTGGTGGCGATGGCGCGGCGTCTGACGCCCTACCTCTCCGCCGGCTGCCTGGTGATCGACGTGGGCAGCGTGAAGGGGACGCTGGCCGAGGAGATCCAGGCGGTGCTGCCGGCCGGCGTGCACTTCGTCGGTAGCCACCCGATCGCCGGCTCGGAGCGGGCGGGGGCGGCGGCCGCCCGGCCCGGGCTGTTCGTCGACGCCCACTGTATCGTCGTCCCGCCGGCCGGCGCCGACCCGGCGGCGGTCGCCCGGGTGGAGGCCCTGTGGCGCTCGGTGGGCGGACGGGTGATCTTCATGGACGGCGCCGACCACGACGGCCTGTTCGCCGCGGTCAGCCACCTGCCGCACGTGGTGGCGTACGCCCTCGCCACCACCGTCCTGGCGCGGGACGGCGAGCGCCGGCGCGGCTTCGCCGGCGCCGGCTTCCGCGATACCACGCGCATCGCCCGCTCCAGCCCGGAGATGTGGCGCGACATCTGTCTTCTCAACCGGAAGGCGGTCTTGCAGGAGATCGACTACTTTCAGACCCGGCTCGCGGCAATGCGCACGGCGCTCCGCGCCGGCGACGGCGACGCCCTGCTGGCCGCGTTCACCGCCGCTCGCGACGCCATCGAAGGCTCCCATGGGTAGGCCCTATTTCCGGCAGATCTCCCCCTCCCCCCGGGAGGGGGCCGGGGGGCGGGCAGAAAAATCCATTCTCCGCGTAGCGGAGATCCCATCGCCCCCCCGCCCTCCGGGAGGGGCGGGGGGGAGGGCGTACGGGGCGAGCACTTCTCTGACGCCCACCGCCCCCACCCCATCCCTCCCCCGAGGGGGGAGGGGGCCGCGAGGTACGAGGAACTCATGACCTCCGACTGGCGAACTGCGTTCGGCTGGCGAATTCCGGCCGGGATCCAGGCCCGGGGCCGGGTGCGGGTGCCGGGGGACAAGTCGATCTCGCACCGCTCGGTGATCCTCACCTCCCTGGCCGAAGGCACCTCCCGCATCCGCGGCTTCCTCGCCGGCGAGGACTCCTTGTGCACGGCCCGCTCCTTCGCCCAGATGGGGGTCCGGATCGACGGCCTGGGGACCACGGAGCTGGTCGTCCACGGCGCCGGCCGCGGTGGCCTGCAAACGCCAACCGCCGACCTCGACATGGGCAACGCCGGCACCGGTATGCGCCTCATGGCCGGGACCCTGGCCGGTCAGGGGGTGGCGTGCACGATCACCGGCGACGCCTCCCTGCGCCGGCGCCCCATGCGGCGCATCATCGAGCCCCTGCGCCAGATGGGGGCGCAGATCGCGGCGCAAGGCGCTGGGGACACGGCGCCTCTGCGTCTCACCCCGGCAACCCTGCACGGCATCGACTATCGTTCGCCGGTGGCCAGCGCCCAGGTCAAGTCGTGCCTGCTCCTCGCCGGCCTCGGGGCCGGCGGGACGACCCGGGTCCACGAGCCGGCACTGTCCCGCGATCACACGGAGCGCATGCTGCCGCAGTTCGGGGTAGCGCTGGAGGTCCTCGCCGACGGTGCGGCCGTCGCCGGCGGTCAGACGCTGCGCGCCTGCGACATCGACGTGGCGGCGGATATCTCCTCGGCCGCCTTCTTTCTCGTCGCCGGCGCCCTCAGCGACGGCGCGACCCTCACGATCGAGGGGGTCGGCATCAATCCCACGCGCACCGGCATCCTCGACTGCCTGGCGGCGATGGGGGCCGAGCTGACCATCGCCAACCAGCGTCCGCAGAGCGGCGAGCCGGTGGCGGACGTGACGGTGCGCGGTGGCGCCCTGCGCGGTACCGAGATCGGCGGTGAGCTGCTGCTGCGGGCGCTGGACGAGTTTCCGATCCTCGCCGTCGCCGCCGCCTTTGCGGACGGCACGACGGTGTTCCGCGACGCCCAGGAGTTGCGCGTCAAGGAGAGCGACCGCATCGCCGCCATGGAGGCGGCCCTGACTCGCATCGGCGCCGACGTGCAGGCCCACCCCGACGGCATGACGGTCCGCGGCCGCCCCCGGCTCGCCGGGGGCCGCATCGCCAGCCGCGGCGACCACCGCGTCGCCATGGCCTTGGCGGTCGCGGCGAGCCGCTGCATGGGACCCGTGGAGGTGGAGGACGTGGCGTGTGTCGCCACCTCGTTCCCGGGCTTTCTCGAGCTGTTAGAGGAGGCCACTCGATGAGTCACCGGAAGGGACGTGCGCTCCCTCCCCCACCGGGGGAGGGCCGGGGTGGGGGCGTATGGAGCCGGCGCGTGATCTGGCCGCGTACCCGGCAAAGGGTTGCGCCGCGCGCCTGCGTTCCAACTGTCTCCCCGACCGCGAAGGTGCCAGAGGACGCACCACCGGCCATCGACCGATCGCTCACTCCCGACGCCCTCCCCCAGACCCCCTCCCGGAGAGAGGGGGATTTACGGTCGCCCCTTCGGCGCGGATCGATCCCATGAGCGCGCCGCTGGTCATCGCCATCGACGGACCGTCGGGGGTGGGCAAGTCGACCCTGGCACGGGGGCTCGCGGCCCACCTCGACATCCCGTACCTCGACACCGGCGCCATGTACCGCGCGGTGGGGGTCGCCGCCACGGCCGCCGGTCTCGACCTGGAGGATGAGGCGCACGTGGTCGCCGTGGCGGCGGCGATGCAGTTCGACTTCGCCCCGGGCCCACCGGCCGGGCGCTTGCGCGTCAATGGTCACGAGCCGGGAGACGAAATCCGCGACGAAGCGGCGGGGTATGCCGCGTCGCTGGTGTCGCGCCACCGCGCCGTGCGCGAGGTCTTGGTGGAGCAGCAGCGCCGCCTGGTCGCGGCCCGTGGTGGGGTGATGGAGGGACGAGACATCGGCACCGTGGTATTGCCCGACGCCCCGGTGAAGGTCTTCCTCACCGCCGACCTCGCGACCCGCGCCCGGCGCCGCCAGCGGCAACTGAGCGGGCGTGGCGCGGCCGGCGACCTCGAGAGCATCACCGCGGCGATCGCCGAGCGGGACGAGCGGGACGCCACCCGTGCCCACGCCCCGCTGATCGCCGCGCCCGACGCCATTCACCTCGACTCGGCGGGCCTCTCCACCGCCGAGGTCCTGGCACGGGTGGTGGAGCTGGTGGTGCAGCGGACCGGCCGGGGCGGAGGTGGCGGTTGACGGCGCAGCTCCTGTGGAAGATCGTCGGCCGCATCCTGTACCGCACCTACTTCCGGGGACGGGTGGTGGGCCGCCAGCACGTCCCGGCCGAGGGCGGGGTGATCGTCGCCCCCAATCACATTAGCAACCTCGACCCACCCATCGTCGGCTGCCAGTTCTGGCGCCACCATTACACCGTCGGCAAGCGCGAGCTGTTCCGAGCGCCGCTCGCCGCCATGATCCTCCGGCAATGGGGCGCCCTCCCCGTGAATCGTAGCCGGCCGGGCAAGGAGCTGTTCGCCGACCTGGTAGGCTACCTGCAGGCCGGCGAGGCGCTGGTGCTCTTCCCGGAAGGGACCCGCAGTCGCGACGGCCGCCTCGGCAAGGCGCAGCGCGGCGTCGCCATGCTTGCCCTGGCGGCGCGGGTGCCGGTGGTGCCGGCGTTCGTCAAAGGGTCGCGCCGCGCCATGCCGCGCGGCGCCTACCTGCCGCGGCCCTTCCGGGTCACCGTCGCCTTCGGCCCGCCGATCTGGCCCGAGGACTTCACCCACCTCGTCGATCGTCACGGCCGGCCGGTGAGCGATCGCCGGGCGCAGGAGGTCCTGACCGAACGGGTGATGGCCGCGATTCGCGGCTTGGCGCACGACCTCGGTGAGGAGGCGTGACCGAGCGGCTCAGTGCCACCGACGGGAGGGCGCGAAGGGTGCGTAGTCAGGACCGTGGACACGACCCGAACCCCTCTGTTAAATAGCCGCTTTTACCGTCGTCTTTTGTCTCACTCCTGTGATCCGGCCGTGTATGGATCCAACCCCAGCCCGAAAGAACCCCATGATTCAAGAGGAAGCGCAGAGTTACCCCGTAGCGACCGGCGCTAAGAAGGCGCCCAATGACTCCGAGCCGGCCGCCGCCTCGCGTATCGAGTTCCCGCCTACCCCGGATGATGAGCTGTCGCCGGAGGAGATGGAGGCGCTCTATGCCCAGACCTTCCAGAACACCGAGCAGGGCGCGATCGTCCAGGGGACCATCATCGGCTTCGACAAGGACCAGGTGACCGTCGACGTGGGGTTCAAGTCGGAGGGCGTGATCTCCACCCGCGAGTTTCGCCGCACCGGAGCGGAGGACATCCACGTCGGCGACGTGGTGGATCTCTATCTCGAGCAGGTGGAGGACGACACGGGGCAGGTCGTGCTGTCAAAAGAGAAGGCGGACAAAATCAAGATCTGGAACAAGATCGCGGAGTTCTTCGAGAAGGGCGAGGCCCTCGAAGGCAAGATCGTGGCGCGCATCAAGGGCGGCCTGTCGGTCGATCTGGGGGGCATCAAGGCCTTCCTACCGGGCTCGCAGGTGGACATCCGCCCGGTGCGCAACCTCGACAAGGTGATCGGCCAGACCCTGGAGATGAAGGTCATCAAGATGAACCAGGCGCGGGGCAATATCGTGTTGTCCCGCCGCCAGCTCCTGGAGGAAGAGCGCTCCGGCCTCAAGGGCCGCATCCTCGAAACCCTCAAGGAGGGGCAGATCATCAAGGGGGTGGTAAAGAACCTCACCGACTACGGCGCGTTCGTAGACCTCGGTGGCATCGACGGCCTACTGCACATCACCGACATCTCCTGGGGCCGCATCGGCCACCCGTCGCAGGTGTTCAACATCGGCGACCCGGTGGAGGTAGTGGTCCTGAAATTCGACCGCGAGCGCGAGCGCGTCTCCCTCGGCTACAAGCAGAAGACCCCCGACCCGTGGATCGCGGTCGAACAGAAGTACGCCGTCGGTGATCGGGTCGGTGGCAAGGTGGTCAGCCTGACTGACTACGGCGCCTTCATCGAGCTCGAAGAGGGTATCGAGGGGCTGGTGCACGTCTCCGAGATGTCGTGGACCCAGCGTATCAAGCACCCATCCAAGGTGGTCAACCTGGGCGACCCGGTGGAGGCCGTGATCCTCAACATCGACGTGACCAACAAACGCATCTCCCTGGGCATGAAGCAGGTGGAGGTGAATCCGTGGGACGACATTGAGCTGCGCTACCCGGTGGGATCGAAGATCCGCGGCGAGGTGCGCAACATCACCGACTTTGGCGTATTCGTCGGGATCGAGGAGGGTATCGACGGCCTGGTCCACATCTCCGATCTGTCATGGACCGAGCGGGTCAAGCACCCCTCCGAGGTGGTGAGCAAGGGCGACCAGGTGGAGGCCATCGTCCTCGCCCTCGACAAGAAGAAGGAGCGCATCTCCCTAGGCCTCAAGCAGCTCACAGAGGACCCCTGGAAGTCGGTGGCCGACGGCCTGTCCATCGGCGCCGTGGTGGAAGGAACCGTCACCAAGACCACCGACTTCGGCGCCTTCGTCGATTTAGGCAACGACATCGAGTGCCTCATCCACATCTCCGAGCTGAGCACCAACCCGGTGAAGCTGGTCACCGACGTGGTGAAGGCCGGTGACCATGTATGCGCCCAGGTGATCAAGCTCGATCCCGAGGAGCGCAAGATCGGCCTCTCCATTCGCGCCCTCGAGTCCAAGGAGGAACGCGACCAGATGGAGCAGTACATGGGTCGCGAGGACACGCATCAAAGCGATCTCGGTGCCGCCCTCGCGGAACAGTTGCGGCGCAGAGACGAGGAGGGCGAGTAGCGTTGGCCGGTAGGACGTCCCGCGGGCGCCACGGCCTCCGGGCGAGCTGTCAACGGATGCCAACCGCAACACGCTCTCGCCCCGGGTAAGCCATGCAGGCCAGAACCCTCCGACGCCTCCTCTACCTGGCTGGCTTCATCGCCCTGCTGGTCTTCCTCCTGCGTCGCGAGGAGACGGGAAACCTCCCGATCGGACACGACCGCCTCGGCTACCTCAGGATCGCGGGAGTGATCGCCACCTCCGAGGAGCTGGTGGACGACATCGAGCTCCTGGCGTCCAACCCCCACGTCCGCGGCCTGGTGTTGCGCATCGACAGCCCGGGCGGCGGGGTCGCCCCGTCCCAGGAAATCCACGCCGCCCTACTCCACTTTCAGGGCGAGGGCGACCGGCCGGTCGTGGTGTCGATGGGCAACGTCGCCGCGAGTGGTGGCTACTACGTCGCCTGTGGCGCGGAGAAGATTGTCGCCAACCCCGGCACCCTGACCGGCTCCATCGGGGTGATCATGTACTTCACCCAGTTCGGCGAGCTGCTGGATCGTCTCGGCGTGCACGCCGAGACGATCAAGAGCGGCACCTACAAGGACATCGGTTCGCCCACCCGGGAGATGACGGAGGAGGAGAAGGTCCTGCTCGAAGACGTGCTAGACAACGTGCACAGCCAGTTTGTCGCCGCCATCGTCGAGGGCCGTGGGATGTCGGAGGAGGCGGTACGCGCCATCGCCGACGGCCGCATCTTTTCCGGCGAGCAGGCCAAGGAGCGCGGCCTGGTGGACGAGCTGGGTGGCCTGCGTGATGCAATCCGCCTCGCGGGAGATCTCACCGGCCTGGGACCCGAGCCCGAGCTAGTCCGCCCGCAGGAGAGCGGTGTACGCAGGCTGCGCGAGCTCCTCGATGGCTCCGCCGTGGGCCGCCTGTTCCCCTTACCCATGCTCCAGGGCCTGTGTTTTCTTTATCGTTATTGACAATCTCATAAACCCACCTTAGGTTCCACAATCCTTTGTTTTATAAACCATTTCCCGGTTGCGACAATGACCCGAGTCGATTTGGTGGAGATCGTCCTGAAACAGATGGAGGGGCTCAACCGGCGCCAGTCGGAGGTGATCGTCAACGGCATCTTCGACTCGATCCGCGACGCGTTGGGCGCCGGGGAGAAGGTCGAGCTACGGGGGTTCGGCAGCTTCAAGGTACGCCAGCGCCGTTCCCGCGACGGCCGGAATCCGAAGACCGGGGAGCCGGTCAAGGTACCACCGAAGACCGTCCCCTTCTTCAAACCGGGCAAGGAGCTGCGCGAGCGCGTGAACCACGGCGTGGATCCCGACTGAGCCGTTAGCTGTCAGCAATCAGCTTCTCCCTCCCCCGGCGGGGGAGGGTCGGGGTGGGGGCGTATGGATCCAATACCGCGCCCTTCCCTCACCGTACTGCTCGTCACGCGAGCGCCCTCCCCCCAGCCCCCTCCCGGAGGGAGGGGGAGCTAACAGCTGATAGGTGACGGCTATCGCAACCGATGGTCCGGCGTGAATGCCTGGAGATAACAGAGCATCGTGGCGGTCAATGACGACAGCGTCACGGCGGAGCTCATCATGTACATGATCACGATCTGGTAGCGCACCGCATCGATGGGCGGTGTGCCGGCCAGGATCATCCCGGCGGTCACCCCGGGGATGTGAATCAGTCCGACTGCCTTCATGGTGTCCAGCGGCGCGATCATCGCGGCGCGCACCGTCTCCCGGAGTAGCTCCCGCGCCGCCTGCTGGCGGCTCGCCCCGAGGGAGAACAGGGTCTCCACCTCGGTGCGCCGCGCGCGCAGCTCGGCGAGGAAGCGGTTGAGGGTTTGGGAGGTGATGTTCATCGCGTTGCCGAGGATCATCCCCCCGAGGGGGATGACGAACCGTCCGGTCGGCTCGGCCACCCCCAGGGCGAGGAGCAGGCCGAGGGTACCGACCGTGGCGACCGCGATGGCGGCCGTCGCGATCCAGTAGGCGTGGGTCACGCCTTTGCCCCGTTGCGCCGAGATCCGGCCGGAGATCAGCAGCATCACCGACAGCAGCCCCAGCAGGTAGTGAAAGGCCCGCAGGTCGAAGACCCACTGGATCACATACCCCATCGCCACGAGCTGCACCGCGGCCCGCAGGGACGAGTAGAAGATGTCTCGCTCGATCCCCACCTGGCGCCAGCGCGACAGGCCGGCCACCACCAGGATCAGGGCATAGGCGGCCACCAACTGTAGGGCACTCACGGTGCGGCGCCCTCGGCGGTGAGAAAGGCCTGGGCGGCCTCCGACTGCGGGGCGACCAGCACCTGGTCGACGTCCCCCGCCTCCACCACCCGTCCCGCGACCAAGACCACCACCCGGTCCGCGAGGCGGCGCGCCACGGCGATCTCGTGAGTGACGAGGAGGATCGCCACGCCGTCGTCGCACAATCGCTGGAGTAGCCGGACGATCGTCTGGGTGGAGACCGGATCGAGGGCGGCGGTCGGTTCGTCGAGGAGCAGGCACGCCGGCGCCATGGCCAGCAGCCGCGCCAGGGCGACCCGCTGCTGTTGCCCCAGCGACAGGGTGGCGGCCTCGCGCTCCATCAACTCCGGCTCCAGATCCACGCTGCGCAACAGCCCCGCTACGTCGAGCCCGTTATCCTCCTCACCGCGCAGGCGCGCGGGCAGGCGCAGATTATCGGCGACGGTACCCGCCATCATGTGCGGTTGCTGGAAGAGCATGGCCACCCGGCGCCGGTAGTCGCGGGCATCGAGCTCCGCGATGGGCCGGCCGTCGAGAGTGAGGGTGCCGCTGTCGGCGCGGGTGAGTCCCGCGAGGAGGCGGATCAGGCTGCTCTTCCCCCCGCCAGACGGCCCAATCACCGCCACGATCTCGCCCGGAAAGAGATCCAGGGTAACGTCGAAGACGCCGCCCGCCACGCGCCCTCCGGTACCGATCGGATGGCTGAAGGTGATGTCCTGAGCACGCAGCAATGGCACGACTTGACCGGTTGCTCCCGGAGCACCCGTCATACTTCGCCTTTCTGTACCTACCTTGGCCAAGGCCGGACTCCGTCCACGACTTCTGGAAAGAACGTTAGGGCGCTCGTAGGAGCGGGTTTGCCCGCGAACCGAAAGTGACACCGGCCCGAGCGATTCGCGAGCACGCTCGCTCCTACAGGTGGTGGAGATCCAACTCCTTGGAGGTCCCGGACAAACCGACCATAGACCTGCCGTGCCTAGCGTGAATGATTCCTCCGTTGCGCAACAGGGCGACGGACGCCCCCCGTCACGCCGTAACCTGCGCCTAGCCCGCATTTCTCACCAGGGATCGTGGCGAGCACGCGCAGATGGCCGTAGATCCTGGCTGGCCCGCAAGTCCGAGCCCACAGGCAACCTTGCAGGTTGTCGAGGACTCGGACGAGGACCCGGCCAGGAGATGCGGGCAGTTGCGCGGGCGGAGCAGATTCATGGTGAGAAATGCGGGCTAGCATCGCAACCTCCCCGGCCTTGTTGGCGATGGTCGTCGATCGGAACATGGCGCAGGTACCACGGGTCGAGTAGGTTGTCACCGTCGATCGGCTATTCGTATCTGCCGGTCGACGGCAATCCACGACACCGGAGCACATGTGGACCTGCGAATCCTCCTGGAGGCCGCGGCGTTGACGCTCTTCCTGGCGGGCTGGCTCGGGTACGAGAGCTACCACACGCGGCGTAGCCGCCTGCGCCCCGAGTCGACGCGCTACGGCCGGCTGATCGCGCGCCAGTCGCGCTGGATCGACGCGATCGTGGCGCGGGACGAGCCACTACTCATGATCCACACCCTACGTACTATCAGCCGCCAGGTCATCCTGCTCGCCTCCCTCGCCCTGCTGGCGGTGGGTGGGGCCTTCGGCCTGCTCCTCTCCACCGAGCGGTTCCAGGCCCTGTCCCAGGTCACCCAGCTCTTCGGCCACCCCGCCCCCTTGTTCTTGCAGCTCAAGCTCTTGCTGCTGGTGACCGTCGTTGCCGTCACCTTCCTTAACTTCGTGTGGGGCCTGCGCGCGCTCCTCGCGGCGCACCTCTACTCCACCGGTCCTCCCGGGGAGAGCGCCGACCTTACCTGGGGCCTCCGCCACTACTTCGAGTACCTCCAGCTCGACTTCCGCCACGGCCTGCGTGGGGCCTACTACGCGGTCGACCTGATGGTGTGGCTATTCAGCACCGAGGTGTTCATCCTCACCACCATCGCCCTCACCATCTCCCTCGCCCGCTACGACCTCCTGCCGCCGTCCAGCGAGTAGTGGCGGCACCAGGGCCGCACAGCAGGATGTCGTCGCCGCGCCAGGGCCGATCCCTCAACGACCGGCGAACGGGTGGCCGCGGCGCCGTTCGTAGGCGCGCAGGTAGAGCTGTTCATACTCGGTGGCCGAGTGTTCCCAGGAGAAGTCCTGCTCCATGGCCTGACGACGCATCTCCGCGATGTGTCCCGGACGGTTGTACCAGATAGCGAGGGCCCAGCCCACGGTGTTGTACACGGCACCGGGATTGAGATCGTGGAACACGAAGCCGGTGCCGCGGCCCGTGTGCTCGTCGTAGTTGATCACGGTATCCGCCAAGCCGCCGGTGGCACGGACGATCGGCAACGTGCCGTACCGCAGGCTGTAGAGCTGGTTCAGGCCGCACGGCTCGTAGCGCGACGGCATGACGAAGAAGTCGCAGCCCGCCTCGATGCGGTGCGCGCGGCGATTATCGAAGTGGAGCCAGGCGCGGAACCGATCGCCGCGTTGGGAGTCGAGCCGGCGCAGGTAGGCCTCGGCGTCCGGGTCGCCGGCACCGAGGAGGACGAATTGCAGGTCGAGGTGGAGCAGCCCCTCCATGGCCCGGGCCAGGACGTCGATCCCCTTCTGCGAGGTGAGCCGGCTTACCAGGCCGAACACCGGCACCTCAGGCCGCACTGGGAATCCCGCCTCTTCTTGTAGGGCGCGTTTGCACGCCGCCTTGCCCGCCATGGCGAGGGGCGAGTAGGGGGCGGCGATGTGCGGGTCCGTGGCCGGATCCCACTCGTGGACGTCGATGCCATTGAGCAGACCCACCAGGTCGCCGCCACGGCCGGCGAGGAGGCCGTCGAGTCCATAACCGAAGACTGGGGTCTGGATCTCTCGGGCGTAGGTCGGACTGACGGTGGACAGGAGGGTGGAGTGGACGATCGCCCCCTTGGTGAGGTTGAGGGCGCCGAAGTGCTCGAACTCCTCCGGTTTGTAGTGCTCCCAGCCGAGACCGGTCACCCACAGGGCACCGCCGTCGAACACCCCCTGATATGCCAGGTTATGGATGGTGTAGATGCTCGCCGCGCCGTGCAGGGACTGGGCCCACTCCACCGTGTTGAGGTAGGCGGGGACCAGGGCGGTCTGCCAGTCGTTGGCGTGGACGATGTCCGGGATCCAGCCCAAGGCCTTGCACAGCTCCAGAGAACCGCGGGAGAGGAAGGCGAACCGTTCCAGGTTATCGCCGTACGCCTCCTTGGGCGGCCCGTAGAGGTGGGGACGGTCGAAGTAGTGGTGGTGCTCGAGAAAATAGATCGGCACGCGGCTGCTGGGTAAGTGCCCCATGCGGATCCCGGTGTATCCCCGGCCACGGCCCATCGGCACCACCACCGTGCCTTCCAGCACCTCCAAGCTGTTCCAGTCGACGCCGGCGTAGAGGGGCATCACGACCCGGACGTCGATGCCCCGCCCCGCCAGGGCCTTGGGCAGGGCGCCGGCGACGTCCGCCAGCCCGCCCGTCTTGGCAAAGGGGGAGCATTCGGAGGTAATGAACAGGACTTTGATGGGCGCAGCCATGGCGATGTGGGGCGCAGACTTGGCTCGGCGCTGAGCGGGATGCCGCGGGACCTACGGGCCCCAGGAGTGGACGGGCTCGGCACGCACGACACAGCGATATGCAGGCGGGCGTCTAGTTGGGTGCCGCCAATGGCCGCGGCGAGCCAATCCCGCGCTCCGGACCCTCCTCCCCCTCACCCTCGTTTCACGGAACCGTCTTTACCACCCTAAGAGCCGACGTTTCGCATTACGTCGCATAGATTCGGTAGTCGATGTCCGGAAAGATGTTGTCCTGGGTCTCGATCGACCCGAGCCAGGACTCATCGGGGTGACCTGCCACGATCTCTTTGTAGAGTCGATTGAAGCGGATCAGGTGCTCGTTGGTCCGTCGCTCGGCGTAACCCACCGTCGTGCCGGTCTTCATGATGAAGGCCCAGTCGCTGCTCTGGGCGAGGAGCAGCTCCCGCGCCGCCTGATTGAGGGCCCGGCGCAATCCCGGGTCTGGGGCCGGATAGCGACGCGCCAGCTCCACCATGCGTTCGCCGGCCGCGTGCAGGTGCCGGTAGATCCACGCGTTGGTCTCGTTCAGCCAGTACTCGTTGTACCCCTTGTGTCCCCAGGAAGAGGCGCACGGGGTCGCCACCTGATTGGTCGGGTGGCGGTCCAGGTAGTCGCCCGGGGTGATCGGCTCGACCACGTCCTGGTCGAAGTGGAGCTGCCGGAACAGGTCGTCGAGGAACTGCACCCCCTCGTACCACCAGTGGCCGTACAGCTCGGCGTCGTAGGGGGAGACGAGGATCGGCGGCCGGTCCATGTGCGCCGCCAGCCGCTCCACCTGCTCCGCGCGCTTGCCGCGGAAGTGCGAGGCGTGGAGACCCGCCTTGCCGCGGGCGATCTCCGGGTCGTAGACCCACTTGTCGTGGAGCTGGTTGTGGGTGATGGCGTGGTACTTCAGGCCGGTGTAGATCCGGTGGCCCTCCGGGTGGATGTAGGGGGCGATGTAGTCGAGGGGGAGGTCGAAACCGATGTCGCGGTAGAAGTCACGATAGTGGGGGTCGCCGGGATATCCCTCCTTGGCGCTCCACACCTGCTCCGAGGACTCCGTGTCCCGGCCGAAGGCCGCGGTGCCGCTGGGGCAGAAGAGCGGCGCGTGGACTCCGTACACCGGTTCCTGGTCGGCGAACAGGATGCCGTGGGTGTCGACGAAGAAGTAGCGTACCGCCGCCTCGCGCAGCAGCTCGTCGACGCCGGGGACGTAGCCGCACTCCCCGAGCCACATCCCCTTGGAGCGCTGGCCAAAGTGACGCTCGTAAAGATCTGCCGCCACGTGCACCTGGGCGCGCAGGGCGGCCCAGTTGCGGTCCAGCAGCGGGAAGTAGCCATGGGTCGCGGTGGACGTGATGACCTCTACACAGCCGCTGTCCTGTAACCCACGATAGGCCTTCACCAGGTTGCCTTCGTGGCAACGCCAGGTGTGGCGCAGGGAGAGGAAGCGGTTGTGGTACATCTCCGCCAACCGCTGGTAGTACGGCTCGGACCGGGTGCGCTCGAGCTCCTTCTCCGCAAGCTCGATGAGCCGATCGAGGTGCGCCGCATACCGCTCCTTGAGCAGGTCGTCGGTGAGCATGGTGATCAACGGCGCCGACAGGGAGACGGTGCAGCGAACCGGCACATGGTCCGCTTGCAGCCCCTCGAACGACTGGAGGAGGGGGAGGTAGGTCTCGGTGATCGCCTCGTAGAGCCACCGTTCTTCCATCACCGTGGCATCCTCGGGATGACGCACGAACGGCAGGTGGGCGTGCAACACCAGGGCGAGATAGCCTTTGGCCATAAGGGTTGCTCCGAAAAACCAGCGGCGAAGCTTAGCGAATTGAGGCGCACCGAACGCAATCCCCGCCTGGAAGATCCGGGCTCTGGCGCGCAATCTATATCAGGGGGCACATCGCCCCTGCGGGCGGGTCAGGGTGTGGCGCGAAGGGGCGGGATGATGTGCGCGGAAGAGAACCAATGGAGCAGAGGCCCGCTCTCCCCTTGCCCACGCAAGGCCGGGGCTCGCAGGAAACCCTCCCGGGGATGGCGCGACGGCTAGGTGACCGCAGGCCATTGCGGCGCATCGCCGCCCGGCGGCCGGTAATCCGACGAGCCACCCCAGCCGGCATCCTCGCCGGCTCCGAGCCATGCCTCGCTGCCGCCGAGAAAGTGCTCGCTGCCGCCCATGAGACGTTCGCTGGCGCCGCGGAAAAACCGTTCGCTCGCCCCGCCCATGAGACGCTCACTACCGCCACGATAGGTCCATTCGGAGGCCCCGCCGAACCGCCACTCTGAGGCCCCGGCGTAGCGGTACTCCGACGCGCCCCGGTAGAGGCGCTCGCTGGCGCCGCCGTAGAGCATTTCGCTGGCGCCAATCCGGTAGACCTCCGAGGCCCCGCCGAGGCGTCGCTCGCTGCCCGCCAGCCAGTGCCGCTCGCTGGCGCCGAACAACTCCGAGCCACCGGCGCTGCGCACCGGACCGAACACGGTGCGCTCGCCCCAGCGCTCATATCCACCTTCGGTGGCCCAGGACTTGTGCACCTCCCACGTCCCCAACACCCGGCCCTCCGCCCACCCGCGGAGCCCGCGGATCACCACCTGCCACGGGCCGAACGTGACCCGCTTGCCACCGGCGATGGAGTAGACGGTCACCCCGCCCTCGAATCGTTCCTCTACCCGCCCGGGCACCTCGATTTGCAACGGAAAAGGACCCGCCTCCCAGCGGCTGTGGAAGAACGGACCGACCCACTCGAAGCTGTCCCGCTCCTCCACCCACTCCCGTTCCAACACGGCAGTGGTCGTGTGCCACGCCTCCTGCCAGGCGGCCTCACCCCAGGAGGGTCCGGCCGCGTGGAACCCCCAGCCCCCACCGGTGTGCGACGCCACCCCGCCCTCGGCCACCGGTGGAGGAGGCGATCCCGATCCGGTCCCACGGTTGCGCTGGGGACCCGCCGCCGCCGTCACCTCGCCGCTCATCGGCCGCACGGTCAACCACGCCACCGGCGACTCGCCCACTGGCGCGCGGCGCGGGAACTCGACCCGGCCGGAGCGGGCGATCTTCATGAAATACCCCTCGTACGACTTCATCCCGATCTCGACACAGTGGGTCGAGGTCGGCTTGCCCACGTGAATGAACCACTGCCGGTCGGAGCGCTCGACCTTGATGTCGGTGTAACCGTGGGCGTTGGTGCCATCGAAGATCCGCCCGGTGACGTCGTACACCCGCAGGTTGAGCCACGCGCTCTGGCCGGCCTCGCCCAGCCCGCGGCACGCCGCCGCGATCCCCTCGTCGGTCACCTCCCAGTACACGTAGAATTGATCCGGGTTGATCACCATGGCGGTGATCCGGTCATAGCCGTAGCCCCACGGGATGTGTTTCACCTGCGGCTCGGCCACGTCCGGACCGAGGTCGAACTTGGCCCTGGCGACGCGGTCCTCCGCGGTCGGCTCGTCGGTGGCCGGTTGGCCGCTTGCCGCTTCGGAGGCGACATCTTGTAAGGCGGAGTGGATCCGTGTAGCGAGCTCTTCTTTGCGCATCGACGAGTACCCCTTGAGTTCTAACAACCGTGCGACTTCCTGAAGTATTTTTTTAGTATACGTTGTCAGATCGCTGACCTGCCACGTACCGGGTTCTTCGGCGTTGGGCCGGTGCTCGGTCTGGCCATTGGCGGCCAACACGTCGGCGACCTTGGCGAGATTGTTGATCGTTGAACGTTGAGTTGGGCGGGCCATCGTCGCCTCCCATGAAGGGGGAGGAATTGGATGGGTGTCACGCTAGACCAGAACGCGCCGCGTCGCCACTGAAAAATATGCAATAACGTTCGTCAGCGGCTCAGGAAAGCCGCCTGGCAGCCGCGCGTGGCAGGGGCATCCTAGACAGCGTGGCACGTCCGCAACCTGTGGCCACCTGCCACGCGGTCAATACGTCCTCGGCGGCCACAAGGTGGGCGTGACGGGCGACTTCTACCGCGGGTCGATGGTGCACAGGGAGGGGTCCGGTCTACTTTTCGCCTTGCCCTCTCGCCCGGTCTTCGTCGGTCAGCTCTGCCGCGGCTACCCATAGCAGCGGCGCCTCACGCCGCTCGCCGGTGACCTGCCCCTGGACGACACGGGCGATGTTGCGCGCATGGTGGCCGATGCGCTGCATGCAGTTGAGGGCATCGAGGTGGTGAGGGTGGGTGACCAGGCTCGGTGCGAGCCGCTGCTGCACCCGTTGTAGGTGCGCCCGGAGCGACGCCTCCTCCATCCCTTGGATCTCACCCTTGCGCGTGATGATGTCCGCAGCGAGGGTGGGATCGGCGGAGGTGAAGCTGTCGATCCCCTCGGCCACGAGCCGCCGGACGGCCCCGGTCATGTGCATCAGCTCCTGCTGGCCGGCCGGCGTGAAGCCCGCGGCCGCATGGCGCATGCGGTGCACGAGGTGGCCGACATCGACCTCGATCACGTCACCGATGTGCTCGATCTCGTTAATGACGCGGATGGCGTCGAGCATCTGTGCGGCCTGTTCCGGTCCCAGGTCCCGGCCGGAGATCAGACGCAGGTAGTCGATGATCGCCCGGTCGAGGAAATCGATGAGATCGTCCTGGGCGGCGATGTCGCGCATCGCCTCGGTGTCGCCGTGGAACAGGGCGCCCGGCATGCGCGCCAGCATGACATCGAGGGTCTCGCCCATGCGCCGCGCCTCCTGGCGTACCGCCGCGAGCGCCTGGGATGGGCTGTCCAGAAATTGCTCGTCGAGGTAGCGCACCTTGAACAATGGCTGTTCCTCGCGATCCGGCACCAGCCGCCGCAGCACGGCCGCGAAGGGGCCGGCGAGGGGCAACAAGACGGCGGCCACGGTCAGATTGAACAGGGTGTGCGCGTTGGCCACCTGGCGCGGCAGCGTCGCCGGCTCGGCATGGGCGAGGCTGAGCCAACGGACCCCCTCCGCAAACCACGGGATCAGCCACATCATCACCATCACCCCTACCAGGTTGAAGAGCAGGTGCGCGAGCGCCGCCCGCACCGCCTCACGCGACTTGCCCACGGCGGCGATCGCCACGGTCACACAGGTACCGATGTTGGTGCCGAGGACCACGCCGATCGCCGTCTCCAGAGGCAGCACACCCTGGGCGGCGACGACGATGACGATACCCGTCACCGCCGCCGACGACTGGAAGACGGCCGTGACCGCCGCCCCTACGGCGATGGCCAGGACCGGCTCCGACAAGGAGGAGAGCGCGTGAATGAAGGGCGGGAAGGTACGCAGGGGCTGCATGGCCCCGCCCATCAGCTCCATCCCGAAGAACAGGAGACCGAAGCCGAGCAAGACGGCCCCGAGCTGGCGGACCCGCTCCCTGCGGCTGGCGAGCAGCAACGGCACACCGCCGGCGACGAACAACAGGCCGAGGTGCGCGATGCGGAAGGCGATGATCTGGGTGGTCACCGTGGTCCCGACATTGGCGCCGAAGATCACCCCCACCGCCTGGGTCAGGGTCATGACCTTTGCCTGGACCAGCCCGATCACCATCACCGTGGTCACCGAGCTCGACTGCACGACGGCGGTGAGAGCCGCGCCCACCAGGGCGGCCAGGTACGGGTTGGGGGTGAGTACTCGCAGCCAGGTCCGCAACCGATCGCCGGCCGCCCGCTGCAATGCCTTGCTCATCTGGTCCAGCCCGAAGATGAACAGCCCGGCCCCGCCCAGCATGCCGATGAGGAGCTGCGCCACCCATATCCGGGGTCGGCTGGTGATCTCCCACAGCACCGGCTGATCGACGCCGTTGGCCGACGCCCGGACGAAGAACTGCCCCGACTGGAGACCCAGGGTAGGTCGGACCTCCACCACCCCGTCCGGCCCGCTCACCGCCGTGAGCTGGCCCGGCCATCTGGCGGCGGCGTCACCGAGGGCCGCGAAGCGCACCGCGACGCCCGCGACCGGCGTGCCATCACCGGCGACGACGGCCACCCGGAGGGGATAGTCGAGCGCACGCCCGGCCGTTCCTCCGACTTCGTCCACGCCCAGCATCGGCGACATGGCGGCCGGCCGTACCGCGTGCAGCTCCAACGCCGCCGCCATGCCGCACGCGCCGGGCGGAGCTCCCCATAGAACCACCGCCAAGAGGAGGAGACAGACGGGCCGCATGACGGCGCCCACCCCGGCCTGCGGGGCTAGC
>DASWHD010000177.1:0-7866 GCA_036393335.1 bacterium
GCGACGTGCCGATCAGAATTGACAAGCTGGCAACACTCTCTTTGCGGTTCATCAAATCTCCTCCTCCATGAGCGGTTCGCTACGGCGACTCCCTACGCCGCAGGACAGGAAATCGCCTTCGCTGCGTGGGCCGCGAGCACCACGGTGAGCGTTTGCGGGGTGAGGTAGCGAGGCGGACGGTGGGAGTCACCGCCCGTCCCGTCGCATCCTCCGGGCCGTCAGCGCCAACCCGCCGATCGCCACCAGCGCCAGACTGGTCGGCTCGGGAACCACGGTGATGATCCCAGCCATCAAGCTGGCGGTGCCGTCGCCGTTGTCGATCCCGTGAAGGGTGCAGAAGTACGCGAAGGTACCCTGCTGGGTAAAGGTGTGCTCAAAGGTGAAGCCGGTGGAATGGAGGCCCGAGTCCCAGGACTCTGTCGAGCCGGTCACCGACGTCGTCGAGTGGAGGAGTAAGGCGTCGTCCCACACCCATTCGACCGTGTCGCCCAGGTTGATGACCGGATCGACCAGGGGATCGCCGGACGGGTTGACGCTGAACTCGGAGTCAAAGACATGGACGGTGATCAGAGCGGCGCCGGCCGAGCCGGCCCAAGCCAGCATGCAACAGGCGACGGCGGAAAGCAGAACGGTTCGCATAACAACTCCCTGGCTCGAATGTGCTGGACAGGTGCAGAGGCTCCTCCCTCCATCAGGGATGGAGCTTCGCGGACGATGAGATTCGCGACGAGATGAGCAATCCCTGTGCCGACGAAATCGCGCGCCACGTCACCATGGAGCGGAAAGGTAAAACGTTTCGTTGTAAGAGACTTGGCGAGACCGCCTGTGCATCCCATACGACCCACTGGAAATGGTTCTTTCCGATCGCCTAAAGCATCGGTGTAAACTGGCGTTGACGTTCCCGGCCGGCGGTTAGACAGGCCGGGATCGAGACCATGGTGGCAACCCTCCCATTGCAGGAACACCGGCAGTCCCTCGGGGAGGAGATTTCCAACAGCGTCAGCCACTGCGTGGGGCTGCTGGCGGCGGTGGCCGCAGCGCCCGTGCTGGTGGTGGCCGCGGTCCGCCACGGCGGTGCCGGCGCGGTGGTCGGCGCGAGCGTGCTCGCCGGCACCGCATGCCACTGCGTCGCGGTGTGGCGCTACGCGCCGTGACGGCGCTCGCGAGGCGGCTGATGAGCGACCGCGCTGCGCGCAAGGACGGCGATCTCGTTTACTCGACGGAGCCCGGGACGATCTGCCCCGTATGCGGGAGACCCGTTGCGGCGTGCGCATGCAACAGGCAGAAGGCGACCCCGGCCGGTGACGGGATCGTGCGCGTGGGGCGGGAGACCCAGGGGCGTAAGGGCAAAGGCGTGACGGTGATCACCGGCGTCCCCCTCGACCCGGCGGGCGTCCTCTAACTCGCCACCCGGCTCAAGCGGCGGTGCGCCTCGGGGGGCACGGTGAAGGACGGGATGATCGAGATCCAGGGCGATCACCGCGACAGGGTGGTGGCGGAGTTGGAGAAGGAGGGGTGGACCGTCAAACGATCGGGCGGGTGAGCGTCCCCTAACCGTGGTCGCTCGGCAGCGCGGTCCTCAGGACGGATCGCCCGCCGTCGGTCGCTTCTGCTGGGGGAAATCTCCCTGCCGCGGGCCCCAAGACGATGTGCAGCAGGGTGACGCGGAAGCCAGAATAGCCGCCGCCACGAAGGATACGGCGCGGCGCGAGTTCTCCGAACCGTCGACCGCCACGAGGCGGTGACATTGCGCAGCTATCGAGCGGATGGAATCTACAAAGTCCTGGCGGCGCAGGTCGACAGCCAGAATACCGGGAAACTTCCCTTGAATCTCTCCATACGATTGACCAACACAGGCGGTTCGGATAAAGGGTTTTGGAGCGACTCTTTTCGCCTGATGGTAGACGGCGTCCCACGGGCACCGGTAAATTTTTTGAACGAGAGTGTGGATGCCCGAAGCGCCGCGGTAAGCATCCGATTCTGTGGCCCGGCCTGGCCATACCGATGAAACGTGTGCGTCACCGTATTCGCTCCTTGGCCGCTGGCCTGCTTGCGGCCGGCCTGGTCTCGTGTTCGCTCGGCGGCTCGCCGGCGGTCTCGCGCGACACCCTCGCCCAGCAGATCGCAACCGGTACTGCACCCGTGGTCCTCGACGTGCGATCGCCATCCGAGTACGACGCGGGCCACCTACCCGGGGCGATCAACATCCCCTTCCAGTCGGTGCGCGCCCGCCACGGGGAGCTGTCCATCGATGCGGACGCGCCCATCGTTGTCTACTGCGCCCACGGCCCGCGGGCGGCCTGGGCGGGCCGTGCCTTGCGCAAGGCCGGGTATACCCACGTCCTCTACCTCGACGGCCACATGACCGGCTGGAAGAAGGCCGGCCTCCCCACGGAAGCGACGCCGGCAGCAGTCGAAGAGGAGTCGCCGTAAGGTCTTGAGCGCGAGATTGCCCCTCTCCCGAGGAGCTATGTGCGTCTCAAGGTCAGCAGTGATGTCGTGCTCCTGAACAGGTGGACCCAGGTCGTGATGAACATCCTCTACGATGTGGCGAGCGCCAGGGTTACCAGCTCCGATGATTGAGCGGCGCGTTCTCTGGAACGATCTTCCTTCCCTTACCGCCAACATGGACTGAATAGCGGGAGCAATGCGGGCTACCGGCCGAGGGCGTCGTGCAGGAAGGTGTCGAGGCCGGCGAGGTAGGTGTCCCGGCTGACCATGAAACCGGTGTTGTGGTCGCCGTGGAGCTCCAGTAGTTGCTTGGGCTGGGGAGCGGCGGCAAACAGGTGCTGGCCGTGAGTGAAGGGGATGATCTCGTCGTCGCGGCTGTGGACCACCAGCACCGGGCAGGTGGTGGCGGCGAGGTAGTCGGCAGTGGGGTAATGGAGGCGGGCGAGCCAGCGTACCGGCAGGTAGGGATAGAGCGTGACCGCCATCTCCGGCACGGAGGTGAAGGCCGATTCGAGGATCAGGGCACCAGGGCGGTGGTGGGTCGCCAGCTCGGCCGCGACGGCAGCACCGAGGGAGCGGCCAAAGAGGACGATCTCCTCAGGGGGAAGGTGGCGCTGCTGCGTCAGGTACTGCCACGCGGCCGCCGCGTCGCGGTAGGTCCCCTCCTCGGACGGGTTGCCGGTGCTGCGACCATAGCCGCGGTAGTCGAAGATCAGGGTAGTGAGGCCGAGGTCGTGGAAGAGACGCAGGGAGTCGAGGCGGTGGGAGATGTTGCCCGCGTTGCCGTGGCAGAAGAGGAGGGTGGCGCGGGGTTTCGCGGTGGGAATCAGCCAGGCGTCGAGCCACTCCCCGTCCGCCGTGGTGAGGGTGATGGCCTCGTGATCCAGGCCGATCGCCTGGGGGGTAGCGATGATCTCCCGGCCCGGCACGCCGGGGAGAAAGAGGAGCCGCTCCTGGGTGAAGTACACCAGGGCAACGAGCACACCATATGCCCCCGCCGCGATCAGCAGGGCGATGGGGAGACTCCCCATGGAGCCACCTCCAGGTTCGCGGCTCGCCACCGGCACACTGTTTCCCGCAATGGGCCAGGCTGCAAGGGGGCAGCCGGCGCGCCCGCCGTCCGCGTCTCTCAGAAGCCGACCGCCACCGGGCGGGGCGGCTCGTTGCCGGGGCGGGCGAGGCGTTCGAGGTAGTCGAGGAGCACCGGGCCGAGGTGGATGTCCCGGGCCTTGAGGGCGGCGTAGCCGAAGAAGAGGTTCAGCTCCAGGAAGTAGGGGTGACCGCCCACCATGGCGATGTCGAAACCGGCGTAGTTGATCCCCAGCTCCCGGGCAACCCGGTCCACGATGGCCACCGCGGCCTCGGGCACGTCGGCGAAATCCGCTTCGGCCCCCGCGGCAATGTTGTGATGGAAGCCGTCGCCGCCGCGGCGCCAGTAGGCGGTGACCACCCGGTCGCCCACGTACACCACCCGCAGGTCCGCCTCCAGGGGCAGACACTCCTGGACGTAAAGCACCTCCAGGCGCCGGGCGTGGTCGCGCAGCTCGGCACGGCTCTCCACCAAGAAGACGCCGCGGCCCATGGAGTTGCGCGGCTCCTTGAGCACCACGGGAAAGGATAGCTCGTCCACCACCTGCGCCACGGCCGCCTCGGTGGCTGGGAGGATCAGGGTGCGCGGGAGGTGGTCGGGGACCAGGACCTCCAGGGCGCGGGTCATCTCCACCTTGTTGTAGCCCACGTAGTAGCTGGCCGGGCTGGGGAAAATCCGCGCCTTGAAGGCGTAGAGGAGGGCGTTGACCTGCCACGTCTCGGGGAACAGCACCCAGTCTGCCGCCCGGATCGCGTCGCGATGGCGCAGCAGGTGCTCGGGCTTGACGTAGTGGACCCCGGGCAGACCGAGCGACCGATAGACGTTGAAGGACAGCAGACGCATCACAGACCTCGAGGCGGACCCGCAACACGCCGGCTGTGCGATTGCGCCTTGGCCGGGCGGGCGGCCTTTTAGCCCGAGCGCCGGGAGTTTGCTATCCCCCTGGCGAGGCGTTGCCCGGTTCTGGCGGTGCGGGCCGACGCCGGTTCGGGGCGGCCGGCGCGATGCCGCGCGCGCCCGACCGAGAAATGTGGGCTACGACAACACCAGGGCGGCGATGCAGAAGGCGAAGAAGGTCAGCAGGAAGACCATGCCGATGCGGTCCCGGAGCTCTGTGTTGCGCCGGATGTGGTGCTCGAGGATGGCGAGCAAAATTCTCGGACGGATCCGCATGGCTGTTGAACCGGCGACCGGGACGTGGGGCGGACAGAGGGCACCGATGACTGCGGAAGGATAGTCCCCCTGAATGGCTTCCGAGGCCAACCGTGCCGCGTCGTGTGCGATCCGCACCCCTTGTGGCAAGTCGCCCCTCACCCCCTGCCAATGGTTCCACGCGTTCTCCCTACGAGCCTAGGGAACGCGGGAACCCAGGAAGCCAGAAAAAGAGCTATGCCACGGATTCAGTCTTCGGGCGCTTGGCCGTGTCCCTCGCGCCTCGGCGTCAGTACGGCATTCCGTTCGTTTCGATGACCTTTTTCTCACCCCGACGGACCGATCGCCAGCGATCCAGAGCGGGGGAACCCCGGATGAACATAGAGAGACACGGATGGGATTGGGTAGCCGCGCGATACATAGGCACGGGCATCCGTGTTCATCTGTGTTTATCGCTGGTTTCAAGAGATGGCTCATGGACTTCCCCCTCCTGGCTTCCTGGTTTCCCGCGTCCTGGAGGGTGAGCATGGGCGGCAAGTCGGCGTGGATGTTCGACGGATTCCGCGAGTCTTGCGCCGCGCGGATGCTCGTCACGCATTGTGACGGCCGAGGACGTGCGTGCAGACGAAGTCGGCGATGGCGGTCGGGTCGTTGAGGTCGAGGCACGGCAGGTCGGTCGCCACCGGCAGCGGCGCGTCGGTGGCGATGGCGATGACGTCCTCGTCGTCCGGGAACAGGAGGGGCTGGTCGAGGCCGGCGCGGTGCAGCTCGATCTTGGGGATCGCCTCGTCCTTGAACCCCTCCACCAGGATCAGGTCGGCGCGGCCCGGGTCGAGGTGGGCGAGGAGGCGCTCCAGGTCCGGGCGGTCGTCGTGGGGATCCTCCACCATCAGGGCCCAGCGCTGGCTGGAGGCGACCAGCATCTGGTCCGCGCCGGCCTTGCGCAGCTCGTAGCTGTCCTTGCCCGGGGTGTCGATGTCGAAGGTGTGGTGGGCGTGCTTGACCATGGCGACGCGCACGCCGCGCCCCTTGAGCAGGGGAATGAGGCGGCACAGCAGGGTGGTCTTGCCCGTGCCGCTGAAGGCGGCGAAGCCGAGGATCGGCACCGGTCGATCGGCGAAGGCGCCGGCCGCCATCCGGCGCTCCACCACGGTCCGATCGGCTGGGGTGTTGATGTTGACGAAGGCCTCCGCGCAGTCCGCGAAGTCCGCCACCGCGAGGCGCTGCTCGTGGCACCACTCCTCCACCTTGTGGCCGCCCCCCGCCACGTAGGCCAGCAGCCGCGGCAGGAGGGTGCGGCGCACGAGGGCGAAGATCGGCTGGAGCCGGCCGCCGTCGTGGGCCACGCACAGGTCGGCGTGTTCCGCGGTCAGCGTGGCGTGCAGGCGGGCGGCGAGGTCGGCCGGCAGGAGCGGCCCGTCGCAGGGTACGGTGAGGAGGTAGGGGGTGTCCGTCGCCTGCATGGCGCTGGCGATGCCGGCGAGGGGGCCGTGGTAGCCGGTGATCGCGTCCGCCACCAGCTCGCAGCCAAACTCGGCGTAGCGCTCCTGGTTGCGATTGGCGTTGATCAACACCCGCCCGACCTGCGGCCGCAACGCCGCCAGCACGTGGGCCACGAGGGGCCGACCGTCGATCTCCACGAGCCCCTTGTCCACGCCGCCCATGCGGCGGCCCCGCCCGCCGGCGAGGATCACCCCGGTGATCTGGCGACGCAGGTCAGGCGGCACACCGACCTCCGGCCTTTGCGTTGTGTTGTTCATCGAAGTCGCTACCGCACCTTGGCGAGGTCCTGCGGAGCCATTACTCCGCGCTCGGTGAGGATCGCCCGCACCAGTTCGGCCGGGGTGACGTCGAAGGCCGGGTTGCGCGCCTGGCTGCCGGGGTTGGCGGTGCGCACCCGCCGCTCGGCACCGGCCTCGTCCACGCCCTGGGCGGAGAGGACCTCCTCGCCGTCACGCTCCTCGATGGGGATGTCGCCGCCGGCGGCGCAGCGCCAGTCGATGGTCGCGGTCGGCGCAGCCACGTAGAACGGGATGCCGAAGTGGGCCGCGCAGATCGCCTTTTCCAGGGTGCCGATCTTGTTCGCCACGTCGCCGTTGGCGGCGATGCGGTCCGCGCCCACGATCACCAGGTCGACCTCGCCGCGGCTCATCAGGTGGGCCGCGGCGTTGTCGGCGATCACCCGGTGGTCGATGCCTTCCTGGGCCAGCTCCCAGGCGGTGAGCATCCCCCCCTGGCCGCGCGGCCGCGTCTCATCGGCGAGCACCGAGACCCGCTTGCCGGCCCGCGCCGCGGTATACACCGGCGACAGGGCGGAGCCCCAGTCGACGAAGGCGAGCCAGCCGGCGTTGCAATGGGTGAGGACCCGGGCGCCATCCGGCAGCAGGGGCTCGCCGTAGCGGCCGATCCGCTCGCACGCCGCGGCGTCTTCGTCGGCGATGCGCTGTGCCTCGGCCACCGCCCGCTCCTGCGCCTCCCCCAGGTCGGCGCTGCCATCGATCGCCGCCGCCACCCGCTCTACCGCGTAGAACAGGTTGTGCGCCGTCGGCCGCGTCGCGCAGAGCGCCGCGGCCGCCTGGGCGACCTGCTCGCGCCAGTCGTCGCCGTCCGCAAGCAACGCCGCCTGCGCCATGCCGTAGCCGGCGGTGGCCCCGATCGCCCCGGCGCCCCGCACCCACATGTCGCGGATCGCGGTACAGGTCTCGGCCACCGTGGTCAGCTTGACCACCGTGAACCGGTGCGGCAACCACCGCTGATCGATCATCCGCACCACCGCCCCCTCCATCCACACGGTGCGGTAGTGGGTGCCATTGACGTTCATCAGGGATCTTTCGAGCGAAGTGGGACGTCCCCTTTCTACACACCTCCGCACCATCGAGAAAGGCGCCGCGTTCAGGATCGACTGATATTCCCATGGTCCTGGCAACCATCGGCCAGCGTCCGACTTTCGGCACGGTGCCACAGGCGGACGAGAGGCATTGAAGCGGGCATCGCTTGATGTATGATCGAGGCATCTTTGGAGGAATGACGATCATGCGTACGACCATCAATCTGGATGACCAACTGCTCGGGGAGGCCCAGCGCATCACCGGGATGAAGGAGCGAACGGCCCTGATCCACGCGGGATTGCGCGCCCTGATCGAGCGTGAAAGTGCCCGCCGTCTGGCGCGGCT
>DASWHD010000178.1:0-8137 GCA_036393335.1 bacterium
CAACAGCCACGGCCATCCCACCGTGGGCAGGAGCATCGCCGCCCACGCCACGCCGCGCCACGGGCCGGGGAGGGGGCCGAGGAGCCGGCCCCCGACGTAGGCCGCGGCACACGCCATGATCCCCGTCGCCACGAGGAGCAGGGTCAGGACCCGCAATGCCGGTGAGGCTTCCACTCGAATGCCAGGAGAAATGCGGCGTGGATAGGGTACGGTACGCCGCAACAGTATCCACGACGGACGCCACGAAGGAGAGACGATGTTCGCCACCGGCGGCCTGGTCCTGGGGACGATCCTACTCTACCTGGCGATGGTGGCCGGATTCCTGGTGATCCCCCTGGGGATCCCCGGGCAGCTATTGATCGTCCTTGCCGCCCTCCTGTTCACGCTGGCCGCCGGCAGTGTCCACCTGCCGTGGTGGGTGACCATCACCCTGCTCATTCTCGCCGTGCTCGCCGAGCTGCTGGAAGGGGTCCTCGGGTTTCTCGGCGCGAGGCAGGCGCGGGGTAGCGTGTGGAGCGCCCTCGGGGGCATCGGCGGCGGCATCTTGGGCGCGATCCTCGGCTCGGCGGTCGCGCCGATCCTCGGCTCCCTCGCCGGCGCCTTCGCCGGGACCTTTGCGGGGGCGTTCGCGGTGGAGTACTACCGCACCACCCACGCCGCCAACGCCCGGGCGGTCGCCAAGGGCGCCCTCATCGGCCGCATCGCCGGCAGCCTGGTAAAACTCGTGGTCGCCGGCCTGATGATCGCCCTCGTCACCCACGGCCTGGCGTTCTGACCAGCGGCATGATGCGCCTGGCGGCGGATTCCCAGTCGCGTCACGCCGCATCATCTCAAGACCGGTCACGAGCCTGGAAATCCGCTGCCTTAATCCAGCGGGTAATTCGACACCACCAGCAACTCGGACGGACCGAGGTCGCGCACCGTGATGAAGGCGTTGCCATCGGCGGCGCCCTGGACCGTCAGCACGGAGCCGGCGGGGTGGTCTCCGGTGAAACCGGCCGGGTCGGCCGCCTGGGCGGTGTTGGCGAGCACGTGCATGCTATTCCCGTTCAAGGCGGCATCGACTAGGACGTCTGCGCCGCGGGATGCCGTGCCGTGGGAGTTGAGGATGCACACTACCTCTTCGTCGTCGAGGATGCGGGACCAGGCGACGATCTCTGCCGGTCCATATACGGCAAACGGCTTGCCGAGGAAGGAGATCGGCCGGAGGTATTGCCGCCCCTGGCGCAAGGCCGGGACGGCTGCGCGCAGTCCTGCGAGCGCGGCGATGCGCCGGAACGCCGGATGCGCTTCATCGAAGCAATGCTGTCCCGCGGTGCCGAAGGGCCCGAAGCCGGGCAGGTCTGGGTCCAGCCCCGCCGGCACCGCCTCCAGGCCGTCGCGGCCGGTCTTGCGCGGATGCACCGGCCCGAACATGGCTTCCCGCAGGTAGCGGTCGGAGGCTTTCCAGCCCGGCAGCCATTGCCTTTCCGAGGGCTCCGGCCCGGCAAATGCCTGCTCGGTTCCATAGTAAAGGCACGGGATGCCGAGGGTGAACAACTGCAGCGCTACCCCGGCAACGACCTGGTGGGTGCTCGCGGCCTCAGACGAGTAGCGGATCTTCTCCCCAAACACGTGGTCGTGGTCATCCAGGATGGAGACGTGTTTGTTGCCCAGGTTGCGGTGCGAGCCCATCTCGGCACAACCGGGATTAAAGCCGCTGAAATAGGTGTCGGGATGCGCCAGCCCCTTGGCGACCTGATTGAGGGTGAGCCGCATGCCGCCGATGTCCAGAGCGGCGTCGAGGTTGCGCGTGAGGACGTCGAGGTAGCGGTCCTGGGCAAAGTCGCCACCGGCGACCTCGCCGATGAGCAGGAAATTGCGCTTGCCGAGGTTGGCCGCGAACTCCTTGATCGTGCCGCAGAAGGTGCGCGCTTCCTCGAGCGAGACGTGTTTGAGGGTATCGATCCGAAAACCATCGCAATCGCTCAGGGCGATCCAGTACTTGTAGCAACGCGCCAGATCGGCGAGCCCGTCCCGGGTCTCCAGATTGAAATCGCGCAGGTCCTCGAAGTCGGTGCGCTTGTGCTCGGCGTGTGGGTCGCAAATATCACCCGCGCCGAGGTTGCCGCTGCCGGCGCGAGTATAGCGGCCGGGGTCCTGCAACTCCCGCGGCCAGACCCCATCCTCACCGCTGCCAATGGCCTCGACCGGGGTTCCCTGGCTGCCGCGCCAGCGGCCGAAATCGTAGTGCCCTGGAAAGGGCCGGAACGGCGGCTGCATCACATCGCCGGGATAGAGCCAGTTCGCTCCGGAGTGGTTGAAGATGATGTCCTGGATGATGCGGATACCCTGCGCGTGCGCGGCGGCCACGAGTTCGACGAAGTCCGCACGGGTGCCGAAACGCGGATCCACATCGAGAAAATCCTGGATGCCGTAGCCGTGGTAGGTGTCGAGGTGACCGCGTTGCTTGAACACGGGGCTGAGCCAGAGGGTCGTCACCCCGAGGCGGCTCAGATAAGGCAGCTTCGACTTCACACCCTGTAGTGTCCCGCCCTGCCAGCGCTCCGCACCGGACTGCGCCCAGCGGTCGAAACGCCAGGGCTCGCCGCTCGCCAGCGCCGGGCGTGCGGCGGCGAGGTTGCCGCGATCGAGCAGCGGGCGCGTCGCCTCCTGTCCGTCACTGAAGCGGTCGACCAGCAGGAAGTACAGAACTTCGTCGCGCCAGTCGACCGGCGAGGAGAAAGCGTCCTGCCGCCGCGGCAGGTGCACCTCGTTGCGAATATGTTCCGGCCGTATCCGGCTCAGCATCTCATCGGCAAACGGCATGGCGGCTTCCTCCCATGTACGACGGCCAGCGTGGCTCGCTTCACTGACCGATGTTCGCTGCTCGCGATCAACGGTGTCCGGGATGGCGGCCTGCAAACCATTAAAAGTACCGGTGACAGCACCTGTGAAGCCTGTTCCCGTCACGCCACGTGGAGCATCGTTTCACGCATTATAATTCATATTTGATTATGTTGTGACGTTGAATATTGAATGTACGTATCCTTTCGGTCCATTTTGTGAGGCGTTGGACGCCCCAATCCTCGGCGCTTTCGCGGGCGCCCTTGCCGGTGCCTTCGCTACCGCACCACCCACGCGGCCAACGCCCGGGCGGTGGCCAAGGGCGCCCTCATCGGCCGCATCTACGGCAGCCTGGTAAAGCTCGTGGTCGCCGGCCTGATGATCGCCCTCGTTCCCCGTGGGCTGACGCTCTGACCTACGGTGAGCGGCGAGAGACCGTTTGGCCAGATTCACGCCACACGGTGCGAACCTCCACACGGGGGCCAGCCGCGCTGCTGGCACGGTCCGCCTTGACGCGCCTTACGATTGATTGGAGTTGGGGTCCCTGCGCCCCAACGGGGACCCGCAGTGTCGGAAAATTTGGTACAGCCGTGACGGTGATTGACCACACGGGGCGTCCGCAGAAGGGTCCCCGGGCCTTCGCCGCACGTGCCGCGGTCGCGGTAACGCGGTGGATAACCGTTGGTTTCTTCGCGGGGGGGCGTCGATCTCGGGGATCGCCATCCTGGGTCGCGGAGGGTGCTTCGACCGCATGGCATCGCGATTGCGATAGCCACCAGTACACCACCGGGAGGGAGAAGCCCCACGATGAAACACACGATTGCGCTGATCGCTTTTGCGTTCCTGTTGATGCCCTTCACCCTGTTCGTCGCCGACTGTGTTGCGCGCAGCAGCTACGGCCGGCACGCCGACGGCTTCGATCTCGACTCCGACCCATTCAGCGGCGACTACCGCTTGTGCCACACCGCGAGCGCGCAGTCCGATCCGCGCTGTCGATCAGGCGATAAAGAGCGACTGTGACGGTGCCCGCGACTGCGATGGCTCCGACTGAGCCAGCAGCGCAGCGTGTGTCGCCGGTTGTGGTGGCGACAGTGAAGGAAGGGCGGACCTGCTCCGACGGGGCAGATAACGACGGCGATGGTCTGACAGACTGTGCCGACCCGAGCTGCGGCCAGAATCGTTCTTGCAGGTGACACGGCGCGTTTGTGTCCGCGGCGGTGTCGGTCCGACGGTGGTCGCGACCGACACCGCCGTCTCCTGCGGGCGCGGGAGGGACTGGGTCCCAGCTATGTCCGGCGTCATCTTATCCACTGCACGGCGCCACAGGCTGGACGTCGGGAGGCACTGCAATACGACGCGGTGTCGCGTATCCTCATTGTCCGCGACGGGGTCGCGGTGAGGCGCGACGCTCGGGAACATCACCATGCGCGCACACTACTTCCAGCACGTGCCGTTCGAAGGGCTGGGGAGCATCGGCCCGTGGCTCGCCGCAACGAAGGCGGAGGTGACGCGGACGCGGTTCTTCGCGGGCGACCCGTTGCCTGACGTGGGTCAGGTGGACCTGCTGGTGGTAATGGGCGGGCCGATGAGCGTGAACTACGAGGCGAAGTTGCCGTGGCTGGCGGCGGAGAAGGGATGCATCCGACGCGCGATCGAGGCAGGCGTCCCGGTCCTCGGGGTGTGCCTGGGGGCGCAGCTCATCGCCAGCGCCCTGGGGGCGCGGGTCTATGCCAACCGGGAGAAGGAGATCGGCTGGTTCCCGGTGACCGCGGTGGGTGCAGGCAACGGTTCGGTGTTTCGTTTTCCGCCGTCCTTAAACGTGTTCCATTGGCACGGCGAGACGTTCGACCTGCCGCCGGACGCGGTTCACTTGGCGCGCAGCCGTGGCTGCGAACACCAGGCGTTCCAGCTCGGCCAGTCGGTGATCGGCCTGCAATTCCATCTGGAGACCACGCCGGCGAGCGCACAGGCACTCGTCACCCATTGCCGGGACGAGCTTGTCCCATCACCTTACGTGCAGAATGAGGAAGCGATCCTCCAATGGGTGCCCGCGCGCTACGCCGTGATCAACACCATGATGGGAGACATCTTGTCGTACCTCATTGACTCGCGCCCGTAGAGCCGGACCGAGGAAGGCGTTCCCCGGCGGGACAGGAAGGCAACGGGCATGAGCGGAGCGATGCCGGCGATCTTCTTCGGGCACGGTAGCCCGATGAACGCCCTGGAGACCAACGACTACAGCCGGGCGTGGGCGGCGATCGGCGCTGCGCTGCCGCGGCCCGTGGCGGTGCTGGCCGTCTCGGCCCACTGGTATCTGCCGGGTACCTCGGTGACGGCGATGGATGCGCCGCGCACGATTCACGATTTCGCCGGCTTCCCGGCGGACCTGTACCACGTCCAGTACCCGGCCCGTGGCTCACCCGCCCTCGCGGCGCACGTCGCCGACTTGCTCGCACCGGTGCCGGTGGGCCGGGATGATCGCTGGGGGCTGGACCATGGGACGTGGTCGGTCCTGCGCCATCTCTTTCCCGCGGCGGACGTGCCGGTGGTCCAGCTCGGCATCGACGCGACCCAGCCGCCGTCTTTCCACTACCGCCTCGGCCAGCGGCTCGCGCCGCTGCGCGACGAAGGGGTGCTGGTGATCGGTAGCGGCAACGTGGTGCACAACCTGCACGCCTACGTCTGGGGCCAGCGGACGGCGGCGCCGTTCCACTGGGCCGTGCGTTTCGAGGAGCGAGTGCGGGCGCTGCTCGTGGCAGGGGACCACGACGCCCTGGTCGACTACACAAGGCTCGGTGAGGACGCCGCCCTGGCAGTCCCGACTCCCGATCACTACCTGCCGCTGCTTTACGTCATTGGCCTCCGGCGAGCCGATGATCAGGTAGACTTTCCGATTCAGGGATTCGACGGCGGCGCCATCGCAATGCTTGCCGTCAGGATCTGCTGAGGATGCCCGGCGAGCGATGAGCTGATCCACCTGACTGGCACTCTGACGGGTACCGCCCTGACGGCGACGACCACGGACGGCGCCGAGATCACCGGTACCATGAATACGGCTGCCGGCACCCTCAGCGGCTCGTGGAGCGATGACGGCGGGGAGTCGGGCACCTTTGCCGGCAGCGGTTGTGAGCTGAACTGAACGTCCGATGAACGACCGCACCGAGCTGGGAGCGACGGATCAGGTTGACGACCCACACGCACGGGGACGCCGGTTTCCGTGCGCAGGCCCGTGGTGGGAGCTAATTCTTGACCCCACCGGGGGCCGCTTCTATCCTTCACGACCTTTGCGGACAACCAGTTGGCCCGGGCGTCAGCCCGGTGCGGGAGCGCGCCGATGGGAACCATGCGGGTCATGTTGATGGAGACGATTGATCACCTGGGGGAGATGGGCCAGGTGGTCTCGGTGAAGCGCGGTTACGCCCGCAATTATCTGCTGCCACGGGGCGAGGCGGTCCTCGCCACGCGCGGCAATCTGCGCCAGATGGAGCACTACCAGCGCATCGTGGCGGAGAAGATCAAGCGCGTGCGGCTGGAGTCGGAGGACCTGGCGAAGAACCTCGGCGCTCAGGAGCTGGAGTTCATCGTCAAGGTCGGGGAGTCCGGCCATCTCTACGGCGCGGTGACCACCATGGACATCGCACGCCAGCTCGAAGGGCGTGGCTTTAACGTGGACCGGCGCAAGATCCTCCTCGACGAGGCGATCAAGACCCCGGGTGACTACACGGCCACCGTCAAGCTGCCGCAGGGCGTCGTGGCCGAGATCAGGCTGAGCGTCAAGCCCGAGGAGGGCAGCGCTGCGGCGGAGGCGGTTGCTGGAGCGGCCACCGAGACACCCGAGAGCCAGCCGGCCGCGGAGTAACCGACGGGTCGAATTTCGGCCCCGGTTCCGTTATCTTCGAGGCCCCCCGGCGTCCCGGCCGGGGGGCCTCTTCATTTCCTCCCTTCTTCCGGTCGCTTCCCATGCCAACCGTGCAGGAGACCTTGCCCAAGGTGACCGCGCCGCAGAACCTCGAGGCGGAACGAGCGGTCCTGGGGGCGGTGCTGTGGCACAACGACGCCATCCACGCCGCCCTGGAGAAGGTGGCGGCGGACCATTTTTACAGTCCTGCGCACCGCAGGATCTTTGCGGCGATGGTGCGCCTGGCCACCACCAGCATACCGATCGACGAGCTGACCATCGCCGAGGCCCTGACCCGCGACGGCGTGCTGCCGGAAGTCGGTGGGGCCGCCTACCTGGCCGAGCTGTCCGGCATGGTGGCCAGCGCCGGCAACATCCAGTACCACGCCCAGATCGTCCGCGAGAAGTACGTCCTCCGTCAGCTCCTGGCGGCAGCCCAGGAGATCTCCACTTCTTGCTGTGAAGGGATGGATTCCGCGGCCGAGCTCCTGGACGAGGCGCAAAAGCGTCTGTTCTCCCTCGCCGAGTCGCAGGTGACGGGGGGCTTTCGGGGGATGAATCCCCTGGTCAAGGAGGCATTCAAGAACATCGAGGCGATGCACGATCGCGGCAGCGATCTGCTCGGCGTCGCCACCGGCTTCGATGGCCTCGATCGCAGGCTTCTCGGCTTGCAGCGCTCGGACCTGATCGTCCTCGCGGCCCGCCCGGCGATGGGCAAGACCGCCTTCGCTCTGAACATCGCCGCCAACGCCGCGATCCGCAACGGCGCCCGGGTCGGGATCTTCTCCCTGGAGATGTCGAGCCTCCAGCTCACTCTGCGGATGCTGTGCGCCGAGGCCCAGGTCGATGCACAACTCGTGCGCAGCGGTCGGCTCCACGAGGAGTATTGGCACCAGATCACCAACGCCGCGGGCCGACTCTCCGAGGCAAGAATCTACATCGACGACGCCCCGACCCTCACGCCCATGCAGATGCGCGCCCGGGCGCGGCGCATGAAGGCGGAGCACGGCTGCGACCTGATCATCGTCGACTACCTGCAACTCATGCACGTGGCGGGCAAGGTGGAGCGACGCGACCTGGAGATCGGCGAGATCTCCCGGTCGTTGAAGGCCCTCGCCAAGGAGCTCGACGTGCCGGTGCTGGCCCTGGCACAGCTCTCCCGGCGGGTGGAGGAGCGCAAGGACGGGCCGAAGCTCTCCGACCTGCGGGAGTCCGGCGCCATCGAGCAGGACGCGGACATCGTCCTCTTCCTGCACCGCGACCCGGACAAGGCCCACGAGGAGGACGAGGCGTGGCCCACGGAGATCCAGATCGGGAAGCACCGCAACGGGCCGGTAGGCATGGCAGAGGTGATGTTCGAGCGTCGCTTCGCGCGGTTCTTCGCCGAGGACCGACACTTCGGTTAGCGCGCAT
>DASWHD010000179.1:0-17279 GCA_036393335.1 bacterium
ACCCCAGGATGCCATCACTCGCGCGGAGGCCGCGAATGGCCTGCGCCCGGGGCAGTGGTGGATTCTCGACACCTGGAGCTGGGCCCTCGCCAAGGCCGGGCGCTATGAAGAGGCGTTGCGGCGGCTCGACGAGGCGCAACAACTACGACCCGATGTACCCGTTCTGTCCTACCACCGGGGAGTCATCCTGTCCGACCAAGGCGATGCCGTGGGTGCCGTCGTGGCCCTCAACCGTGCATTGAAGACCTCCTCCGAGTTTCCCGAGGCGCCCGCCGCCCGCGCCCTGTTGGAAAAGCTGACGCAGACATCGGGGAAGTCGCCGGAAGCACCGAGATAGAGTCCGACCCGACCCGACAGATCGCCGGCAAATTTCACATTGCATCAATGCGCGAGTGGAGATCGCCGTAGATCCTCGCACCAGGCTGCAGCCACGCGGGCAACGAGTCGCGGGCTACCGCGTCGCCGGGGCGATGCGTGCCGATGCGCAGTGCAGCGGAGCCGGTGTAATCACGCGCATCGGGGTGGCGAACACCCTGCGGAGCGTTAGGATCCGAGGATGAAATACATCGCCGTCAGCCGCAGCGACGTATTGCACGGCTTTCTCACCGCCCAGTTCGACCGCGGTGACCAGATTCGTTTCCTGGTCACCGGCAAGCGGGCGTGCGAGCGGATGGCCAAGGCAGGCCTCGAGGTCCGCCACGTGCGTATCGACACCCGCAGTTGGCTGCGCCAGGCCGAGGTGGAGCCCGGCGACGTGTTCATCATCTTTCTGCCCCGACCGAGCAACCTCCAGCGACTCGTCACCCACGTCGTCGATCTCGCGGTCGATTGCTCGGTCATCCCGATCCTCCACTCCCACCTGGAATACCAACTGCCGGAGAGCCCCCGGGTCCGCCCGGTCTACACCCGTGAGCTGTTCGAACCCCATGGCGATCACATCCTCCACCTGCAGGCGATCCGCAGCCGCATCCAGGCGGTGCGCAACCACTTCGCCAACGCGGAGCGGGTGCTCATCCTGCTCCACGACGACCCGGACCCGGACGGTATCGCCGCTGGTCTGGCGTTGCGTACCCTCCTGGGGCGCAAGCCGCAGACCTGCCCCCTAGCGTCGTATAAACCGGTCACGCGGCCGGAGAATCTAAAGATGCTCGCCGACCTGTCGATCGAGATCGTACCGATGGAGCAGATCGATCTCGCACGGTTCGAGCGCATCGCCCTGGTCGACGTGCAGCCACCGTACTTCGGTGAGCGCCACCCGAAGGTCGATCTAGTGATCGATCACCATCCGGAGCTGCGCGGCTACAACGCCCAGTTCCGCGAGATCCACGTCAGCTATGGGTCGAGCTCCACCATGATGACCGAGTTTCTCCGCGCCGCCGACGTAGAGATCAACCAGCGGCTGGCCACCGCCCTGTTCTACGCGGTGAAAACCGATACCCAGTTCTTGCAGGGTACCCACCATATCGCGGACCTGAGGTCCTTCTTTTTTCTCTACGCCCGGGCCAACCGCCGGGCAATCAGTCGCATGGAGCGAGCTCAGCTACCGGCCGCGGACATCGATCACATCGGGCGGGCGCTGGTGGAGCGCCGGGTGATCGACGGCAAGCTCTTCGCCCACCTCGGACCGGTACAACGCGACGATGTGATCACCCAGTTCGCCGACTTTTGCCTGCGCTTCGAGGCGATCTCGTGGGTCTTCGCCTCGGGGGTCTTGGACGGCAACCTGGTGGTGGCGGTGCGCAACGTGGGATACCTCAAGAATGCCGGCGAGGTCACCGCAAAGGCGTTTGGCGACGTGGGCAACGCCGGCGGGCGGCGCACCATGGCGAAGGCCATCATCCCGATCAAAGGGCTGCGCGAGCAGCTCGGCGGGACGGCAGCCAAGGCCCTGCGTGCCTTCATCGAGCAACGCATCCTCGCGCAAGAGATCGACGTCGAGACGTGATCGGGGACGGCGCAATGGTGTGGCGATGGTGGATCCCTTGGTGGTTTCTCTGGGCGACCGGTCTCTCCGCCGCTTCCCTCCCCTACCCACCGCCGGCCGGGCTAGAAAGTGTGGTCGAGGCGCTCTGGGCGGACCAGTACGCGGAGGTCCCTCACCTCCTCACAGCGGTAGACGGCGCCCTGCCTGCCGCCAGTCGGCCCGCCCGCGACCTCCTCTTGGGCTACACGCGACTCCAGCAGGGTGACGCTGGTGCGGCGTACCCGCTGCTGCGCCAGAGCATCGACGCCTTTCCTCCCCTCGCTAGCACCCTGCGGCTGCTCGCCGCGCAGGCGGCCCTGGGCGCCGATCGGCCGGACGAGGCCGCCGCCCTCCTGCAGGCGGTACTGGCCGACCCCAACCCGCGCCTGGTGCCGGCGGCGTTGCGCCACCTGGCGGCCGCCCAGGAGGCGACCGGCCATTCCGAGGCGGCGATCCGCACTCTCGAACAATACGTGGCCGCCGGCGGCGAGGAGTTCCTCGCCCAAGCCGTCTACGATCAGGCCCGACTCCATGAGGTCCTGGGCCAATACGGCACGGCACAGGGCCTCTACCAGCGGGTGTGGGAGGAGTTTCCCGGCGATGAGATGGCGGACGAGGCGGTGCGTGCCCAGCTCCGCCTGGCGCACCACGCGGCCGTGCCCCGCGCCGATGGCGCCGCCCTGTACGCCCGGGCCACCCGCGCCGCCGGGCGCTACCACCACGATGAGGTGATCCACACCCTACGCCTGTTGCAACGCCGCGTCCCGGACTTCGCTCGCATGGACCACGTCGCGCTGCAGCTCGGCAAGGCACAATTCTACCGCCGGGACTTCGCCCAGGCCGCCGCCACCTTCCATCGTGCCGTGCGGCGCCACTACGACAGCCCCCTGGTCCCCGAGCTGCTCGACCGCGAGGCCGAGGCGCGCCTGCGACTCGGGCAACGCACCCGCGCCATGCAGCTCGTCGACACCCTGGTCGAGCGTTTCCCCGCCGATCCGGAGACCGGCAAGGCGCTGTACATGCTGGGCAAACACCACCACCTGCGCGGGGAATTGCAGAAGGCGCGGCTACGCCTCATCCAGCTCGACCGACTCCAGCCCCGCGGTCCGCGGACGGATGACGCGCTATTGCGCCTCGGCTGGATCGCCTACCAGGCTCAGGATTGGGAGGCCGCCCGTCGCTGGTTCACCACCCTGGTGCAGCGCTACGGCCACACCTCCCACGACCGGGTCGAGGCGCTCTACTGGGCGGGCCGGTGCGCGGAGAACCTGGGCGACCCAAGCGCCGCCCAGCGCGACTACCGCGCCACCTTCGCCCCCAACCGCTGGGACTACTTCGCCCAGGAGGCAGCGCGCCGCCTCGCCCTCATGGGTGATCCCGAGGCCGAGGAAGGCTTCCGGCTGATCGCCCAGCGCGATACCCACCTGGAGCCACCCCCGAGCTCGTCCCTCGACCGCGCGCGGCTACTCGCCAGCCTCGGTCTGCGGGATCTCGCCCAGCGTGAGATCGGATACGCGGTGTATGCCGACCGGATTCCGCCCGAGGCACGCCTGCCCTATCTCCTTCTCCTCAGCGATCTCGGGGGTAACGACCTGTCCCTCGTCAGGCTCCGCCGCCAGTATGGCAAGGCGCTGATCCGCGGCGACCAAGGGCTGCCGGTAGCGGTGTGGCGCGCCTTGTATCCCCTCCCGGAGCGTCCCCTCCTCGAGCGGGAAGCGGCGCGCTACGGGGTGGACCCATACCTCCTGGCCAGCCTCATCAATCAGGAGAGCGGCCACAACCCCCGGGCCTACTCGCCGGCCGGCGCCCACGGCCTGATGCAGCTCATCTGGCCCACGGCCCGGGTGCTCGCCACTCGCCTGGAGATGTCGCTCACCGATCGCAGGCAGCTCTTCGAACCGGAGATCAACCTGCGCCTCGGGACGCGCTACCTTGCCGACCTCCTGGAACTCTTCCACGGCAATACCGCGGCGGCGCTCGCCGCATACAATGCGGGGGAACATCGGGTCACGCAGTGGCTGGCGACCGATCCGGAGCGGGGGACGCCGGAGTTCATCGCCACCATTCCCTTCCAGGAGACCCGGAACTACGTGGAGCGTGTCCTGAGCCACTACGGGGCGTACCGGGCGATCTACGCCCCGCCCCCCGCCGCCGGCACGACCGCCGATGCGGCGGCACCGCCGGCCCCCACGCCGCCCGGCTAACCCTCAGGGGGTCGGGAGAGCGGTCGCGGCCCGCTGCCCGAATCCCCGAACAGGTGCCTTGCGCACCGGCCAGCGGGAAGCCCCCCCATCGCGGCGCACCTGGCGCCCGAACGTCCTGCCGGTACAGGGTTTTCTCGTCGCACCCCAGGGCGGAAGTGGCCGGCACGGGAGATGCACAACGGGTCGTATCCAACCACGACCCAACATGAAAACCGTTGCCCTCCTCCTCTCCCTGTTGTTTGCCGTACCGGCCTTTAGCCAGACGGTACATACCTCCTCCCTCGAATCTGGGAGCACCACCCACTTCACACGCGCCTACCGTGGAGACGAGGAGGGCAACGGCGCCCTGCGGGCCCTCCGGGGCCACCTGCGGGAGGAGCTGCTCGACGCCGGCCTCCGCGGTACCTATAACCGGCTGCGTCACCTCCGCCCGGGGGTGGCCCGGGCCCTCGGCATCACCCCCGACGACGAGTCCACCCATCCCGACCGGCCCCTTACCTGCCGCATCCAGGGCGACCTCTTCGACCTGTCTTTCGGCGTCGACCTGAGCCACCGGCGCGGCTGGTCAACGAACGTCGAGGTGGATCTGGACGACCGGCTGATCGCCGTCGAGCTCGAAGGGCGGAGCCACGTGAGCTACGGCCTCTCCTATGATGAGGGGCGCGACGCCGTGCAGGCGGTGGTCAGCCTCCACTTCTAGCCGGCGGCGAAAAGAGGTCTGACCGCCGATGCTGGAGCGCCGGTAGCTGGCGCCGGATCCGCTGTAGTTCGGCGAAGTTGAGGTCGGCCACCGCCACCCCCTCCTCGGCCCCGAGGCGCGCGAGCGAACGGCCCCACGGGTCGACGATCATGGTGTGGCCGAAGGTGGGGATGCCGTTCTCCATCGGCCCGATCAGGGCCGGGGCGACGACAAAGGCCTGGTTCTCAATGGCCCGGGCTCGCAACAGCACCTGCCAGTGGGCACGGCCGGTGTACTGGGTAAAAGCCGCCGGCAAGAAGAGGATCTCGGCCCCCTGATCGGCCAGGGCACGGAACAGCTCCGGGAACCGCAAGTCGTAGCAGATCGTCAGGCCCAGCCGGCCGACCTCGGTCGCCACCACCACCGCCTCCGCACCGGGTAGGATCCGATCCGACTCCCGTACCACCACCCCCGTACCCTCGAGGGCGACGTCGAACAGGTGAATCTTGCGGTACCTGGCGAGGATTTCACCCGAGGGCGAGAAGAGCAGGCTGGTGTTATAGCAACGTCCCTCCGTGCCACGTTCCAGGAGGGAGCCACCGACCAGGAAGACCTGAAACCGCCGCGCCAGCCCGGCGAGAGTGTCGCTCAGGGCACCGGGAACCGTCTCCGCGTGATCCCAGTACTGTGAGCCGCGGCCGCGCCACAGGCAAAGCTCCGGCAGGGCCACGACCCGCGCCCCGTGCGCGGCGGCCTGCTGCACCCACTGGGTCGCCCGGGCCAAATTATTCGCCTGATCCGGACCCGCCGCCATCTGCACGGCGGCGAGACGTAACCCCGACATCCAAACCTCCGCACGGTGAAAAAAACAGCGCATCGCACTATCGTGGGGCGATGCTCGGAGATCAAGCGACGGCGATCGGCGTGATGTGCGGCTCGTCCCTGGACGGGGTCGACGTGGCCTGGCTACGCGGCACCGAGCTCCTGCGGTTCTCCACCCAGCCACTCCCCCAACACCTGACCGCCCGGCTGCGCCCGGCCCTGCTGGGGGAGCCGCTGGCCGCACCAGAGATGGCGGCCCTCGACGTGGCGGTGGGCCGCGCCTTCGTCGACGCCGTGCGCCGCGCCGGCGGCCGCGAGCGAGCCGACTTCGTCGCGTGCCACGGCATCACCGTCGCCCACGACCCGGCCTCCGGTTACTCGTGGCAGCTCGGCGACCTAGCCACCGTGGCGCGGGGGCTGGCGACCACGGCCGTCGGCCACTTCCGCAGCCACGACGTCGCCGGCGGCGGCGAGGGTGCGCCCCTCGCCCCCCTCTTCCACCGCCGGCTCTTCGGGGAGCCGGAAGAGGACCGCCTGGTCCTCAACCTGGGCGGCATCGCCAACCTCTCCGAGCTGCCGGCGACCGGCGCGACCCGGGGCTACGACCTGGGGCCGTGCAACCTCCTGCTTGACCCCCTCTACCGCCAGCTCACCGGCGGGCAGGGGTTCGATGGTGACGGCCGCCTCGCGGCCCGCGGACACGCCCGGTCCGACCTCCTGCCACCCTTCCTCGACGACCCGTTTCTCCGGGCGGAGCCACCCAAGTCCACGGGTCGCGAGCGGTTCGGCCCCGACTTCATAGCGGCCTTCGCGACCGCCTGCGCCGCGGCCGGGTGCTCCACCGAGGACACCCTGCGCACCGCGTGCCACTACATCGCGGCCAATCTCGCCGACCACCTGCGCCGCATCGCCACTGCGAGTGCTTGGCGGCGGCTCATCCTGTGCGGGGGCGGCTCCCACAACCAGACCCTGGTGGAAGAGATCCGCGCCGCCTGCGCGGCGCTGCCGGTCGAGAGCGCAGATCGCCACGGCAGCGACCCGGACGCGGTCGAGGCCGTGGGCTTCGCCCTCCTCGGCGAGCAGTGCCTGTGCGGCGTGGGGCAGGAGGTCGGCCCAATCACCGGCGGCGCCGGCCGTCCGATCCTCGGCCAGATCCAGCCGGGGCCAAATTACCCCTACCTCCTACGCCGCCTGGCATGATCCTCGACCGGCTAGCGGCCGTGCGGGGTTCCCCATCGCTCCCGCCTCTGCTATCCATGCCCCCGCCACCGGCCCCCATCCCATGTCCCGAATCCTGTCTCTCCTCCTCATCGGGCTCCTCGCGGCGCCCACGGCGCACGGCGAGGACCTCTCCCTCCCGGTGCAGGAGCATCGCCTCGCCAACGGCCTGCGGGTGGTCACCCTGGAAGACCACAGTGCACCGGTGGCCATCGTTCAAGTCTGGTACCACGTGGGCTCCAAGAACGAGGTGCCGGGCAAAACCGGCCTCGCCCACCTCTTGGAGCACATGATGTTCAAGGGCACCGCCGCTCATGGCCCCGGCGAGTTCAGTCGCCGGGTCGCCCGCGGCGGAGGCGACGACAACGCCTTCACCAGCCGCGACTACACCGCCTATTTCGAGAAGTTTGCCGCCGACCGCCTGGGTCTCGGCCTGCGCCTGGAGGCGGACCGGATGCGCGGCCTGCGCCTCGATCCCGGCGAGTTCGAGCGCGAGCGGGCGGTGGTGAAAGAAGAACGCCGCATGCGCACCGAGGACGACCCCCAGTCCGCCCTGGTGGAGCAGGTCCAGGCGGCGGCGTTCGTGGCCCACCCCTACCGGGGACCGGTGATCGGCTGGATGGCGGATATCGACCGGGTCACGGTGGCCGACCTGAAGGCGTTCTACGACCGCTATTACCAGCCGGGCAACGCCATCCTCGTGCTGGTGGGAGACTTCGACACCGCGGCGGTAATGCAGGAGGTCGAGACGGCGTTCGGCCCCATCCCGCCCGGACCGCCGCCGGTCGCACCGCGCTTTGCCGAACCGCCCCAGCACGGCGAGCGGCGCATTGCGCTGCGGCGCGAGGCGCAGCTCCCCTTCGTCTACGTCGCCTATCACACCCCGACCCTCGACGACCCGGACGGCCACGCCCTGGAGGTCCTCGCCCAGCTCCTCGCCGGTGGCAAGAGTTCGCGGCTCTACCGGTCGCTGGTCCAGGAACGGCGGGTCGCCCTCTACGCCGGGGCAAGCTATGACTCGGACGCCGAGGACCCGTCGCTGTTCACCCTCTACGGGGCGATCCAGCCGGGCCACACCACCGGCGAGTGGCAGAGCCTCGTCGCCACGGAGCTGTGGCGCCTCGCCGAGGAACCGGTCCCGGAGCGGGAGCTGACCAAGGCGAAGAACCAGATCGAGGCGCAGTTCGTCTTCGCCCAGGACTCGGTCTTCTACCTCGCCATGACCCTCGGTCGCCTCTACACCACGGGGCGGGGGATCGCCGACCTCAACGCCTACCTGCCCCGCATCCGCGCCGTCACCGCCGCAGACGTGCAGCGGGTGGCGCGAACCTATTTCCGGCCTGACCAGCACACCGTCGGCATCCTCATCCCGGAGCCGCCGGCCCCAGGAGACGGCGGTGCATAGCCCTCTCCGTGCCCTAGCCCTGCTGGCCGTCCTCGCCGGGTGTGCGGTCCGCCCGCCGGGTGTGCCCCCGCCGGCCGCTGCCGAGCATCCGGCCCCGGTCGCAGACCGCCGGGTCCTGACCGACGGCGCGGTCCTCCTCACCCTGCCCCGTCCCCACCTGCCCATGGTGTCGGTGCAAGTGGAGGTCGCCGCCGGCTCGGCCTACGACCCACCGGACCTGCCCGGGCTGGCGAGCCTCACCGCCGCGCTGCTCGACGAGGGCACCGCCACGCGTAGCGCCGCAGAGATCGCCGAGGCCTTGGAGTTCATCGGCGCTTCCCTGTCGATCAACTGTGACCAGGACAACGTCACCCTTTCCCTGCAGGTGCTCGAACGCGAGCTCGCCACCGGGCTCGACCTCCTCGCGGACGTCCTCACCCACCCGGCCTTCCGACTCGATGACGTGGAACGGATCCGCGCCCAAAGCCGTGCGGCTTTGTTGGCAGAGGAAGAGGAGCCCGACCGGATCGCGAGCAAGGCGTTCCGCCGCGCCGCCTACGGCGACCATCCCTATGGCCACCCGGTGGACGGGGATCTCGACTCCCTGGCGCAGATCCAGGCCGACGACCTGCGCCGCTTCCATTCCAGGTTTTTCCGCCCCGAGGCCACGGTGATCGCCGTCGTCGGGGCGATCACCCCGGAAGACGCGGCGACTGCCCTCACGGCACGCCTAGACGACTGGTCCGCTGCCGCCGGTGCCCCGTCGCCGATTCCGCCACCGCCGCCCACCGCCTCGAGCCGCGTCACCCTCCAGCGCGACTTCACCCAGTCGACCCTCATCCTGGGTCACGCCGGGCTGCGCCGCGACGCGCCGGACTTCTTTCCGGCCCTGGTGATGAACCATATCCTCGGGGGCGGCGGCTTCGGCTCGCGCCTCACCACCGACCTGCGCGAGGAGCGTGGTCTGGTCTACGGGGTCGCCTCGGGGTTCGACATCGCCCAGGAGCGCGGCCTGTTCACGGTGCAGCTCGCCACCAAGAACGAGTCTGCCGCCGAGGCAGAGGCGGCGGTGCGGGAGCAGCTCCGCCACATGCGCGACGGGGGGGTCACGGAGCGGGAGCTGGACGAGGCGCAGGCCTACCTCACCGGCAGCTTTCCCCTGCGCCTGGACGCCAACGGCAAGCTCGCCTCCTACCTCCTATTCATGGAGCGCCACCACCTCGGCCGGGACTATCTTCAGCGCTTCCCGGCCCTGGTCGACGCGGTCACCCGCGACCAGGTCGCCGCCGCCGCGCGCCACTACCTCGACCCGGACGGCCTGATCGTCGTCGTGGTCGGGGGAAAGGGGTAGGAGCCGAATCCCTTCGGCGACCCAGGCCCGCAGGGCCTGCCGCATGTCTGCGTGGGGACATCGAGGCAGGTGCAATGCCGGTCGCCGGTGCAACCGGCTCCTACCCTCTATGGAGCCGCACTCCTCGAGCCAAGCGCGCGGTTAGCTGGCCCCCGATGCCTCGCTCTCCACGTGGGTGCGGTAAGCCTGGGCATTCATCAGCTTGCCGTACTGGGAGGGGCTCTTCATCTGGATGCGCAGCAGCCAGCCATCCCCGTACGGGTCCTGATTGATCAGCTCCGGCGTATCGTTCAGGGCTTCGTTCACCGCCAGCACCTTGCCGCTCACCGGTGCCATCACCGGGCTGGTGGCCTTGGTCGATTCCACCTCCGCGGCCTCGTCTCCCGCCTCGTACTCGTCGCCGACCTCCGGGAGCTCCACGTACACCACGTCTCCCAGGGAGTCCTGGGCGTAGTGGGTGATCCCCATCGTCACCGAGCCGTCCTCCTCCTTGCGGGCCCACTCGTGATCCTTGGTGTACTTGACGCTCTCGGGGGTGGTCATGGCTGCCTCTCCTGCCGGTCTCCGGGTCGTACGGGCGCGGAGGATAGCCCAGCCGCCCCGCCGTCACCAAGGGCGGCGGCGGCGCCACCATAATGGCACCCACGGCCCCTCGAACCGCCGGACACGGAATTGCCGGGAGGAAGCGCAACTTTCCTCTAAAGAAGCCAGGAATTTCGGGAAGGCAGGAAGGAAAGGAAAAGGGAACGGGCCGGGGATAATCGTTCCTGCCTTCCTGCCTTCCTTAGAAGGGCTGCCCGTCCACCGGTCGCCACGGACCGCCGCATACGCCGCCATGTCCCGGCATCAACCCTCGGGTGACAAGGCGCCGCCTGTGCTGGCCGTCGCAACCACTCCTTCCCGCTCCGCTATCTCCAAGAGCCGACAAGGAGGGTCGCCACCGCCGCCGACCCGCCACCACCGCCAACGGCAGGAGGAGGAAGCCACCGGCGGCGACCCCCGACCCGATCGATCCGCCGGGCCCGGCCTGGCACCCGCCACCCCCGCCGCCACCGGCCTCGCCGCAGCCGGCGGTGGTGTCACACACGTTGCCGACCCCGTCGCCGTCGCAGTCCCCCTGGTCCGGGTTGGGGGCCTGGGGGCAATTGTCGGCGGCGTCCGTCACCCCATCGCCGTCCAGGTCATCGCCCCCGCCCCCGCCGGATCCGGGGGTGCGGTCGCAGGCATCGCCCACGCCGTCGCCGTCGGCATCCGCCTGGGAGGCGTTGTGGGTGAAGGGGCAATTGTCCGCGGCGCCGACATCGTCGCCGTCGGGATCCCCCGCCGGCGTGGCAAAGAGCCGTGCGAGGTCGAGGCGGCCACCGGTGGCACAGCGCGTGGTCAAGGCAGCGACCTTGTCCACCGCCGCCAGGAGGCGGCCGCGCAGCTCGGTGACCGTCCAGTCCGGCTCCACTGCCAGGAGCAGGGCGAGGGCCCCGGAGACCATGGCGGTCGCCTGGGAGGTGCCGGTGAGGGTGTGGTACGAGGCGACGGCGTCGGGATCACCGGTGGACAGGATGTCGGTGCCGGGGGCGGCAAGGTCGACCGAGGTGACGCCCCAATTGAAAAAGGTCGTGTTGAAACTCCCACCATCGTAGGCGGTGACCGCGATCAGGTTCACGTTCGGGCAGCTCGCGGGGAACTCCGGCTCCGTATCGATGTCCCGGCCCGTGCCGCCGGTGTCCTGGTTGCCCGCGGCGGCGGCCACCATTACCCCGTGGGTCTGGGCATAGCCGACCGCGTCGCACAGGCCATTGCTGCTGGCACTGCTGATCCCGAAGCTGGCGTTGACCACGCCGGCGCCGGCGTCGACTGCCGCCTCGATCCCCTCGGCCACATCCGCCACGGTGCCGCTGCCTCCCGACAGGACCTTCACCGCCAGGAGGTTAACCGTCCAGTTGACCCCGGCGATCCCGATGCCGTTGTCCCCCGTGGCGCCGATGATCCCGGCGACGTGGGTGCCGTGGGACTGGAGGTCGTCGTCGTCCCGGGCCGGTGCGCACTGGAGATCGCTGCTCGGGCAGTCCTTGATGTTGAGCCCGTCGGAGGCGATGTTGGTGACCAGGTCCGGGTGGTCGAGGTCCACCCCCGAGTCGAGGACCGCCACCGTCACCTGTGGGCTGCCGACGGTCGTGTCCCAGACGGTCGGGGCGTTGATGTCGAAGAGGTAGGCCTGGCCGTTGGTTCCCGGTGCGTCGAGAAACAAGGGGTCGTCGGGGATCACCTGGGCCCGCACCTCGGCGTTCGCCTCGCAGTAGCGCACCCCTGGCAGCCGCTCGATCCGCGCGCAGGCGTCACCCACGTTATCTCCCGCCGGCAGGGGCACGACGTGCACCCGGCCGTGTAGGAGGTCGCGGGTGCACGCGTATCCCGCCGCCTCCAACGTCTGGTGGAAATCGTCCAACGCAACGCCGTCGACCATCCCCACCAGGACCTCCGTGGCATACGCCGGCGCGGCACCAAGCCCGATCACGGCGACCATGAGGGCGGCGGCAATGCGCCTCTGGGCAGGCCCGATGCGACGTTTCCTCATGGGTGGTGAGCAACGATGTAGGAGCGGGCTTGCCCGCGAACCGGGCCAAGGGCTGGCGGAACCTGTCCCGTGGGTTGGGGTTCGCGACCAAGGTCGCTCCTACAGGCGAGACCGAGAGGGTAAGTCAAGATGTCAAAGATCACGAAGCAGTCGGCTCCAGGGTGAAGGGGATGGTCGTGGGTCGCGATTGGTTCCCCGCCTCGTCGCCGATAGTCACCGTCAGGCGATGCTCGCCCGGCGCCACCGTTCCGTCCAGCTCCAGGCGCAGCCAGTGACGATCGGGGTCGTACTCGAAGGACAACGGCGCACCGTCCAGCTCCACCCGGCACGCCTGCTCATCCACCCCCTCGCCACGCTCGTCGACGGCGACGTAGGCGGTCTCCGGCCAGGCGTCGCGAAGCGCGCCGCTGCCCGGCCGGCTGTCGACGACCCGGGGGACCCAGCGATCCTCCAGCACCGCCAGGGTGGCGAAGTCGCGAATCCCGGCGCTGAGGGTGTGGCGCGCCGGATCCCAATGGCCGCCGATGTAGCGCCAGCCGGCGGCGGCCGGGGACCAGCGGTAGACGCCGAGGCGCTTGCCGTCCTCCGCCTCCGGCAGGTGGAAGGTGGCGGTGGCGGCGGCGCGCAGCACGCGGCCCGATGGGGTCACGGCCACGGGCCCCGCACGGAGGGGCAATCGGTCGGCGGCCGGCAGTTCCACCGGGCGCAGGGCGAGGCCGGCGGGAGCGAACACTGCGCCGACCGGGAAGTACAGCTCGAGCGGGCCGTAGCGGTGGTTCGCGGCGGTCTCCGGCGCCACCCAGGCGAGGGGAATCGAGGGCCGGGAGCGGATCCCCGGCACCCAGGCGTCCGCCCGCCGCCCGACGCCCGGGGTGAGGGGCAGGGTCGCCAGATAATCGCCGTTCGCGGTCACCTCCAGGTGCGGGGCGGCCACCTCGACGCCGTCGATCTGGATGCGCAGCCACGGCTCGCCCAGCGCGGTCTCGCCAGGCCACAGGCGACAGACTAGGGTGGCGTCGATCTGTCGCAGCTCGACGCGGCCATTGCCTACTCCGGTGCGGGCGGCGGCCGGCACGACTCGCACACCATTGGCCACCTCCACGTCCACCTCGACGCCGCTGCGCTGGCCGCGGGCGTCGGCGGCATAGAGGGTGAGGCGGTGGTGACCGTCGGCCAGGGCGCGGGTGTCGAGGACCCCATCGCCCTCCGCCACCACCAGACCCAGGTCGTTGCCCGCCTCGCGGTGCAGCTTGTAGAGGTAGTGGACCGGTGCCAGGGCCGAACCGGGGAGGTCGTAGAGCAGACCGGAAAACGGCACCCGAGCGAAGCGCAGGCGATCGAAGCGCAAGCGGTAGTGGGGCCGGCCACCGATCTCCATGCCCACTTCGTAGAGACCACACCGGTTGTCGGAAGTGAGTCGGTCGTCGGCCTCCACCTCGACGGCGATACGCCCAGCCAGGCGCGGGGGTGGGTCATGGCCGCCGGAGAGATCGTCCATCCGCGGGCGGAAATCGCCGTCGATACGCGACGTGGCGTCGACCGGCAGCCAGCGCACCCGGCGCAGGTGCGGCGCCTCCTGATCGAGAAAGGCGACGAGGTAGCGCAGGGGGTTGACCGGCTCGCCCGTGGGATCGCGCAGCTCGAAGTGGAGGTGCGGCAGGCCGGCGCCGGACTCACCGGAGTAGGCGATCACCTCCCCCGCCGCGACCCGGATCGTGCCGGCCACGGCGATCTCGTCCGGGTAGCGACCGCGGCGTGCCCGGGCGTCCCTCAGAAGACGGCTCAGGGGTCCGTCGGCAAACCGCTCCAGGTGGGCGTAGACCGTCACCCAGCCCCCGTCGTGCTCCACGTACAGGACGTTGCCGTAGCCACGGCGGGTGGAGCGCATGCGCACCACCCGGCCGCCGGCCGCGGCGACCACGGTTAGGCCGTTGATCCCGCCGGTGCGCAGGTCGATGCCGGTGTGGAGGTGACCCTCCCGGTACTCGCCGAAGGTGGCGGAGACGCCACGCTGGTCCGGCAGCGGGATGCGCAGGGTGGGCGGCCCGGCCGCCGCCGGCATGGCCGCCAGCCATCCGAGAAGTAGGAGTGCTGCGGTCCGTCTCGGGAGGGGCTGGAGCCCGCGCGTGCGCGCCATGTGGTCGCTACCGTCGCTGGCCATCGCGGCGTAGCCGGTCACCGCGGCACCCCGCGCCGCGTATCGCCCGCCGCGAGCGCCGCCGCGTAGTCGAGGAGCTGGTGGGCCAGGGACGGGTCGTCGATGCGCACCGACACCTCGCGGTTGTAGCGCAGGGCCGAGTCGGTCCAGTTGTGGCTGCCGAGGAAGACGGTGCGGCCGTCCACCACCACGAACTTGCCGTGGTAACGGCGCTGCGGGTCGTCGAACGCCACCTCCACGCCGGCGTCGCGCAGGCGCTTCGCGGTGTGGTGGTTGGCTCGCACCACGTCGTCGTCGCCCTCGCTGGCGGTCTCCAGGATCACCCGCACCCGCACGCCACGCGCCGTGGTCTCCCCGAGCAGCTCCATCATCTGCCGCGCACGGTTCGCCGGGGGACCGTCGGCCTTGAACAAGAACAGGGCCACCACCACTTCTTGCCGGGCCTCCGCAATCGCCTGGCGCACGGTGGGCTCGAAGGTGGCGTCGTTCAGCAGCGTCACCACCGCACCGTCGCCACGGGCCACACCGGCAGCGGCCAACCACACCGCCAGGGTAACGAAGATGGCACGCATTACGACCACCGCTGTCTCGCTCCGACCGACGCCCGGGCGCGGTATAGAGCCGTCAGAAGGGGATGTCGTCGTCGTCCATGGCGCCGCCCGATCCACCGTTGTGCGGGGTGCGCTCGTGCTGGGCCTCGGCGGGCTGGCGGCCCGGCGCCCCGCCTTCGTTGCGGCCACCGCCGAGGAGGATCATGTTGTCGATCACCACCTCGGTGGTGTAGCGGTCGCTGCCGTCCTGCCCCTGCCACTTGCGGGTCTGGAGCCGGCCTTCGAGGAAGACCTGCCGCCCCTTGGCCAGGTACTGATTGCAGATCTCCCCGAGCTTTCCCCATGCCACGATGTTGTGCCACTCGGTCCGCTCCTGTGGAGTGCCGTCCGGGTCCTTCCACGTGTGGCTGGTAGCGACGCTGAAGTTGCACACCGCCTTGCCCGACGTGGTGTAGCGCATCTCGGGGTCACGGCCCATGTTGCCAATCAATTGCACTCGATTCAGGGAACGCATGTCATACCTCACAGAGATCAATCAACGCTTGCGCGTGAGATTACCCACCTTGGAGCTAGCGAACCAGAGGGGACACGGACTCCACGATCGTCCTCTCACCGCACATCGCTCAACGCGGCAACCCAGGAAACCAGGAAGGAGACCTCAGAAAAGTTGTTAATCCTGGTTTCCTGGCTTCCCGCGTTCCCGCCCTTCGACCGCGGATCACAACGGAGTCACTGCGTATCCACGATCACGTCGCGCGGCTTGGCGCCGTCCGCCGGCGCGACGATGCCATCGCGCTCCATCCACTCGACGATGCGCGCCGCGCGGTTGTAGCCGATGCGGAAGCGCCGCTGGACCAGCGACACCGAGACCTTGCCCTTCTCCACGGCGAAGCGCACCGCCTCGTCGTACAGCTCGTCCGCCTCGTCCACCGGCGGGTCCCCGTCCTCCTCGCGGGTGGCGACGGTGACCGTGAGGTCGTAGTGGGCGGTCGCCTGCTTGCGGATGAAGGTGGCGAGCTCCTTGATCTCCTGGTCGGAGAGGAAGGTGCCGTGGACCCGTTGCACCTTACCGACCCCGGGCGGCAGGAAGAGCATGTCCCCCTGGCCGAGGAGGGTCTCGGCGCCGTTGGCGTCGATGATGGTACGGGAGTCGGTCTTGGAGGAGACCTGGAAGGCGATGCGCGCCGGGAAGTTGGCCTTGATCACCCCGGTGAGCACGTCCACTGACGGGCGCTGGGTGGCGACGATCAGATGGATGCCGGCGGCGCGCGCCATCTGGGCGAGGCGGGCGATGGAGACCTCCACCTCGCGGCTCGCCACCAACATCAGGTCGGCCAGCTCGTCGATCAGCACCACGATGTACGGCAGGGGGGCGAGCCGGCTGCCCTCCTCTCCTGCCCCGTCCGCGGGGGGGGCGAGGGTCCCTTCCTTGTCCATCTTCGCCACCATCTTGTTGAAGCCAACGATGTTGCGCACCCCGTAGGCAGATAGCAGGGTGTAACGCCGCTCCATCTCCTTCACCGCCCACCCCAAAGCGACCGACGCCTTCTTCGGGTCGGTGACCACCGGGGTGATCAGGTGCGGGATCCCCTCGTAGACCAGCAGCTCCAGCATCTTCGGGTCGACCATCAGCAGCTTCACCTGGTCGGGCCGGGCGCGGAACAGGATCGAGGCGATGATCGAGTTGATGCACACGCTCTTGCCCGAGCCGGTCGCCCCGGCCACCAGGAGGTGGGGCATGCGCGCCAGGTCGCTGACCACCGGGTTGCCGAAGATGTCCTTGCCCAGGGCGATGGGGAGCTGGAACTTGCGCGTGTCCCACACCTCCGAGGCGAGGATCTGGCGCAGGTAGACCCCCTCGCGCTCGATATTCGGCACCTCGATCCCCACCGCCCCCTTGCCCGGGATCGGGGCGACGATGCGGATGGAGAGGGCGCGCAGGGCCATGGCCAGGTCGTCCGCCAAGTTGGCGATCTTGGAGACCTTCACCCCCGGCGCCGGCTGGAACTCGTACATGGTGATCACCGGCCCGGGGTGGACCTCGGTCACCTCGCCCGAGACCCCGAAGTCGAGGAGCTTGCGCTCCAGGATCTCGGAGTTGACCAGGATCTCGCGCTCACTCAGGCGGCGCGCGGTCACCGGCGGGTCGGCGAGCAGGGAGAGGGGGGGGAGCTGGTAGTCGTCGCCCCCCTGGAGGAGGAGCACCTCCTGGGTGGCGTCCGCCGCCTCTGGCTCCGGGGCCGGCCCCTCGATGAGCAGGGGCTTGGGCCGGCGGCTCTTCTCCTCCATCTTGCGGGTGAGGGTGGCGACCCGGTCCAGCCGCGCCCGGCGTTCTGCGGCGCGCTCGCGCACCCGCTCCGCCGCGCCGGCGCTGCTC
>DASWHD010000180.1:0-10902 GCA_036393335.1 bacterium
CAGTTGAGGTAGTCGCCGTCCCCGTCACCCTTGCCGTAGCGGTCGGCGGCGAAGCAGATCGCCCGGTCGATGGAGTCCGCCTCCACGATGGGCGAGATGGCGTCGTAGAAGTAGAGGCCGTCGTCGCCGGTGATGCCCCGGATCGCCGCCGTGAGGGCCGGCGAGGTGAGGGGACCGGTGGCGACGAGGCACAGGCCGCCGATGGGCAGCTCGGTGACCTCGGCCCGCTCCATCGCGATCAATGGCTCGCCGGCGATGCGCTCCTCGATATACCGGGAGAAGGCGACCCGATCGACCGCCAGGGCCTGGCCCGCCGGCACGCGGCAGGCGTCGGCCGCCGCGAGGATCAGGGAATCGCCGAGGCGCAGCTCGGCCTTCAGAGCGCCGACCGCCGAGTCTGGGTCGTTGGAGCGCAGGGAGTTGGAGCACACCAGCTCCGCCAGGTCGCCGGTCTTGTGCGCCTCCGTGGAGCGGTCGGGACGCATCTCCATCAGGCGCACCGCCACGCCGAGCCGTGCCGCCTGCCACGCCGCCTCGCACCCCGCCAGGCCGCCGCCGATGATGGTGATCTCCGCCATGGCCGCAGTGTAGCGGTCGCCGGGGGACAGGGAAGCCGGCCATGGGCGAGGGCGCGGAGGCCCACGTGGCTCCCCCGAGCGCTCTGCTGATTGGTATCCCTCTAAGGAAGGCAGGAAGTCAGGAGCTCTTACCGACCGCACGCGGCTCGCCACCTCGTCCTGCCTTCCTGCCCTTTCCTGCCTTCCTTAGAGGAAATCCGGCACGGCAACTCGCGTCCTCTGTGTCCTCCGTGTCTTTGTGGTGAACGACCCCATGCGGCAAATCGTCGTTGATTTTACCGCCCCCGTTCCGATCCACTGCCAGGATGGACTCGTTCCCGCCCCGGTCCGCCGCCGGTCAATCCCCCCGCCGCCGCCTTTCCCCCGACGCGACATGATCTTTCTCGACTGGCTCCAAAGTAATGCGGTCCACCTCGTCGCCACCCTGCTGCTCCTGGGGGTGCTGATCATTGTCCACGAGTGGGGCCACTTCCTCGCCTTCCGCCGATTCAAGGTGCCGGTAGAGGTGTTCGCCGTGGGCTTCGGCCCGGCGGTGTGGCGACGCCCCATGGCCGGCGGCGCCGAGTTCCGCCTCTGCCCCATCCCCCTGGGGGGTTACGTCCGGCCGGACGAGGCGGCGGCGCGCGCGGCGCGGCCCCCGGCCAAGATCGCCATCGCCCTCGCCGGCCCGGCGATGAACCTGGTGGCGGCTGCCGTCTTCCTGATCGGCCTCGCCTTGTGGCAGGGGGAGGTCCACGCGGCGCCGGAGGTCGGCAAGGTCCTGGCGGACTCGCCGGCGGGCCGGGCCGGTCTCCAGACCGGCGACCGGGTAGTGGCGGTGGAAGGGGAGGAGATCACCACCTTCGAGGCCCTGGTGGCGGCCGTCCAGGGCCGTGCCGGCCTGATTACCGAGCTGACCATCGAGCGCGGCGCAGAGCGGCTCACGGTGACGGTGGTCCCGGAGGCGCAGGACGGCGGTAGCGTGGGGCGGATCGGCGTCATGCACTCGGGCGCCACCTGGAGCCAGCGCCTGGGGCCGCTGGAGGCGATCCGCTACGGCGTGCGGGAGACCGTCGATCTGACGGCGCGCACGGTGGGTGGCTTCGTGCAGTTCGTCACCCGCCAGGTGGATGCGTCGGCGGTGGGTGGCCCGATCATGATCTTCCAGATGGCGACCCAGGCCGCGGGGTTCGGCGCCGCCGCCCTGGTGCACTTCATGGCGGTCATCTCCGTGGCGCTGTTCGTGTTCAATCTCCTGCCGGTGCCGCCCCTGGACGGGGGGCACATCGTCTTCGGGTGTATCGAGGCGGTGCGCGGCAAGAGCCTGCCGAAGCGGGCGGAGGAGTGGGTGCAGCAGGGGGCGTTCGTGCTGCTCATCGTCTTTATTCTGTTCGTGAGCTATAACGACATCCTGCGCATCCTGCGCTGATCCCGTACCCGGCCACGCCAGGCCGGCGTCGCCCGCCGCCCTCCACCCCGCCCCACCTGTGCCCTGGGTCACCCGCGCCGGACCGGTGTGTCCAGATCGAAGAAAGGGACCATGAACCCCCTCGCCAGCGAGCTCAACGCCATCCTCCGGCGCGGCAACGTCCATCTCGCTGACATGCTCTCGGAGGTGGGGAAGAACCTCTTCTTCCCCAAGGGAATCCTCTCGCAGTCCGCCGAGGCGAAGGAGAAGGCGCACCGCTTCAACGCCACCATCGGCATGGCCACGGAGAAGGGCCGCACCATGCACCTGCCGTCGGTGATGGCGCTGCTGCGCGGGCTGGAGCCGGAGGAGGCCCTCACCTACGCCCCGTCGTTCGGGCTCATGCCCCTGCGCATGGCGTGGCAGGCGGCGCTGCTGGCCAAGAACCCCTCCCTGGAAGGACACGAGATCAGCCTGCCGGTGGTGACCCAGGCGATCACCCACGGCCTCTCGGTGGTCGCCGACATGTGGATCGACCCCGGCGACGTCCTCGTCCTGCCGGACAAGACGTGGGGCAACTACCACCTGATCTTTGGGGTACGCCGCGGTGCCCAGGTGGTCAGTCACGCCCTGTTCGACGCCGCCGGTGCCTTCAACGTCGCCGCCTTCGACGATTGCCTGCGCGCCCAGGCAGACGGGCGCGACAAGGTCGTGGTGCTGCTCAACTTCCCCAACAACCCCACCGGCTACACGCCGACGCCGGCGGAGGCGGACGCCATCGCCGACTGCCTGGTAGGTCTGGCGGAGGGTGGCACCGACGTGGTAGCGGTGATCGACGACGCCTACTTCGGTCTGTTCTACGACGAGCGCAGCCTGCAAGAGTCGATCTTCCCGCGCCTCCTCGACCGCCACCCGCGGCTGCTGGCGATCAAGCTCGACGGCGGCACCAAGGAGAACTACATCTGGGGGCTGCGGGTGGGGTTCATCACCTACGGCGCGGTGATCGCGGGCGAGATCCGGCCGGTGTACGACGCCTTGGAGCGCAAGACCGCCGGCAACGTCCGCGGCTCGATCTCCAACGCCTCTCACCTCAGCCAGGAGATCCTGCTGCGCTCGCTCCAGGCGCCGACCTTCGCCGCGGAGAAGGCGGAGAAATATGCGCTGATGAAGGGGCGCGCCGACGAGATCCGCCGGGTCCTGGCCGACCCCAAGTACGCGGCGGCGTGGGAGGCGTACCCGTTCAACTCCGGCTACTTTATGTGCCTGCGCCTGAAGACCGTGGAGGCGGAGCCTCTGCGGGTCCACCTCCTCGACAGGTACGGCGTCGGCCTGATCTCCCTGGGCAAGACCGACCTGCGGATCGCCTTCTCCTGTCTGGAGCAGGGCAATATCCAGGAGCTGTTTGACACGGTCCTGCGGGGGGTGAACGACCTCGGAGGGCGGTCGTAGACCGTAGGTCGCGGGACGCGACCTACGGTCTACGCGTGCGCTCCACCCCTCCGCGTCCTCTGCGGCGCTGCGGTGATCCTCGGCCTCACTCCAGGTCCACCACCTGCAGCCAGTGGATGTCCGAGTACGGGTAGTCGTTGATGTGGTGGAAGGCGATCGGCGAGCGCGTCGGGTGGCGCATCAGGCAGTGGTCGATGGCGGTCTCGGCCGCCGCCGGTGCGTCGGCGCGCCAGCGCACCTGCGGGGTGGTCGCGGTGCGGCAATCGCTCAGACCGGCAGCGATCAGCCGTGGGTAGAGGGGGTGGCGGTCGTCGAGGTTGAAGTCGCCGAGTAGCGCCACCGCGCCCGGGTGCTCGGCCACGGCGTCGCACAGGGCGTCGACGTGGCGCGTCAGGGGGTCGCAGTGCACGCTCGCCACCCACAGGGGGCCACCGTCGGCCTCGACTTCGACAAACAGCGGTACGCGGCGCGTCAGGTCTCCCCGATCGTGGGGCAGGACGATGCGATAGTGGGCGCGCACCGACAGGCGGCTGAAGATCACCGTGCCCCAGCCCACGCCGGCCATCTCCTCGTCCCGGAAGACCGATACCGGGAGGGGCCGGCCGATCGCCCGGTAGCCTTTGGGTAGTCGGCGGGCGAGGTCCGCCACCTGATCGAATCGCGTCGGCAGGGGTCGCTGTCCGGAGCGCTCCTCCAGCCACTGCACCCAGTGCGGTGCCATGGCGCTCGCCTGCCAGGTGATCGCCTCTTGCAGGCAGACGACGTCCGGGGCCAGCTCGGTCAAGATGTCTCCGATCCGCTCGCGGCGCTCTGCCCAGAGGGGGAACAAGGGCCGTGCCGGATTGGCCTCCGGGCCGGCGTTGTGGTCGACGAAGGCGAGATTTAACGTGGCGAGACGCAGCATGATGATCCGCGGAACGGCAGGGCCGAGCATGGCAAAGGGATACGAGGCGAACAAGGCACGACAGGAGCACATTGCCTCCTTCGGCAAGGAGCTTGGCCGCCGCGCGGGCTTCGTGTGCGAGTGGTGCGGAGGCAAGGGAGATCTGCGGCCGCAGGAGACCGACCCGGTGGCGGAGCCGGAGGCGGCCAACCTCCTCTTCCTGTGCGCCGACTGCCGCGATCTCTACGGTGGGGCACGCCGTGACCCGGAGCGGCTGCGCCACATGGCGGGCGCCCTGTGGAGCCCGGAGCCAGTGGTCGCCCGGTCCGCCGCCGCCCTGCTGCGCCGCCTCGGGGCGGCGTGGGCCGAGGAGACCATCGAGCTGGCGGGGCTCGACGGGGAGGACGGGTAGCGGTGTGTGGGGTGTCCAGTAGATGGGCTGTCGGCTCGGCAAGCCGTTCCGCGGTAGGAGCCGAATCCCTCCTGCCTACCGGCAAGGCAGGTCGGCGACCCAGGCCCGCAGGGCCTGGTGCGCGGATCGCCGGTGCCACCGGCTCCTACCCCTGGCGCGGACTCGGACGAGTTGGGCCAGGAGATGCGGGCAGATCCGCAGCCGCAGCAGAGGCGGTGCGGGAAATGCGGGTTAACAGCCCTCGTCGCCCTTGCCTCTCTTCTTGGGTCGCTGGATCGGCGCCACCGGTGGTGCCGTCGGCTCGACCGCGGCGGCCGCTACTGCCTCGCCTGCGCCGCCAAACAGGTGGGCACCGACCGCACGGCGGAACTCGAAGGTGGCGACCTCGGGATCGGCCGCGGTCTCCGGTGGCGGATTCGGGTTGGTGAAGACGTTCATCCAGTAGTTCAGGCCACCGAGCAGGGTGACCACGTTCTCCATCCCCTGTGCGCGCAACAGGGTCCACGCCTGTGCCGCGTGTGCCCCCCCCGTGGAGATGAGGACGGTGCTCCCCGCTGCGTGGAGCTGGGCGAGGTTGTCTTCCGAGAACAGCAGCGGCAGCGGGATGTTGATCGAGCCATCGATGTGGAAGCTCGCGTAGTCGGAGGGCGCCCGCAGGTCGACCAGCAGCAGGCCCGGGACCTTGTCCACCATCATGTGGGCGAGGTCATCCGCGGTGACGTGGTCGGCCCCGTCTTCGATGGCGCCGGCGACGATCTCCGGGGAGACTGGCGGGCGGTGCAAGTCGCGGCGTTCTGGGTTGAGTAGGGCGATGAGGGCAAGCAACAGGATGCCCAGGCCGCCGAGCACCTTGGCGTCGGCACTAAGATTGCGCAGGTTCATTTCGCGAACCTCCTTTCAAGGCGCTCCGCACCCCAGAACATCAGCAGGGCCATGATCACCACGGCCACCACCACGTAGGCGAGCGGAATCCCGAATTGCTGGGGGATCAACACGGTCCCCAGGGCGCCGCTGTTGTAGAAGTCGGCTAGCCAGTCGAACACCTCCGCGAAGACAAACATCCCGGCGAGCGCCCCCACGGTGTAGGCCATGCCATCGATCTTGCCCGTGGCCGTGGCCACCAGGCAGGTGCCGGGACAGTAGCCGCCGATGACGAAGCCCACCCCCATAATCAGACCGCCCGCGAGCTGTGGCCACAGGTAGGTCGGGTTGATGTACACCTGGGTGCAGTCGATCCACCCCATCCAGTTGAAGTAGGAGAGGCCGAGCATGCACACCACGATGGCGGTGAACATCACCTTCAGGACGCTCATGTCGCGGAAGTAGAACTGCAAGGCGAGCTTCAGGCCGGAAGCAAAGCCGGCGCGCTCCAGCCAGAAGCCGAAGGCGATGCCGATCAGGAAGGCGAACACGAAGCTCGTCTGCTCACCGAACAATCCCATCTTATAGAGCGGACCCATGGGTTACCTCTCGGTAGGAGCCGGTTGCACCGGCGATTTTCTCGGGCGGAGCACCACCTCTCGCCTCATTAGATCCACTGTTTGCGGAAGAAGTAGGCGAGGGCGTAGGCGCCGACGAACACCATCAGCATGAAGCCCCAGCTCCCCAGCGCGAGGGTGGCGCCGCCGGTCAGCCCCTGGCCGCTGGTGCAGCCGCGGGCCAGGCGCGCCCCGAAGCCCATGATGCCGCCACCGAGGAAGGCGAGGAGCAGGCGGTTGCGGTCGGTGATGTGCGGCCCCCGCTCGATGGTGAAGCGCAGCCGACCGGCCTGGGCCGCCGACAGCAGGCCGCCGACCATCATCCCCACGATCTCGTAGATCAACCAGTCGTGCAGGGGCTTCTTGTTGCCCCCGGCGTACTCGGCCAGGTAGGCGTTGTCGTCGACGTGCTCCGTAGCGACCTCGTCGGCGGTCCACGCCACAATGCGGAACATGGCGCCGGAGGCGCCGAGGCCGCGCCCCACCACGTAAAATGCCAGCAGCAGCGTGAGGCCCAAGCCAACCCCGACCACGTAGGGATTGACGTAGCCTCCCTTGCCGCGCTGCATGAAGCTACGCTGGGTAGGTTCGGAGGGTGTCATGATGTTCTCCCAATCGTGAGGCGAGAGGCGATTATCGCGTTCAATACAGCCACCGTGAGCCGAGGCCCGCGTCCAGGACGATGAAACGCAGCACCAGGCCGCCCACCAGCACCAGGGCCGCCGGCACCTGTACCGGCACCTTCTGCCGGGCCACCCCCAGCAGCTCGATCAGGGCCGGGACGACCAGGCCGAGGCCGACGACCAGCACCCAGAAGGGCGCGGTGTACGGGCCGCCGAGGAACAGCTTGGCCGCTTCCACATGGACCTCGGTGGAGGCGAAGAAGCCCATGAAGAGGTGGACGATCATGAACAGCTCGATGCCGATCAGCATCAGGTCGATGCGCGAGAAGTGCTCCCGCTCGTGGTGGCTCTTCGCCGTGAGCATCACCAGCGCCGTTCCCGTGGAGAGGCCGGAGACCAGGAACAGCGGACCGAGGATGCCACTGTTCCAGAACGGCCGGGCGTTGAAGGCGGACAGCAGGATGCCGGTGTAGACGCCGAGGAGCACCGCGAGGACGAGGATCAACCACGCCAGGGCGACGCGGAAATAGTGGATGGTGTTGATCACTCCCTTGATCCACAGGAACGGCCAGGAGAAGCGGGGGAAGGCGTCTTCCAGCCACAGCGCCGCCCATACGAAGGACAGGGGCGTGATGATCCCCAGGGTCCACGCCCCCCAGGACATGGGCGACTCCAGGTGGAGGGTGGTGTAGAGGCGCCAGAAGTACGGCCAGTGGGAGAGGTCCAGCAGCAGGGTGAGGAGGCCGATGACGATCAGCGGCGGCGCCCACATGGGTGCCATCTTCACCGCCGTGGGATACTCGTCTTCGCGGTGGCGGATGACGTAATAGGCGGAGAAGAAGAGGATCCCGGCGACCAGGCCGCCGAGGTAGAGGTAGAGGGGGATCTCCCAACCCCAGATGGTGAGGACCGGGTCGATCTCCGGATTCATGCGTCCGGAAGTAATCACCTCTTCGTGGAAGATCATGGAGAAGCTCTTCATGGCGTTGGCCTCACGAGAGGAAGTAGAGCTGGGGCTGCGTGCCGGCCTCGGGGATCAAGGTCTTGGAGACCCTGGTGCGCAGCAGGGTGGTCACCGTGCTGTTGGGATCCGACAGGTCGCCGAAGGTCAGGCAATGGGTCGGGCAGACCTCGACACACGCCGGGTGCTTGCCGGCGCGCACCCGGTGGACGCAGAAGGTGCACTTGTCGATGTATCCCTCCGGATGGACGTAGCGCGCGTCGTACGGGCAGGCGGCGATGCACGCCTTGCAGCCGATGCACTCGTTGTGCGTGACCAGGACGATGCCGCCCTCGACGATGTGCGAGGCGCCCGTCGGACAGCAGCGCACGCACGGCGAATTGTGGCAGTGGTTGCAGCGTTCGGAACGGATCTCGGTCTTCAAGTCCGGGAAGGTCCCCCAGGTATCCTGCACGATCCAGTCGCGACAATAGCCCAGGGGCACCCGGTTCTCGGTCTGACACGCCACCACACAATCGGAGCAGCCGACGCAGCGCCACGTGTCGACGACCATCGCGTAACGAGCCATCACACCACCTCCCTTTCCACCACCCGGAAGGCTCGGTTGTCGGCCATCTCGGCCGACCCGGCAGGCGCGGCGGCGGGCTCAAAGGTGACGAAGTTGACGCGCATCCCGGTCGCGCCCATCAACGGGTCGACGTTCACCCGAGTGACCAGGGCATTGTCGTTGGCGCCCTGCTGGTAGCTGCGCGGCATTTGCGGCTGGCTGTGGCCGAAGCCATGCACCAGGAAGACGCAGTCGTGGCGGATGCGTTCTGTCACCTTGGCGCGCACCGGTCCGGCGGTCGCGCCGTCCTGATTACGCAGGGTCAGGTAGTCGCCGTTCTTGATCCCCCACAGCTTCGCGACCTTACGCGCGATCCACACCTCGTTCTCGCGCATGGTCTGACACAGGATCGGATTGTTGGTGGTGCGGCCGAAGGTGTGGGTAGGGGTGCGGCCGAACAGCAGGCGGTAGTAACCGGGGGGCGGCTCCGGATGCGCCGTGTAGCGCGGCACCGGGTCGAAGCCCATGGTGGCGAGCTGCCGGGAGTAGAGTTCGACCTTGCCGCTCGGGGTGGGGAACTGGACGTCCTCGCCGTCGGCGAAGTAGAAGCGGTGTCCCGGCGTCGGGATCTCCTTCACGCCGATCCGCTGCATCTCCTCCAGCGAGGAGCCGATGGTCTTGAGCCGCGTGTCCAGCATCTCCTCGATGGTCGTCCACGGGAAGTAGTGGCCCAGGCTGAGGCGGTTGGCGATCTCCTTGGCCATCCACCACCCCGGCTTGGAGTCGAAGCGCGGCTCGGCCGCCGGCATGCGCAGGGCGATGGTGGCGGTGCGTGTGGCGGTGATGCGCAGGTCGTCGTAGCGCTCCAGGTAGGAGCACTCGGGGAGGACCACGTCGGCCCAGCCGGTGATTTCGGCGGGCATGAGGTCGATGGCGACGAGCAGATCCAGATGCTGGATGGCCTCATAGGTGCGGGCGGGCTGCGGCAGGGTGATCGGCAGGTTGGTGCCGTAGACCAGCCAACCGCGGATCCGCTCCTCGCCGCGCACCGACGGGATCGAGGCATCGCACACGCCGTCGGCAAGGGCGCTGGTGGCCAGGGGGTACTGCTCCGGGTGCAGTCGCCAGGTGGCTTTCCCTTCCGGATAGGGGGGGTACGGGTAGTTGGGTACCTTCGTCTTGAGGGGGATGTAGAACCCCCCCTTGCGGCCCCAGGCCCCGAGCAGGGCGTTGAGGATGGCATTGGCCCGCGCGCGCTGGGTGTCGTCCCCGTACCACGCGGAGAAGCGTCCCGGATGGACGAGGGTTGCGGGGGCGAAGCGCGCCATTTCGCGAGCCGTCTCGCGGATGGTGTGGGGCTTGATCGTGGTGATCGGGTAGGCCCACTCCGGGGTGTTGTGCGCAACCGCCGCCCGCAATTCCTCCAGGCCCGTGCAGTAGCGGGCCACGTAGTCTTTGTCGTACAGCCCCTCCTCGAGCAGGACGTGAATCCAGGCCAACAGCAAGGCGATGTCCGTGCTGGGCCGGATCGGCAGCCACCACTTCGCCTTGCTCGCCGCCGTCGAGAAGCGCGGGTCGACGACGATCACCGAGGCGCCGTTGCTCACGGCGGTGGAGAACTCCTGCACCTGCAAGTTGTGCATGTTCTCGCCGATGTGCGAGCCGATCAGCACGATGCAGCGGGCGTTCTCCAGGTCGGTGCGCTCCGGCGAGCCCACGGTCTCGCCGAAGGTCATGGTGTAGGCCTCCTCGCGGGGTCCGCGGCACTGGCCGTAGGAGGGGGCGGTGATGTTGTTGCTGCCCAATGCATTGAGCAGGTGCTTGAAATAGCTGCCGCCCGAGCCGTGGCTGAACAGGGCCAAGCCCTCGGGGCCGTGGCGGTCGACGATCTGGCGCATCCCCGCGGCGACCTTGTCGATGGCCTCCTCCCAGGTCGCCTCGCGGAATACCTGCTTGCCCCGCTCTGCAACGCGGATCAGCGGGGTGCGCAGGCGCTGGTCGTCCAGATAGGCACCGATACCGCCCGTGCCACGCGGACAGAAGCGACCGTAGCAGTGCGGGTCGATCTCGTTGCCGATCACCTTCTGCGGCACGCCGTTCTCGGTATAGACCCAGCCGGCACATTGCCAGAAGCAGATCTCACACCAGGTGGGGGTGCGCACGCCGCTGTCGGGGACCGGCAGGGGCTCCTCCCGGAGGAAGGCCGGCATCCGGCAGCCGATGCCCGACGCCCCGAGGGCTACCGCGCCGGCGGTGGCGGAGGAGATCTGGATGAATTCGCGCCGGGTGAACTGGCGGGCCATGGCGTGCTCCTCAACCGAGGGGGTTTGGCCTTCCTTACCCCAGCGAGCGACCTTCCCAGATCACTCCAGACCGGGTCTCTGGCTCTCTGAGGTATTGCAGACTCAGTGCCAGTCCCAGGGGGAAAGGATTCGGAGGGGAAAACTCAGGTAAGTGTGGGAAAAGGTTATGGTCGTTCTATACTTTTCCCGGCGAGGGCAGGGCACGGGTGCAGAAAAAATGTCCCAGCCCGGCGCACGGTGGGCCAGAGTGACTCATTGCACCGGGCGGGGGGGGGGGGGGG
>DASWHD010000181.1:0-2720 GCA_036393335.1 bacterium
CGGTTGCTTGCCAACTCGCCCATAGATGGAGCCTTCATGCCCACAAGTGGGGAGCGCGACCCGTCCGCAGGCAAATATCCGCTGGGTTCGGCGCCTTTGGGCGCTCCTCTGGGCAGTTCGTGGGGAACCTCCGTCAGCCGGCCAGTACCCGGCGTGTCCTTGGCAAGCAACCGGATAGGCACGGTTTAATCCAACGTAGTACGGAGGGGGGGCCTTCCGGCCCCCCTTTTTCTTCGGACCTTCCTGACCCAATCCTCCGCTGTTACGGCGAATCATCGTTGTATGTGCGCCTTGCGAGCTGATCAGAATCTTGCGTCCCCAAGCACGGAGGTTGTCGTGGGTAGAAAGTTAATGTGTTGGCTCTTGGTGGGAGCGTTCGTCAGCACCCTCGGGGGGTCAGCCTGTTCGAATCCGCACGACACGGCGAGGCACGGCGATTCGGTGCAGGAGTTGCCGGAAACGACGACGCCCGAGCCCCTGCCGCCGGGCGCGGTCGCGCGGGTGAACGGCGCGGTGATCACCGAGGCGGAGCTGGTGGGGACCATCAACAGCTCACCGGTGAGCGGCATCGACCTCGCCTCCCCTGCCGGCCGCCAGCTCCTCCAGCGCCTCACCACCGCCATGATCCAGAGCCGCCTGCTGGAGGCGGAGGCGAGGGCGGAGGGCCTTGCCAGCGACGAGAGGTACCTTGACACCGTCAAGCAGTTCGCCGCTGGCCTAGGGCAGGCGGCGAACCACGAGCAGATCGTGGCGGAGTTCCGCCGCACCAAGCTGGTCGCCATGCAACGCCAGCGGCTGCGGACCCGGTTCACCCCCGACGAGGAACAGATGCGCGCCTATTTCGCGGACCACCGGCAACGCTACGACATTCCCGACAGCGCCAACCTCCAGCAGATCGTGGTGGCCGACGGCGAGCTGGCGGAACGGATCGCCCGCCTCGCCCGCCACGGCGACAGCTTCGAGCGCCTGGCCCTGGCCCACTCGACCGATCCCTACGTGCAGCGCAACTTCGGCAGCCTCGGCTGGGTGAAGCGCGGGCAGGGGATCCCCGTCGTGGACGCGGTGGTCTTCGCCCTCCAGGAGAAGGGGGCCATCGGCGGCCCGGTCCAGACCGACAAGGGGTACCACGTGGTCAAGCTCATCGACCGCAAACCGGGTCGCGAGGTGCCCTTCGAGGAGGTCTCTGGCAAGGTGGTGGAGGACGCCGTGGCCGAGGCCACGGACCGTCACCTGGTCGCGCTGGCGGAGCAGGCGGAGGTCACCGTCGACCCGGCGTTCTTCGCCGGGGCGGAGTAAAGATTCATTATCCACAGATGACGCAGATGGACGCAGATGGGCAACGGCGCCGCGGTCGATCGTCTCCAGAGACCTGCGCCCAGGCACAAAGGCACGGCGGAAGGCCCTTTGCCTTTCGCTCGGAACAAACGGTTCTCGGCGTCTGCGCGTCTTGGCGCGAGACCCACAACATCTGCGCGCATCGGCGTCATCTGCGGATCAAAAAAACAGCGACCTCTGCCGATGGCCGGGACACGCGGTCCACGCGGCTGGCCTCGCCGTGGCGCTCCGGGTGTTGGCCCCTGGTCGCCGTCTGGCTGGCGGTGTGGGTCGCCGGCGCTTCGTCCGCCGCCGCCCAAGCGGTCGTGCCGGTGGATTCCGAAGGGCGTTTCGTCGCCATCCCTAACCCCTACCCGGCGTATCTCGACGACGCCCAGCACCTCACCCTCGGCCGGCTCAGCCACTGGCTCTGGCGCCGCGACTTCCGGCGCGCCGAGGAATGGCTGGCCACTCGCGACGACCTCACCGGAGACCTCGCCCGTACGGCCCTCTACCTGAGCCGGGAGCAGGAGGGAACGGCGGCCACGGCGGACGAGTGGCGGGCCCTGGTGGCGGCGCTGCGCAGCCACCGGCAGGGGGACGGCAATCCCTGGTCGGCGATGCTCGACGGCTACGCCTGGTGGATCGAGGGGTGGCGGGCCAAGCAGGAGGGCGCGCGCTGGCGAAGCTGGTGGGCCTACCGCCAGGCCCGGTCCGCCTTCCTCAAGGTGAAGCAGGCCGATCGCGATCTCGCCGAGGCCGACCTGGGGATCGCCCTGCTGCTGCACGGGTGCCAGCCCGATCAGGCGCGGCGCTTCATCGACCACGCCGCCACCCACTCGGCCTACGTGGCCCCGCTGGCGGACGTGGCGCGGGTGGCGTGGGCCAGGGCCGCGGGCGACACCGCCCTGCCCATCGCCGTGGGGGAGCGCTACGAGCCCACGATCCTGCGCAGCCCCTACCTCCTGGAGTCGGTGGCCGACGCCCACATGGCCGCGGGCAACTACCGCCAGGCGACCCAGTGGTGCCAGCGCCTCGCCTTCGAGCGCCGCCGGGAAGGATGGCCCCTGCTGCGCCTCGCCCAGGCGCGCGCCGCTCAGGCCGAGGCGGAGCGCAGCGACTTCTGGCAGCGCCGCACCCGCGAGATGGCGCGGCGCGACTTCCTCGGCTACCTCGCCTCGACCGACCCCGACCGGGAGCGCCACGCCACGGCCTACGTGGCCCTGGCCCAGGTCGAAGAGCGGGACGGCGACACCGAGGCCGCGCAACGCTACTACCGCCTCGCCCTGAGCCAGGTCGCCGACTACCCGCCGGCCCGCGAGGGGCTGGAGCGGTTGGGATCCGCAGATGACGCCGATGGCCGCAGATAACAACGGTCTCCAGATCTGGATTCATCCGGGATTTCC
>DASWHD010000182.1:0-5011 GCA_036393335.1 bacterium
TACCTCGGCATCGAGCTGGAGGTCAACCAACGCTTCGCCTCCCTACCGTCGCAGAAATGGCAGGCGCTCATCCTCGCCCTGGCGACCACCCTCGCCACGGCGCGCGAGCAGGCCAACGGACGACGTACGGCCGAATAAGGAGCCGCGGGCGAGACTGCGTGCCTCAGATGCGACGAGCCCAAGCCGCGTTGCTCGATGACACGACAAGCTGCGGTGAACCGCACCTGAGCCCGACATGAAACCCGTGATCAAAGGCGCAACGGTCGTGCTGACCGTCTGTCTCGCGGTCGTGGTGGGGACGACGGCGTTCAACAACGCATCGTTATCCCGTCCCACCCGAGGCGACCTCCAGGTGCAGCTCACCAACTCCCTCTACCTCGGTACGGAGTGGGCCCGCGAGCACGCCGAGGACCTCCTCACCCGGCCCAACTCCGCCCTGTTCCACATGATCACCGACATGGCGCGGATCTCCGGCAACGGCGTGATGGCCGGTCTGTCGGCAGCGTACCTGCGGCAAGACGACCACAGCATCTGGAGGCGGTTGTCCGATAAGAAACGATCGGCAGAGGCGCCGTCTTTGGAGGACCTGAAGGACCTACAGGACTACCAACAATGGATCCTCTACGCGCTTGATCCAGCCAGGGTTGCCCTCGGTCCCGAGGAGATCGAGCACATGTTCGACCCCGAGATGCACGCCTCGGGCTCGCTGACCCACCAGCTCTTCGCCCTCAAGGTCTACCGGGAGTTTCAGGGCTCGACCGACCAGCTCGACGCCCTGATTGACCACCTCTGCGAACGCATCGCACGGGAGGCGCTGGTCGACTTCCGGGTGTCGGACATCTACCTGCAGCGCGTCGCGTTCGTCCTCGCCGCCGGCCGACCGGACCTGGTGAAGCCACGCTGGGTCGAGAGGATCCTGGCGAACCAGCGCGATGACGGCGGCTGGACCTACCCCTGGTACTGGTGGGGCCCGGGCCTCCTCCGCTTCCACGCTCACATTCCCGCCCCGACCGCCCACCCCACCATTCAGGGCCTCTGGGTCCTGTACCAGATCCAGTACCGCTACCCCGACTGGATCGCCAGCCACTACCCCGAGTAGCGGTCGCCACGAGCCTGAACGTTTTTACGAACAGCAACTGTGTAACGCAGAAGCACAGAGAGGCAGAGTCGCGTCTTCCGCTACTCTGCGTTAAGCAGGTCTCTCGCGATCCGACGCGGTCGGCGGCTGGACGTGGCGGAGGTACTCGGCGAGTTCGCGGATCGACTCGCGGGTGTCTTGCAGGGCGCGGTGGTTGTTGGCCTTTTCCCACTGGATGCCGTACTTGGAGCGGAACATCTCCTTGAAGGAGGAGACGTCCACCATGCGGTAGTGAAGGCGGGCGGCGAGGCGGGGGACATAGCGGTTGACGAACAGGCGATCCTGGTGAATGGAGTTGCCGCACAAAACGACCCGCTCGTCTGGTTTGAAGTGGCGGTCGAGGAGGGCGAGGAGGTCCGTCTCCACCTGGTCGAGGGGCGTGCCGGCCGGCACCTCGGCGGTGAGCCCGCTCTCGCCGTGGGTCTTGACGCACCAGTCGTCCATTCCGTCGAGCACTGCCTGGGGCTGCTGTACGACCCGGGTGTATTCGTCCAGGGGGTTGAGGTCCAGGTCGGTGACGATCGCCGCCACCTCGAGGATGGCGCAGCTCTCCACGTCGAGGCCGGTCATCTCCATGTCGAGCCAGAACATGCGCTTCATCTACGACTCCTCTTGGTTTCAGACGAGGGAGCCTACCACACGGCTGCGGGCCCATCGCCGCTACCGCCAACATCCCTTGTCTCGTACACTGCCGCTCTTTCAGTGGAACGCCCGAGCCTTGGAGGCCCCGGCTCCATAGGAGGCGGGCGCTCATGTGCTCGGAGATTTGGGCCGGCCCGCAGACCGGGCGACATAGGCGTACAACAGGTGCGTCGAGGAGCACGGTCGAGGACACGGCCCGAAGATTCGGGCAGATGGGCGCCCGTAGTGTGGATGTCTTGCGTCTTTCGGAATAAGCGATGCTTCGTTATCTCACCTCCGGCGAGAGCCACGGACCGGCCCTCACCGCCATCCTCGAAGGGCTGCCGTCTCATCTGCCCCTGACCCGTGGCGACATCGACCGCGACCTGGCGCGGCGCCAGGGGGGCTACGGCCGCGGCGGGCGGATGAAGATCGAGACGGACCGGGTGGAGATCCTTGCCGGGGTGCGCTGGGGCGAGACCACCGGCGCCCCCCTCACCCTGCAGGTAACCAACCGCGACTGGGCGAACTGGGGGCCGAAGATGTCCGCCGAGCCCGCGGACCGGGGGGCGCTGGCACCGGTGACCCGGCCGCGCCCCGGCCACGCGGACCTGAACGGCGCCATGAAGTATGACCACCGCGACATGCGCGACGTGCTGGAGCGCGCCTCGGCCCGCGAGACCACCATGCGCGTCGCGGTGGGGGCCGTGGCCCGCACCCTGCTGGAGCAGTTCGGCGTACACAGTCTGGTGCACGTGGTCGACCTCGGCGGTGTGCGGCCGGCGGTGCCGGACGGCATCGACTTCGATACCCTGAAGGCGCGCACCGAGGCGAGCGACGTGCGCTGCGTCGACGAGCGGGCGGCGGCACAGATGCGGGCGGCGATCGACGGGGCGAAGGAGGCGGGAGACTCGCTGGGCGGCACGGTAGAGGTGCGGGTGCGCGGCGTGCCCCAGGGGCTTGGCTCCTACGTGCAGTGGGACCGCAAGCTGCCGGGGCGCATTGCCGCCCACGTGATGGGGATCCAGGCATTCAAGGGGGTGGAGATCGGCCTGGGTTTCGCCTGTGCCGACCGCCCGGGCTCCCAGGTCCACGACGAGATCCTGTGGGACGCGAGCCGCGGCTATTACCGCCGCACCAATCGCGCCGGCGGCTTCGAGGGCGGCATCACCACCGGTGAGGAGATCGTGGTGCGCGGGGTGATGAAACCGATCTCCACCTTGTACAAGCCCCTCCAGAGCGTCGATACCGCCACCCACCAGCCGTACCGCGCCTCGGTGGAGCGCTCGGACACCTGCGCGGTGCCGGCGGCCGGGGTGATCGCCGAGGCGGCGGTGCTGTTCGTCCTGGCCGGCGCCTTCTTGGAGAAGTTCGGCGGCGACTCCCTGGCGGAGATCCGGCGCAACTACGAGGCGTACATGGCGCATGTCAGGAGCTTCTAGCGTGAGCCGACGTGACTGCACCGGAGCAGATTCCCCCTCCCCCCGGGAGGGGGCCAGGGGGAGGGCGGTCGGACCCAGCACATCGTCTGCAGCATCGCTAACCAACGCGCTAGTTCCCGGCCCCCCCACCCCAGCCCTCCCCCGGCGGGGGAGGGAGGTTCCGGCCCCACGCGGCTAGCCATTTTGCCATGCACACCCTCACGGTCGACCTCGGCGAGCGGAGCTACCCGATCCACATCGGGCCGGGGATCCTGCCACGGGTGGGGGAGTGGCTCGCGGCGGCGATCCCCGGCCGGCGGTCGCTGGTGGTCACCCATCCCAATATCGACGAGCTGTACGGCGCCACCGTGCGCGGCGGCCTGATCGCTGCCGGCTTCGCGGTTGCCACCCATCATGTGCCCCAGGGGGAGGCGTCCAAGTGCGTGGACGAATTCATGGGGATCCAGGACGCCCTGTTCGCCTTCGGCGCCGACCGCGGCACGGCGGTGGTCGCCCTGGGCGGCGGGGTGATCGGGGATCTGGCGGGCTTCGCGGCGAGCGCCTACATGCGTGGTGTGCCCTACGTGCAGGTCCCCACCACCCTCCTCTCCCAGGTCGACTCGTCGGTGGGCGGCAAGACCGCCATCAACCACCCTGGGGCGAAGAACATCATCGGCGCCTTCTACCAGCCGATGATGGTGGTAGCCGATACCGAGACCCTGCGCACCCTGGAGCGGCGGGAGCTCCGCGCCGGCCTCGCCGAGGTAGTGAAGTACGGGGTGATCTGGGATGCGGACCTCTTTGCGCGGCTGGAGGCGGACCTCGCCGCGCTCCTCGCCCTCGACCCGCAGGTGCTGGCGCCGGTGATCCACCGTTGCTGCGCGATCAAGGCGGAGGTGGTGGCGCAGGACGAGCGCGAGGGCGGCCTGCGGGCGATCCTCAACTTCGGCCACACCTTCGGCCACGCGGTGGAGGCCCTGAGCGGCTACGGTACGGTGCTGCACGGCGAGGCGGTGGCGATGGGGATGGTGGCGGCGGCGCGGCTGGCGGAGCGTCTCGCCCTCTGCCCGGCCGGGTTGGCGGAGCGGATCCGCGCCCTCCTCGCCCGCGCCGGCCTGCTCACGGAGTACCCGCGGCTGCCGCGCACGGAATTCCTTGCCACCATCGGCCACGACAAGAAGGCGCTGGGCGGCAAGCCCCGCTATGTCCTGCCCAGGGAGATGGGGCGGGTGGAGGTGCGCGCCGACGTGGACGAGGCGGTGGTGCTGGCGGTGGCGGGAATCACGTAGACCGGATGGAGCGGCACGCTCCATCCGGTCTACCGGTGTTCCGCGCGGAGCACGACGATGTCCGTGACCGGCACGTCGTCGTGGGGCGTACCCTGATCGTCGACGACCGAATGGGTGGCCACCTGGGCGATGGCGTCGACCACGTCCATCCCCGCCACCACCTCGCCGAACACGGTGAATCCCGGCACGTTGGGGGCATCGAGGAAACTATTGTCCCCCAGGTTGATAAAGAACTGGGTGGTGCCGCTGTTGGCGTTGTTGCCGGTCAGGGCCAGGGAGAGGGTCCCGCGCACGTTGCTCAGGCCGTTGTCCGCCTCCGTTTCGACCGGGGCGCGGGTGGGTGGCTTGCGCACCATGCCGGGCTCGAAGCCACCCCCTTGGATGACGAAGTCGTTCGGTGGCACGCGGTGGATGATGGTGCCGTCATAGAACCCGTCCTCGACGTAATCGAGGAAGTTGGCCACGTGGCCTGGGGCCTCCTGCGGAAAGAGAGCGAGGGTGAAATCGCCCATCGAGGTCGCGCAGCGCACCTCGTTGCCCGC
>DASWHD010000183.1:0-5646 GCA_036393335.1 bacterium
CCGCCTCGCCCACGGCCGCGACGGTGCCGGCGACCTCGAAGCCGGGGGTGATCGGATGGCCCGCCAGCTCCTTGGCCGCGGCGTAGAGGCCCATGCGCACCACGCAGTCGGCGTAGTTGACGCCGAAGGCGGCGACGTCGACCGCCACCTCGCCCGGCCCGGGCGCGGCGTCGGGTCCCTCCGCGGTGCACAGCCGGTCGTAGCCGCCCGGCCTTCTCGGTCAGGAAGGTGTGATCCAGGGTGAGGAGCTGTGAGACGTTGATGACGGAGTCGCCGGTGAGGGCGCTCTTGCGTTTGCGCAGGAGGACGTTGCCGGAGGTGGCGGCCAGGCGGAGGTTGGTCGTGATGGCGGCGACGATTACCTTCTGGATGCGGCGGCGGTTGAAGGCATCCGACCCAATAACCAAGACGGGCCGGGGATAACTCGGCGCCGAGCTCCCGCTCGCGCCCTGCCTGGGGTGTCCCGCGGCGGCTTTGACTTGCCCGCGGTGCGCCCATACCATCCTCATTTATCAACCACTTGGAGGGCCGCCGTGGCGGTTTTGCAGGTCTCAGTTCGCGACCTCGGGCGCGTTCCGGAGGAGGAGCTGCATGCGCGAGCGCAGGCGGCGCGGGAGGCCCTCGGCAGCCGGGCGGTGATCCTCGGCCATCACTACCAGCAGGAGAAGGTGGTGCGTTACGCCGACTTCCTGGGCGACTCCTTGAAGCTCTCTCAGCAGGCGGCACTGCAGCCCGATGCCGAATTCATCGTCTTCTGCGGGGTCCACTTCATGGCGGAGGTGGCGGACATCCTGCGTCGGGGCCGCCAGAAGGTGGTGCTGCCCGACCTGACCGCCGGCTGCTCGATGGCGGACATGGCGAGCTACGAGCAGGTGCTCGACGCCTGGGATGAGCTGGGGACGGTGATACCGAACGACGAGATCACCCCGGTCACCTACATCAACTCCGCGGCCGACCTGAAGGCGTTCTGTGGCGAGAACGGCGGCACCGTCTGCACTTCGTCCAACGCCGCGCGGGTCCTGGAGTGGGCCTTCTCCCGGCGGCCGCGGGTGTTGTTCTTCCCGGATCAGCATCTGGGCCGGAACACGGCGACCGCCATGGGGATTCCGGACGACCAGATGGTGGTATGGGATCCGGAGCAGCCTCTCGGTGGTAATACCCCGGAGGCGGTGCGGCGGGCGCGGGTCATCCTGTGGTCGGGGTATTGCAGCGTGCATCAGCTCTTCCGGCCGGAGCATGTGGACCTCGCCCGGGATCGTGACCCTAACGTGCGGGTCGTGGTCCATCCCGAGTGCTGCCGGGAAGTGGTGCAGAAGGCGGACGCGTACGGCTCCACCGAGTACATCGTCCGGGCGATCCGGGAGGCGAGGCCGGCCACCCACTTCGCCATTGGCACGGAGCTCAACCTCGTCTCGCGCCTGGCCAAGGAGCACCCGGAGCACCGGATCGATTTTCTCGCGCCGATGCAGTGCTTCTGTTCGACCATGTACCGCATCGACCTGCCGCACTTCACCTGGACCCTGGAGTCCCTGGCGGCGGGGGAGGTCGTCAATCAGATCACCGTGCCGGAGGCGGACAAGCACTGGGCGCGGGTGGCGCTGGAACGGATGCTTAGCGTTTGAGGGCCGTGCCGGCAGGCGGCGCGTCGCAGGCGCGCGGGCGCGGCTCGTGTTCACCACCGGGACGGGGATGCCGATAGGCGGGGCATGGAGGATCGAGCACGGCGCGCCATCGTCTGTCTCGCCGGACTGTTGGTCTGGTGCTCGACCACCGGGATGGCGGCCGAGATCTATCGCTATCGGGCGCCCGACGGGACGGTACACTTCTCCGATCGGCCCCTCGTGCCGGGTCAACGCCCCATGGCCGGCACAGCCTCACGGAGCGGCCGGACACCCGCGCAGCCGGTGCAACGGCTACGGCCGGCGGGCAAGTTCGCGTGGCAAGTGGGGCGGGCCGCGACGGCGACCGGCATCGACGCGGAGTTATTGCACGCGGTGATCGCCGTGGAGTCCAGCTACGAGCCGTCGGCGCGCTCGCCCAAGGGCGCGCTGGGGCTGATGCAGCTCATGCCTGCGACCGCCACCGCGCTGGGCGTGGTCGATCCCCTCGATCCCGAGGAGAACATCCTCGCCGGGGCGCAATATCTGCGGCGCCTGTGGGACCGGTTCGGTGATCTCAACCTGGCCCTCGCCGCATACAACGCCGGGCCGGAACGGGTCCAGATCTTCGGTGGCGTGCCGCCCTTCGCGGAGACCGAGAACTATCTGCGGCAGGTCCGGCGTCTCTATCCGCAGGGGGACTGGCGGCACAGGAGCGGAGCCATCGCTACCCAGATCTTTCAGGTCCACCTGGCGGACGGCAGCGTGCTCTACACGGATACGCCGCGATGAGTGGCTAGCCCAACGTCTCGGGCGACCGGGACGCACGCGATTCGGTTAGCCGACTTCAATGGCGGCGTGGCGAATCTCCAGGGGCCCGCTGGTGCGTCCGCTCTGGGAGCCGTGCCGCTCCAGCTCCGTTAGGGTCTCCGCTCCCTCGATTACTTCGCCAAAGATGGTGTGCTTGCCGTCGAGCCACGGCGTCGGGACGAAGGTGATGAAAAACTGACTGCCGTCGGTACCGGCGCCGGCGTTGGCCATGCTCAGTAGGCCCGGCCGGGTATGGCGCACGGCGGGGTCAAACTCGCCATCGTACTGGTACCCCGGTCCGCCGGTACCGGTGCCCCGCGGGCATCCTCCCTGCGCCATGAAACCGGAGATCACCCGGTGAAAGGAGAGGCCATCGTAATAGCCTAGCCGCGTCAGGTAGATGGTACTGGAGACGTGCATGGGCGCGACTTCGGGCATGAGACGGATCACCATGACGCCGTGGCTCGTCTCCAGCCGCCAGAGGTATTGGGCCTCCGTGTCGAAAGAAACACAGGGGGGCTTGGGCAGCTCGACCTTCCAGTTCGTCCGTGAGCTGTCGATGGACCGCTCGTTGATAAAGTGGTCGAGGGCCGCGACGGCGGCATCGTCACCCGCGGAACGTGGTGAGGAGCCTTTCATGGATTCTCCCTTGAGGTGGTGAGTTAGGTGACGGTACTCGCTGGCAGGGGTGAGAGAAAGCCCGTCTCGGCCTGCAGGTGCCGGACCTCTTCGCAGGATGATTGGACCGCTCGCGGTGCGGATCGGTGACGGCTTTTGATGTTAGCCGCAGATGTCGCAGATGTACGCCGAATCCCTGGGTCTCGCGCCGGGACGCAGAGAACTGCGTGCCATTGATGGATGGCTCCCCGTAATATGTTTATTCCGATCGTAATCAATGCGATTAGTTATTGGTCATACGTGTACGAAGTCAACGTTATAATTTTTTTTGAAATATCATTGTTAAAAGTTTTCCGACATTTCAGTGTTTTGTTGTGTATGGTGTAATCCTTTCTCTTGGCCATCCGATAAAAGGCGCCGGTCGATCTCTTACCGGGGGCGCGAAGACGCTGACGGCGTCTCTTTTATCCACTCGTTTTTGCATAGGCAAAACGGAGGTTGCGATGGCTTCGTGGGTCAAACACCTATTGGTTGCAGCAGGAATCGCGTGTTGGTTGGCCGCCTGCGGCGGTGGTGGGGGGGGTAGCTCCACCGACGGCGGAACGTCGGCCAACACCGACGGCGGCGCGACAACGACTGACGGTGGTACCACGACCACCACGGACGGTGGAACGACGGGCGGCGGTACCACCACGGATGGCGGGACGACCGGTGGGGGGACGACGACCGTGACGGGGGTCGAACTGCCATCGAACATGAGTGTGGTGACCGCCGTGGACAGCGGAGTGACGACGTCTTCGATCGCCGACACCGCGAGCCTCGCCGCCGATTCCGATTACCAGACGGACCCGGCGGAGGTCCACGTGTTCGACCCGTCGATGGAGGCCCTGGGGACGGTCAACATGATTCTCTGCCTGATGGACCAGATCCGCGCGGCAGACATGGTCAATCAGGGTCCCTATATCGCCCTGGTCGACGAAGACATGTGCGAGGAGGGCAGCAATGACAGCGGCGCGAGCTCCGGAGGTCAGGCGAGCACCAGCAACGTGAAGCAGTACAACAAGTGGACCATCGTCTCGACGCGCGAGAGCGATGACACGCCGATGATCGTCCAGATCTGGATCCCCGGGAAGGGCCACCCGGAGGATCCGCGAGACGCCCAGAAGATCCTGGTGGAGGTGACCGCTAGCGAGGGAGTCAGCGACACGAAACCGTTTGGCAGCTTCGTGCTGAACTTCCACGGCGTGGCGGACGCAGGGCTGGTCGGCGGTACGGCGGGGACCATGGTGACCCTGATGAAGGGGACGCTGCAGACCGTCGACAACGACCTCGGCCAGCCGCAGTTCCGTTTTGCAGAGGTCGGCGGCGAACACGTGAATCCGGCGATCACCGATTTTGCGGACCGGCAGGCGGCGAGCGTCGTGCTCGACGATGCCGCTGGCACCGGCGGGGTCGCCAAGACCCTCACCGACTTCATGGACGGCTGGGGCAGCATGGCGGAGACCTACGTGGTGGCGTTCGACGAGACCCACCTCCTCCGGGGCAAGGACACCAACGGGGACGACACCACGGATGCCCAGGCCTGCATGTCCCGGCTCGACTTCAATACCCAGGTATGGCGCTACAACCTCTATCACGCGGCCGACGGCACCTTTGCCGGCGCGGCGGTCACCGCCGGCCAGCGGGTGGAGATGAGCTCCGGCTTCCCGTTCCGCTACGCCACGGGCGGCGAGACCGTGGACGGCTGGCTCGGCTACTGGGGGCCATGGGTGGAGGGTGACCAGACGCTCCCGGACGGCGCGACTATCACCAAGATGAGCTTCGACGGCGGTGCGACCACCGACTACACCGTACACATCTCCAACGGCCGGCTGATCCGGCGCACGGCGAACGAGCTGGCGATCGGCAAGCTGGCCGGCGAGCAGCTCTTCTTCTGGGGGGAGAACCCGGCGACCCACGAGCAGCGCCAGTGGCTCGCCGAGCTGAACGCTAACACCCTGGCCTTCGAGATCACCGGCAGCGTGGAGTGGGGAGACAGCGGGCCGGAGGTGACGCCCATCGATGTCCCGGTCGACCTCACCCCCGAGTTCGACGGTGGCAACCTCTGGATGTGGTCCGACGGCCTCGGCGGCAACATCGTCTACGTCCACAACTCCGCGGTCCCGGCCGCCAACCGCATGGTGACCTTCTATGCGGAAGAGACCATCTACCCGAATGACGAGACGCTGTTCGGGAGCGACACCAGCACCACCCTGTATTGCTACGATCGCTGCCTGAAGGGCGGCCTGACCCACGAGGACGTCGCCGCGGCGACCAGCGAGTGGGACCTGTACTACCCGAACGACGGCACCGCTCACGCCTACACGTTGACCGTCACCGACGGCAAGGCGGTGCTCAGCAATGCCGATGGCGAAGTCTCGACCGTCGGCCTCGATCTCGACTCCCTGGGCATCGGCTGGGGCATGCACACCGGAGAGATGGTGACCGACGCCAGCGGGATCACCCATCCGTGGGAGATCTACAACCAGCCCGTCTCCTATCGCTGGGAGACCGGCTCGGAGAACTGGAACCGGCTCATCACCGTGACCGACGCCGACGGCGGGATCGTCACCTTCGACAA
>DASWHD010000184.1:0-14867 GCA_036393335.1 bacterium
CCGGCGGCGGGGAGGCTCTCATCCGCAGGGTACACAGATAGGCGCCCCTGGGGCACGTGCCTACCTTGACAACGGCGGAACCGCCTGCGGCGTTGCGCCCTGATATGGAGGGGGGTGCCACGCGCCCCTCCATATCAGGGCGGGCTCCGCCCGCCGCCCACGCCGTCCAGGTGACCGCCCTCGTGGCGGGCGGAGCACGTCGCGCACGGGGAGCCGCCGGTCATGTTGGTAATCGTCGAAGTCTGGTACAAGGCGCCGAGCGGCCCTCAGCCGCGGAGACTACGACCGAACGATGCGTCGTCATGACGAGCCTGGGCCGCGAACGGACGCAGGGCGATTTTCCTCGACGATGGAACCAGCGAAGGCCTTGATCATGGCCGGTCTCTGTATCGTCGCCTGGGGGGTGCCCCGCGCTTGGGCGGGGGCCTTCGCCGTGATCGAAAACGGCGCGAAGGCCCAGGGGATGGCCGGCGCATTCGTCGGCCATGCCGACGACCCGTCCGCGGTCTGGTACAACCCGGCGGGTCTGACTCGCGCTCCCCAGGGGGTGACCGTCAGCCTCGGGGCCAACGTCTTCTTCCCGGACTTCACGGCGGATGACCCCGATGGGCGGCGGGACAACCCCGCCGATGCCGATCATGCGGACAACGAGTCGGGGACGGTCCTCGCCGCCCCACTCGCCTTTGCCTCGTGGCGTCTGAACGACCGCCTGGCCCTCGGCTGCGGCGTGAACTCGCCCTTCGGTCTATCGGTCGACTGGGAGGACGACGCCTTCGTGCGTTACCAGTCGGCGTTCGCGGAGCTGCGCACCTTGTTCCTCACCCCGTCGATCGGAGCCCAGATCACCGACCGGATCAGGCTCGGCGGGGGGGTCAGCTATATCTACGCGGACGCGGAGCTCCAGCGGCGGATCTTCTTCGGCACCGGGCTGGACGACGGTACCTTCGAGGTGGGGGGTGAGGGACGAGGCTGGGCCTACGATGTCGGGGCCCAGGTGGTGCTCGTGGAAGGGGCCGGTGCGCTCGATCGTCTTACCCTGGGCGTCACCTATCACAGCGCCGCGGTGCTGGAGTTTGATGAGGACGACTCGGTCGTGCGGTTTACCGTCCCCGCCGCCTTCGCCGGCGATTTCCCCAACTCCGAGGTCAGCACCAACGTCGACCTGCCGGAGATCTGGACCGTCGGCATCTCCGCCGAGATCTACGGCCACACGACGGTCAACGTCGACGTGAATCGGGTCGGCTGGGAGACCTTCGACGGCATCCGTCTCCACGCGGAGAACCCGGTGACCCAGGCACGCTTGTCACCCATCGTCGGAGATTATCGGGATACCTTCAATTTTCGCGTCGGCGCCGAGCATCGCCTCGACGACACCTGGGCGATGAGGATGGGTTACGCCTTCGACGAGAGCCCGATCCCCGACGAGACCCTCGAGCCCATTCTCCCGGATGCGGATCGCCACCTCGCGACCGTGGGAGTCGGCTTCCAGACGGATGGAGTCGGCGTCGATGCGGCCTATACCGCGGTATTTTTCGAGAAAATCAGCACCGACAAGAACCGCGATGACCACAATTTCGATTACGAGAACTTTAGCCACATCCTCACGGTCGCCATCCACTACAACTTCTGATGGGTCGAGCGGTGCGCATGACCTTCGAGCATGAACCAAGGTCGGAGAACGATGGGCCAGGATTCCAGGCGTTCAGGATGCGCCGGTCACGGCAGCTCTTGCACGCCCTGCCAAGTCACCCAGCGCACCAGTCTGCCGACCCCCCGCGCCAAGCATGAGGTCGCGCCCAGCGCATGGCGGATCTCCCGGAGCCGGAGGACCGCCGGATCGACGGCCGGTGTATGGGGGGTGGCTTGAAGAATACCGTTGACGTCATGTATAAGCCCTGGGGCTAACTGGCCGAGCAACATGATGTGCTCTGTCGCCGATCCGCACCGAGGGGAATCTGTTCGATTCCCTCCTGGGGGGGCGTGTCATCCACCTGGGTGACAATTAGGTGCAGAGCCGTGGGGCCGTCTGCGAGCATGAAGCGACCGTTCAGGCACCAGGAGGTAGAGCGGGACTGCCTTGGAAGCCCAGATCTACCATACCGACAGCGTAGTCCTCTTTCGTAACAGTCAGGGCAATTCTGGGCAGGGAACCATCCTCCATCTGACCCGTAACCTGGCAGTTTTTGAGGTCTACAACCCGTATTCGCTTGTCCAGTTGAGCGAAGTCCTTCAGGACGTGCGGATTCTGCGAGGGGAGGTTGTTTACTATAGTGGTCGGGCAGTGGTCAGCAACCTTGTATCGACGGGGATCCTTCTCATCGTGTCGGTATCGCTTATCGACCCCTGGTCGGAGCTCGCCGGGTTTGCGCCGGGCAAGGGGCTCCGCGAGGAGGTATCGCGTTTCGTCCGCGGCTGGGACGCGGGCCATCGCCTGCGGCCCGCCTATCAGCTTGCCGTGAGCAATCTCCGCGCCTTTCTCGGCGAGGTGAATCGCTGGCTGGAGCAGGTCGAGACGGTCGCCAAGGCCCGCGGTCCGGAGCGTTCGACGGACTACGAGCGTGAGTTCTTCGCGGATGTCGAAGCGCCCCTTGCACCAAAGCTGGACGAGCTGTTCGCGACCTTCGAGCGGGAGGCGAGCCAGGTCCCTCCTGAAGAGACCATGTCGCATAAGGCCTTTGCCCGCCGTGAGATCCATCCCTTGACGCTCTGCTCCCCGTTCGTTCACCGGACGTACACCAAGCCCCTGGGATATGGCGGCGACTACGTGATGGTGAACATGATGCTCGAAAACCGGGTTCAGGGGGCCAACGTCTATGCCAAGATTATCGATGCCGCCCACTTGCGGTCTGCGCCCGCCGAGGCCCATCGCAACCGCATCGCCATGCTTGTCGAGGTATTACAAGCCGAGGCAAAGCGACTCACGAAACAAGGGAGACCGCTGCGCGTGCTCAACGTGGGTTGTGGCCCTGCTGCCGAGGTGCAGAGGCTGATTCGCGAGGATCCGCTCGCCGCGTGGTGTGAGTTCGACCTGTTGGACTTCAGTGAGGAGACGATCTGCTACGCCCGCCAGAGACTCGCCGAGGCGAAACGTAACGGCACGGGAGAGCCTCGGCTGAGGTTTATCCACAAGTCGATTAATGAGCTTCTTCGTGATGCAATCGGAGAGCCGGAAAGCGTCATCCCATGCTACGACCTGATCTATTGTGCTGGGCTGTTTGATTACTTGCAGGATCGCGTCTGCAAACGGGTCATGGAGTTGTTCTGCCGTCAGGTGAATGCGGGGGGGCTCGTGGTGGTGACCAATGTCCATCCGAGAAACCCCAATCGCTATAACATGGAGCACATTCTCGAATGGCATCTCGTCTATCGCGATGAGCAGGCGATGCAGCGACTGACGCCGGCCGGCGAGGCCGGTCACACGCGTAGCGATTCGACCGGTGTCAACGTCTTCCTCGAAGTACGTAAGAAGGCGGCGTGACCGTGAACTTGCTAGCAGCTCAATCCGATCGAGTGCAGGCGGCGTATCGGGAAGCGGACCGCGATTTGCGCATCCGCACGTCGCTCATCGGTGGCGTGCTGCTCTTGGTGCTCGTGCTATTGGGCGTCAGCCTCGATTATTTCGTCTATCCACACCAATTCACCGAGCTCGTCCTTACGCGCATTGCCATAGATATGGCCGTGGCGCCGATCTTCGCGCTGTTTTTCACCGACTTCGGCAAGCGCAACATACGACCCTTGAGTATGGCGTGCGCGTTGGCCGTGAATCTCGGCATCTGTTGGATGGTGTTCCTGGCGGGAGGCGCGGCGTCGCCCTACTATGCGGGGCTCAACCTGGTCATCCTCGCCGTCGGCGTGTTGTTGCCATGGACCCTGGGCGAGACCGTCCTTTTCTGCCTCCTGACCGTCGCCATGTACACGGCGGCGTGTCTGCTGCGCAGTGCCTCACCACCGGACCAGAGTCTGCTGTTCAACAATCTCTACTTCCTGGTGTTGACCGCGATCGTCAGTGCGACCGCCAACTGGTTCAACGCCCGCCGCCGGTTCGCGGATTTCTGCCTGCGCGACGAGCTCGACCTCCGTAACCATGAGCTGGCGGAGTCGCTCGATCGGCTGGGCGAGCTGGATCGGCTGCGGGCCGAATTCTTCGCCAACATCAGCCATGAGCTGCGCACCCCGCTGACCCTCATCATCTCTCCCCTGGAAGACTTGCTGCGGCAAGGCGAGCGTCTCTCGGTGGAGGCGCGGCAGGTATTGACGATGGCCAAGGAGAATGCCCTGCGGCTCCTCAAGCTCATCAACGACCTGCTGGAGGTGGTGCGCCTGGAGGAGGGACGGGCGGAGCTGCATCGCGAGGCGATCGACCTCGGCACATTTCTTCCCGGCCTGCTGGACTCGATCCGCCATCTGGGGGACAAGATGCGCCTCGCGCTGCACATCGACGCCCCGGACGAGGCCGTGGTGGTGGATGCGGATCCCGGCCGCCTAGAGAAGGTCTGCTTGAATCTGCTGACGAATGCGATCAAGTTTACCCCGGCGGGTGGCTCCATCAGCGTGCGCTGGTGGCGAGAAGACGGCCATGCCGTGGTCGAAGTCGCGGATACCGGAGTGGGGGTCGGTGAGAAGGAGTTGCCGTTCATCTTCGACCGGTTCCGCCAGGCCGACGGGTCGAGCACGCGCCGCTACCAAGGGGTCGGGATCGGCTTGGCGCTGGCGCGCGAGCTGGTCGAACAGCACGGCGGTCGCATAACCGCACGGAGCACGGTAGGGAAGGGCACGACCTTGCACATGGAGCTCCCCCTCGCCGCGGAGGCCGGCGCGACTCCCACGCCGGGGGGGGCAGTCCAGTTGGAGGAAGATGCCCTCTCGCGGGTCTTCCAGGCGGCCGATCGCCTCGTCCCGGTGGCATCCGAGCCGCACACCGGCGTTCCCGAGGTGCTGGGCGAAGGGGAGGTCACCGTCTTGGTGGTGGACGACGAGCACGACCTCCGCCGCTACCTGGCCGGGACTCTCGCGGAGACCTATCGCGTCGTCCAGGCCACCGACGGCGAGGCCGCGGTCGCCGCGGTGCGGGCCTACCGTCCCCAGCTCGTGGTGCTGGATCTCATGCTCCCCCTGTTGGACGGCCTCCAGGTGTGCCGTACGATCAAGTCGGATCCGGAGACGAGGCCGATCAAGGTGGTCCTGCTGACCGCGCGCATGGACGAGGAGTCGCGCCTTGCGGCCCTCGAGCTCGGAGCCGACGACTTTCTCACCAAACCGTTTTCCACCATGGAGGTGAAGGTCCGGATCGCCAACCTCTTGCGGGCATCCCAGCTCGAAGAGGACCTCCGGGTCCGCAACACGGAGCTCGTCACGACCCTGGCGCGCCTGCGGTCCACGGAGGCACAGCTCGTGCAGAGCGAAAAGATCAACGCGTTGGGGAGCCTCGCCGCTGGCCTACTGCACGAGATCAACAACCCGTTGAACTACACCCTTACGGCACTGCAACTCGCCCAGGTCTTGGTGAGCAACGCCGACAGCGATCTAAAAGAGATCCTGGACGATATCCATGAGGGGATGACCCGGATCGGGAACATCGTCACGGACCTGCGAACCTTCGCGTATCCGTCCAAGGAGGGGACTCAGGAACGGTTTGGGGTCGACGCGGCGCTGGCCACGGCGGTGCAGCTCACCTCCCATGAGCTGAAGGACGTCACGGTGAAGCGAAATCTGGCCGAGGCGCCGCCGGTGGTCGGCTCGCAGACCCAGGTCAGCCACGTCTTCATGAACCTCCTGGTCAACGCGGCGAAGGCCGTGCGAACCCTCCCCGCGGATCGTACGCCGGAGATCGCGGTCTCTTCCCAGCGGGTGAACGGACGACTTTATGTCCGGGTCCGAGACAACGGCATCGGCATCCAGAAGGATGAGCTGCCGCGGATCTTTGATCCCTTTTTCACCACCCGCGAGGTGGGCGACGGCATGGGGCTCGGTCTGAGCATCTGCCATACCATCGTGAAGAACCACGGTGGTAGTATCACGGCGACGAGCGAAGAGGGTCAGGGGACCGAGATCGTCTTCGATCTACCGGTCATGGAGGCGAGTAGCGAATGGTGAGCAAGGGCAACGATTACCAGAAGTTTGCGGTGCTGTACGTCGATGACGAGGCGCAGTCCCTCAAGTACTTCCGCAAGGCGTATGAGAAGGACCTTCAAGTATTGACGGCGTCCCATCCCGACGAGGCGTGGCGCATCCTGGAGGACAACGCCGACCACATCGGCGTGCTGTTGACCGACCAGCGGATGCCCGGTGGCAGCGGCACGGACCTCCTCGAACGGGTGCGCCTCTATCGGCCGAGCATCGTACGGATCTTAACCACGGCCTACTCCGACCTGGACAGCGCCATCGCGGCGGTCAACTCGGGGGCCGTGTTCAAGTACATCGTCAAGCCGTGGAACCTCCAGGATCTCCGGGGTGTCCTCTTGCGCGCCATGGACTACTTCCTGGTGCAGCGCGAGCGCGACATCCTGCTGCGGGCCAAATTGAACGTCCTGCAGCGGCTCATCCTCACCGACCGGGTGCGCAGCTTCGCCGTGCTCGCCGCGGGGCTCTCGCACCACATCCGGAATTCGATGGGTGCCCTGAAGGCGTTTCTCGACCTCGCACCGCATCTGCTGGGCAAGGAGCTGGCCCAAAACCAGCACCTCAACGTGAATGACCCGTCCTTCTGGGAGGACCTCTGGTCGCTGGCCCATGTGGAGAGCGAGCACATCCTGCAGATGGTCGAGCAGGTCGCAGAGGCGACCGTCGAGCCCCGACCCGTGTTCGATGCCGAGTGGGCCCTCGAGCAACTCGCCGGCGGGGGGGTGGAACGGACCCACGCCGAGGCCAAGGGCCAGACGCTCGTCGTGAACGTCGACGAAGTTCTGCCCCGGTTCCGCGTCTCCGCCGACATGATGCAGAACTTCTTCCACCTCGTGCTCCAGCGCATGGTGCGACTGTCGCCGGCGGGGGCATCGATCTCCGTCCTGGCCAAGGACCAGGTCCCGGTATGGGGGACCCGTGGCGTCCGCATCATGATCACCGGCTCGGGTCCGGATTGGACCGATGAGCAGGTGGGGGGCCTGTTCACCGCCTTTTCCGCCTCCATGGAGGAGCCCGGAAGCTTGGGACTGGACCTGTTGGCGGCGTTCTTCATCATCCACCACCATGGGGGTGAGCTGATCGTCCACCAGCGGCGCCCGGAGGGACCGGGTTTCGAGGTCCTCCTCCCCTTCGACCCCGAGGCCATCCGGCGCCCGCCCGTGGAAGAGGACTGCATCGAACGCATCTTCCGCCACTCGGAGGCGTGGCAGAGCCTGCTGTAGCCGCGCCGCCGTCCCGCCATACAAACGGTGCGGCGCTGCGTCTTGGCGGCGAGGATTTTTTCCAGGTCGGGCGGCCGCGGGGGACGCTCTGCGGCCCTCTGCGAAATCTGCGGCTAAAACAAACGGCCTAACTATCTTCCGGCGTCGGTGCGAGCTGGAACTGCGGGGAGAGGGTGTTGTCCACTACTACCGCCTGACCGTTGCGCAGCTTGAAGGCGCCGGTGCTTACCACGGTGTCGCCCTCCTTCAGGCCGGAGAGGACGACGACGAAGTCGCCGCGCTGCTCTCCGAGGCGGATGAACTGCTGGCGCAGGACCTTGGCCGGGGGATCGCCAGCGGGGTTGCCGGCCGCGCCCTCCTGCTCCTCCACCACGAACACCGAGTCGCTGTACGGGGCGTGGAGCACGGCGGTGGCGGGGATGGTGAGCACCGGTTTCCGACCGGGCAGGACCACGGCCACGCTGACGAACATACCGGGGCGCAGCGCTTCGTCGGGGTTGGCCACCGTCGCCTGCACTCGCCCGTTGCGCGTGGCGGCGTCGACCTCGGGGTTGATTGCCGTGATCGTCCCCTCGATCACCTGTTCGGGGAGGGCGTCGCTGGTCACCCGCACGACGAGCCCGGGCCGGACCTCCGCGAGGAGCTGCTGCGGCAGGAGGAAGTTCACGAAGACGGGATCGAGGGACTGGAGGGAGATGATCTCATCTCCGTCGCGGAGCATCTGGCCGAGGTTAATCAGGCGGATCCCCAGGCGGCCGGCAAACGGCGCGCGGATAGTCTTCTTGGCGATCGCGGCGCGAATCGCATCCGCCGCAGCCACCGCCGCCTTGAGCTTGGCTACCGCCGCATCCTCCTCCGAGGGCGAGGCGATCTTGCGTCCCCGCAGGTCCTGAACGCGCGCGAGATCGGCCTGGGCCAGGGTCACTGCCGCCTCGGCCCCGGGGAGCGCGGCCTCCTCCGAGGAGAGGTCCTGCTGGACCAGGAGGTCACCTCCGTGGACCCGCGCCCCCGATTCGAAGGCGATGCGCGCCACCTTGCCCGGCAGCTCCGCGGCCACGGTCACCCCCTGCACCGCCGTGAGGGAGGCCACGGAGGTCAACACCGACTCCCACGACGCCATGCGCGCCTGGGCGGTGGTCACCGTCTCCGGCGGCGGCACGAAGCTCGCCCCCTGGGCCACCATGCGGCGGATCTGCAGCCCCTTGATGCCGGCCAGGATGCCGATCACCACAATCAAGCCGACGAGGGTGAGGAGGACGCGCCGAGTCATGGGTGTAGTTTGTGGCGCTGCTCTCGCCGGCCGATCATCGTGACAGGGTGGCCACGCCCGCGGATGTGGGTCAAGCTCCCGCGGCGTCGGAGTGCCAAATAAGAACTTCACGAATGAAGCCTCGGGCCCAGTAGCCGGTCCTCGGGTCGCGCCTGCGGCAAGCCCTCGGTGATCCCTGTGCCCTCTGTGGCAAGAGATCCAGACGAGTTGTTCGCCACAGAGATCCCATAGGACACCGAGGAGGGTGGGCAGTGGGGAGGATCCTCCCACGGAACAGGTGATCGGCGCCGCGATCGAAGCTCAGTCTCGGCCTGGTTGGAGAATCCAGACGGGTCGGGGGGACACGAGGCTTTCTCCCTGACCGCTGCGGTGTGCGAAATACTGAGGCTTTACTCAGGTAGTTCTTAGTAATCAGACTGGCTACGCCGTGCCATTCGCAGACGCCCAGACCCCGGGAGGCGGAGACGAGCCTGGAGGAGAGATGCCGAAGCTGATCGAGGGTCCCACCGTGATCGAGGCGGCGGGCAACAAGCCGAAGCGAATCGAGGAGTTCGTCGGGCGCGTAAACACCGGGACGCGCGGCGTGAGCATCGCGCGCATGGTGTCGCCGCCGGGATGGGAGGAGCCCGGCCAGCGTCCCGAGTTCCAGGAGATCACGGTGGTACTGTACGGGACCCTGCGCGTGACGTTCGCGGGCGGTGCCTTCGACGTGAGGGCCGGGCAGGCGGTGCTGGTGGAGGCCGGGGAGTGGGTGCGCTACGGTACCCCCGCCGGCGCCGAGTACGTGGCGGTCTGCATGCCGGCGTTCTCCCTCGATACGGTCCACCGCGATCCGTGAACGCGAGGGCAATACGGTTCCCTGCCTATCCCCTCGGGTTTTCCTGCTTGCGCGCTTTCGTGTTCCCATCATGACCAGCGACTCGACACGAGGCCGGTCAGCCGCTGGCCGTCCCCATCCCATGACCGGTGCCCCCGACCCCGCGAACCTGCTGCGCGACCTCCCGCCGAGACAGGACCAGGAGTGGGTCGAGGTGCTGGCGTGTGGCGAGGGAATGCGGATCCAACGCATCGTCTCGTGGGGACAATGCTCCCCGGAGGGGTTTTGGTACGACCAGGCGGAGCACGAGTGGGTGGCGTTGCTCTCCGGGGCGGCGCGGATCCAGTTTGCGGATGGCGACCGCACCGTGATCCTCGCGCCGGGGGACTCCCTCACCATCCCGGCCCATGTCCGCCACCGGGTCGAGTGGACCGACCCGGAGCGGGCGTCGGTGTGGCTCGCGGTCTTCTTTCGCTGACGCGCACGAGTGAAAGAGTCCGGTTGCACAGGGAAGCGCCCGGCGGTAGATAGACCGTATGGAGCGGGACGCGACCTGCGGTCTGATGGCGGGCGTCAGCCCGCCATCCACGGGGGGTGAAGCCGTCCGGACCTGCGCCGGGCGGCGAGGGGGCGCGTGGCGTCTCCCTCCATATCAGGGCGTAGCCTTCGGGACGCGTGGCCCGGCCCCGCGACGATTTCTGGTGAGAAATGCGGGCCCGGGATGGCCGCGCGCGGGGATAGCCCCACGGAGTCGAGATGCACATCGAACATATGGATGAGTGGCGGCACGACCACGCCTTTCACATCGACGACGGCGGCCATGGTGAACGCCAGACCCGCCGGGTGATCGCCCTCACCGTCACCATGATGGTGATCGAGATCGGCGCCGGGTTGGCCTACGGCTCGATGGCGTTGCTCGCCGACGGCTGGCACATGGGCACCCATGCTGCGGCCCTCGGGATTACCGTCTTTGCGTACAGCTATGCGCGCCGCCACGCGGACGACCCGCACTACAGCTTCGGCACCGGCAAGGTCGGGGTGTTGGGCGGCTTTGCCAGCGCGGTCGCCCTGGGGATCGTCGCCGTGCTGATGGCCGTGGAGTCGGTGCAACGCCTGATCACGCCGCAGCCCATCCGCTTCAACCAGGCGATCGCGGTGGCGGTGGTCGGCCTGGCGGTGAACCTGGTGAGCGCCTTCCTGCTCCAGGGGCACCACGTCCATGACCACGATCCCCACGACCACGGGCACCCTCACCCGCACCGTCATGACCACAACCTGCGTGCGGCCTACCTGCACGTGGTCGCCGATGCCTTCACCTCGGTGCTGGCGATCGTCGCCTTGTCGTTCGGCAAGGCGTTTGGCTGGGTGTGGCTGGACTCGGTGATGGGGATCGTCGGCGCGGTGGTGATCACGCGCTGGTCCCTCTATCTGTTGCGGGACACCGCCCAGATCCTGCTCGACAGCGGGGTGCATCCGGCGACCGTGGCGGGCATCCGCACGGCGATCGAGGCCGATGCGGACAACCGGGTGGCGGACCTGCACATCTGGCAGCTCAGCGCGCATCACGCCGCGGCCGTGATCTCCGTGGTCACCCACTACCCGCGGGATCCATCCCACTACAAGGGGCTGCTCGCCGACTTCGCCGAGCTGGCCCACGTCACCGTGGAGGTGAACCCCGCCCCCGGCGAGCCATGCATCGCGGTGGGGAAGGGAGCCTGACTCGCAGATCTCACCGCGAATCTGCTGCGCCCGCACAACCGCCCTGCCTGCCGGCAGGCAGGCCGCATCTCCCGGCCCACCTCGTCCGAGGTAGGAGCCGGTTGCACCGGCGACCCGCGCCGGTGGGTGCCTGCCTGTGCGTGTCTGCACGCAGACAGGCGGCCGGCCCGTTCGGGCCGGGGTCGCCGAAGGGATTCGGCTCCTACCTCTTGGCCATGCAGGGTAGGAGCGGATTGAATCCGCGATCCGCGCCATCGGCGCGGCAGGCCCTGCGGGCCGGGTCGCCGATAGCATCGGCTCCTACCGGGGGCCGGCCAGGATCTCCGCGCGTTGGCACGCGCGCGCGACGATCCGTGGTGAGAAATGCGGGCTAGCCGCTCGGCGCGCGGTCCTGGATGTAGTCGTGGCCGTCGCGCAGGGCGTGCTCGGCGCGGGTGAGCTCGCGGCTCAGATACGCGCTGTGGTCGAGGCGCGAGACGAGGCGCTCGCGCAGCAGGGTCGCCATCACCGCCACGGCGCTGTCACCCTCGACCACCGTCCGTAGCGCCCCGTCGTTGTGATAATGCTCCGCGACCAGGAGCCGGCGAATCCGGTCGGCATAGATGACCACGTAGCCCGCCGGGTCGAGGATCACCTCGGCCGGCGGCTCGGCCCGGATGACGCGGGCGTCGTTGCGCGCGGGCGGCACGACGGCCACCGGGCCCGGGTCGTGGCTGGCAAGCTCGCGGATCATTTCCACCACCCCGTCTGCGGCGGCCAGACCCCGCCGGTCGACGACCTGGATCTGGTCGCGAAAGTGGTCTACCGCCAGGTGCGTGAGGTTCTGCAACACCGGACGGACGCCGCGCGCGCCGCGGATGCGCCCACCGCCATCGATACCCCCGCGGGCCAGGGCGAGGAGCGACTGCCCGGGGAGGTGCCCCACCCTTGTCTTGGTATCGGCACCGCACACCACGAGGAAGCGGATGTGCGGGTTGGCGACGACGTTCTCCACCAGGTGCTCGATGCCGAGGTTCTCCGTCTGCAGCGAGCCGACGATCGCCAGGCCCGGCGGGGCCAGCGCGGCGATCGCGTCCACCAGCGGCCGGCTGTGCAGGGTACACACCGCCACGGGCGCCGGATGGCGCAGCACGCGGTAGTCGCCCGGCCTGCGTGGCCAGTCGTCCCGGTGGCCCTCCACGACCATCCCGCACCCGACCCCGGCGGGCAGGTGGCCGAGCTCGGCCATGACGTTGAGGATGTCCGCCGGCCAGCAGGTCGCGCATCCCTTGCAGTCCGCCTCGCGTGGGCGCAGGGCGCGGCGTGCCGCCGTGAGGGGCTTGGCGAGAGGGTCGACGAGGTCCGAGGCCACGAGAACGGCCACGGCATCGTGAAAACAGCCGCACGAGTGGCACTTGTCGGCCGCCGTGGCGGTCTCCATCGCCTGCACAATCTGTCCGATCCGCTGTTCCACCGCCGTCTCCGCCGTCAGGGGACCGGCCGCGCCATCTGGAGCCGCCCCTGCGCCATCAGGCCCGCGAGGAAATCGTCTCGCAGGCGGTAATACGCCATGCGCCCGTCGTTGCGAAATGTGACGCAGCCGGCTTCGCGTAGCTTGCGGAGCTGGTGTGACGTGGCGGACAGCGAAAGGCCGAGGACATGGGAGACGTCACACACGCACAGCTCCTCACCGGAGGTGAGGGCGCCGATGATCCGCAGGCGCGTGGGATCGGCGAGCAGACCAAAGAGCCCCGCGAGGCGTTGCAGCTCCTCGTCCGAGGGCATCTGCGCCTTGAGGCGGGCGACGATAGTCGCCTTGTAACACGGTACCTTGCACTCGTCGGGATCGCTCATGTCTCTTCCAATAGTTCGATAAGTGTGCAAGTGTGAAAGTCAGGGGCTAAAGCGTCAAGCAGTGCCTGGCGCGGGGCTGCGCGGGGGCAACGAGACAACCATGGATCGATCGACCGACGTGGCATCGCCGATCGCGGCCCGTCCCGACGGGGTCGTGCGCGACTGGCGGCGGATAGGGCTGTGGCTGGTGGTCGTGACGCTCGCGTATAACGTCGGCGAGGCGGTGGTGGCCCTGTGGGCCGGGGGGCAGGCGGCAAGCATCGCCCTGGTGGGCTTCGGCCTCGACAGTCTCATCGAGTGCGCCGCGGCCGCCGTGCTGTTGTGGCACCTGTCCGCCGAGTGGCGCGGCGTGGCCCAAGCGACGCTCGAGACCCGCGAGCGCGGCGTGCATCGTTTCGTGGGGGCGACTTTCTTTGCCCTGGCGCTGTACGTGGCGGCGGAGGCGGGATGGTCTCTGTGGCAGCGCGAGGTGCCGGCAAAGAGCGTCGTCGGGATCGTGCTGGCGTGCGTCTCGTTGACCCTCATGCCCCTCGTGTCGTGGGGCAAGTTGCGGGCGGCCCGGGAGGTGGGGAGCCGCGCCCTCGCCGCGGAGGCGAAGGAGACCCTCGCCTGCTCCTACCTCTCCTTTACCCTCCTCGTCGGCGTCGGGGCGAATGCCGCCCTCGGCTGGTGGTGGGCCGACCCGGCGGCGGCGCTGCTCATGGTGCCGTGGCTGGTGCGCGAAGGGCACGAGGGGTGGGAGGGGGAGACGTGCGGCTGCGATTGACCGTGCGGCGGTGACCGGCTACTGCATCGCACGGGACCACTGCGGCAGCCTCACCCTGGTGGACGGCATGGCCGGGGAAGCACCCCATGGCATCGTCGGCAGCAGCGAGGCGATCCAGGCGCTCCTCGCGCGGATCGATAAGGCCGCCGCCATCCTCTACATCAACCGCCGTACCCTCTACAACAAGCTCCAGCTCCACGGCATCAAGAAGAGCTTCCGTAGCGGGTGAGGGGGGGGTGACTTTGCCGTCGCCGGCAACGTCCGGGTCGCGTTGGCTGGATTCGCATGACTTCCCCGTCGCAGACCGTAGGTCGCGGGACGCTCCCGGGTCTGATGGCGGGCGTCAGCCCGCCATCCACGGGGGTGAAGCCACCCGGACCTGCGCCGGGTGGCGAGGGGGGGGCGTGGCGTCCCCCTCCATATCCGGGCCGTGGCTGGGCGGGCGAGGAGCGGGCTGTCTCAAAGTGAAACAACCCCACCCGTTGTCACCGAACGGATATTGGTTCGCCGGGCCGTTGGCGAACGGCATGACAATTGCTTTGCCGGCTATGGGCCAGAATACGAGGCGGGGAAGGCTATGATGGACGCGCCGGTGGCGAACACATCGTCTCGGTCTGTTGCCCCACAGGACACAGAGATCACCGAGGACTTGCCACAGGCGCGACCCCGAGGACCGGCTACCGGGTACGAGGCGTTACTCGTGAAGTTCTTAATCAATACCCAGATGCCGTGGGTCATCGCCGCCGTGCTGGCGTTCTGTATCCCGGCGTGGGGAGCGGGTCCGATCGCAGCACGCGGCGCACGGCTGGGTCCCGAGCTTGCGGCGCTGCACGCCGCCTTTCTGGAGGGCGGTCCGGGCGCTGCCGCCGGTCTCGCCCGGCAACGGGGAATCGCCGTGGAGCGGGAGCGCGTGCTGGTGGTCCTGGAATTCGCCGAGGGCGGACCGGTCGACGCAGACAGCGCCACGGCCCTCGGTGCCGAGGTGGTGCGCCGCTATCGCCACCTGCTCCTGGCGCGCGTGCCCTTCGACCGGTTGGCGGCGGTGGCCGGGGGCGTGGAGGGATTGGTGCGGATGCGGTTACCGTTTCGCCCGCGCCCGGTGACGGAGAGCCAGGGGGT
>DASWHD010000185.1:0-9028 GCA_036393335.1 bacterium
CCGGAGCTGCGGGCGATCCTCGGCCGCCTGCAGAATGGCGGCGCCGGCTGGCCCGCGGGGCCCCTGCCCCTGGGCCTGAAGCCGGAGATCCTCGACCATCCGGAGGAGGCGAAACACTTCGACGGCTTCGCGTCGGTCAAGGGGCTCAAGTTCGACGCCCAGGTCGGCCTCCTCGACCGGGTGCGCGACCGGCCGAACCTGACGGTGATCACCGGCAGCCCGGTGGCCGCGCTGGACTTCGCGGAGGGGGCGCCGGAACGCATCACCGGCGTGGTATGTGAGGACGGCACGCGCTACCGGGCGGGGAAGGTGCTGCTGGCCGCCGGTGCCCTCCACTCCCCCCGCTTTCTCCAGACCCACCTGGAGCGGACCGGGCTGGCGGCGCGATTGCCGAGCGCCGACCAGGTGGGGCGCTATTACAAGTGCCACCTCAACGCGGCGATGATCGGTCTGTCGCCCTCCGTCAAGACCGACCTGCTGCGCAAGACCATCCTGATCCTCGACGAGCGCTTCCCCCACAGCAGCGTCCAGACCCTGGGCTGGGTGGACGGCGAGATCGTCGCCACGGAGCTACCGCGGATGGTGCCGCGCTGGGTCGCCGACCTCGTCGGGCGCCGCGCCTACGGCTTCTGGCTGACCAGCGAGGACGGCTCCCATGCGCAGAACCGGGTCCGGGCGAGGGCCGACGGCCACGAGCGGCCGCAGCTCGACTACGACGTGCGGCGCCTGCGGCCGGCGGTGACCGAGCACCGCAAGTTGTTGCGCGCCTTCCGCGCTCAGCTCTTCCGGGCGGGCTTCGTCACGGTGACCAAACCCATGCCGGTAGCGGCCACGGCCCACGCCTGTGGCACCATGGCGGCGGGCGCGGACCCGAGGCGCTCGGTGGTGGACCGGCACGGCTGCGTGCACGGCATGGAGAACCTCTACGTGGTGGATGGCAGCGTGCTGTCCCGATCCGGCCGGGTGAATCCGGCCCTCACCATCGCCGCCTGGTCCCTGCGGGTGGCCCGTCTCCTGGAGCCGGGGGTCGACCGGTCATGAGCGCAGCGCTCCCGCGTTACGTGCGCCTCGGCCGCGCCCTGTGCGGCGAGCTGGTGGAGGCCGAACGCCGCGAGTGGTGGCTCGCCAACGGCCGCGGCGCGTACGCCGCCGGCACGGTGGCCGGCTCGTTGACGCGCCGCTACCACGGCCTGCTCATCGCCCCCCTGGATCCCCCCCTCGGCCGCCACCTGGTGGTGGCCAAGGCGGAGGCCACCCTCCTGGACGGGGAGCGGGAATGGCCCCTGTTCACCAACCGCTGGCGGGGCGGCGTCGTGGATCCCCACGGCTATCGTCACATCGAATCCTTCCATCTCGACGGGCGCATGCCGGTCTGGCGGTTTGCGATCGGGGACCTGGGCGTGGAGATGCGCATCTGGTTGGCGCCCGGGGCCGACACGACCTATTGCGCCTTCCGCCTCCAGGCCCCCGAGCGCGGGGCGCGGTTACGGGTCCGGATCCTGATCAACGGCCGCTCCCACCACGCCGCCGGCGGCGAACGCTTGGCATCGGTCGCGGACCCGCGACAATTCGAGTACGGCGCCGCGACCGGCCTGACGATCCGCGGCCCGGCGGTCGCCGATGCCCCACCGTACACCCTCCGCCTCCACGCCGTCGGCGGCGCCCTGGAGCCGGACTGGACCTGGATCGAGGACTTCGAGCTGCGCGCCGAGGCGGAGCGGGGGCTAGATGCGTCCGATCGCCACCTGGCGGTCGCCACGGCCGCCTTCGACCTGCAACCGCGGCGCTGGGTCGGGGTGGTGGCGAGTCTCGCCGAGCCCCCGAGACTGTCCCTGGAGGCGGCCATGGGCCGTTTCCACGATCACGACCGGGAGGCGCTGGCCATCGCTCGAGACGCGAATCCCGAGCTGCACGGCGCCCCGCCATGGATCGAACAGCTCGTCCTGGCGGCGGACGGCTTCGTGTTCGCCCGCCCCCTCCCCGAGCTGCCCGAGGGCCAGTCGATCATCGCTGGCTATCCGTGGTTCGGCGACTGGGGGCGCGACACTATGGTCGCGTTGCCCGGTCTCACCCTGGCCACCGGTCGCTACGCCACCGCCCGCACTCTCCTCGGGACCTTCGCCCGGTTCGTGGACCGGGGGATGTTGCCCAACTACTTTCCGGGCGAGGGCGGGCATGCGGAGTACAACAGCGTCGATGCGGCCCTGTGGTACATCGAGGCGTGGCGGGCATATCTGGAGGCGGTCGCTGACCCCGAGGCCCTGGAGGGGATCTTCCCGGTTGTGGAGGAGATCATCGACTGGCATTGCCGGGGCACCCGGTACGGGATCGGGATGGACCCCGGCGATGGCCTGTTGCGGGCCGGCGAGCCCGGCATCCAGCTCACCTGGATGGATGCCAAGGTGGGCGACTGGGTGGTGACTCCCCGGGCGGGCAAGGCGGTCGAGGTCAACGCCCTGTGGTTCAACGCCCTCACCGTTCTGGCGGGATGGGCCGAGCAGCTCGGGCTCTCGGACCGGCCGTACGGGGAGTTGGCGGCGCGTGCGCGGCGGGGGTTCCGGCGGTTCGTGAGACCGGCAGGGGGGCTGTTCGACGTCCTCGATGGACCCGGCGGTGCGGATCCCACGGTGCGGCCCAATCAGATCCTCGCGGTCAGCCTCGCCCATAGCCCCCTCGACCGCGACGTCCAGGCACGGGTGGTGGCCGAGTGCGGCCGCGAGCTGCTGACCTCCTACGGCCTGCGCTCCCTGGCTCCCGCCCATCCGGATTACCGGTCCCACTATGGCGGCGACATCTGGGAGCGCGACGGCGCCTATCACCAGGGCACCGTGTGGGCGTGGCTCCTGGGCCACTACGCCCTGGCCGAGTACCGCGTCCACGGCGACCCGGCCGCCGCCCAGCGGCGCCTCGCGGCCATCGCCGACCACCTCCTCGACGGAGGTCTCGGCACGGTGAGTGAGATCTTCGACGGCGCGGCGCCTCACCAGCCGCGCGGGGCCCCGGCGCAGGCGTGGTCGGTGGCATGCATCCTGGAGGCGTGGACGCGGCTGGAGCGCGCCGGTCGCGCCGGCCACGGCAAGGAGCCGGGCCGGCCGCAGGCCACCGTGAGATCGGCAGCGCGGTGGACGTAACCTCTAACGCTTCGACGAAGGAGAATCCCATGGCCATGGAATCCGCGGACAACCTGGAACACCAGCGGCTGGAGCGCCAGCGCGCCGGCCAAGAAGACTGGCGGCTCTGGGGTCCCTACCTGGCGGAGCGCGCCTGGGGCACGGTGCGCGAGGACTACAGTCCCGACGGCAGCGCGTGGGAGCACTTCGACCATGACCAGGCCCGTTCCCGTGCCTATCGCTGGAACGAGGACGGCCTCGGTGGCCTGTGCGACGAGCAGCAGCGCCTGTGCTTCGCCCTCGCCCTGTGGAACGGCCGGGATACGATCCTCAAGGAGCGGGCCTTCGGCCTCACCGGTCGTCAGGGCAATCGGGGCGAGGACGTCAAGGAGTACTACTTCTACCTCGACGCCACCCCGAGCCACAGCTACTTGCACTACCTCTATAAGTACCCCCAGGCGGCCTACCCCTATGCCGGGCTGGTGGCGGAGAGCGCCCGCCGCGACCGCCACCAGCCGGCCGTCAGCCTCCTGGATAGCGGGGTGTTCGCCGATGACCGCTACTGGGACGTGGAGGTGCTGTACGCCAAGGCGTCACCGGACGAGATCCACATCCGGATCCTCGCCAGCAATCGCGGACCCGCGGCGGTCGCCCTGGACATCCTCCCCACCCTGTGGTTTCGCAACACCTGGTCGTGGGGGGAGGACGGTGTGGACCGGCCGCGGCTGCGCGCGGTGTTGCCGCCCTCCGGCGCCGCCTGGGCGGTGGCGACAGCCCATCCGACCCTGGGCGAGTATCACCTCTACGGCCGGCAGGGGGCCGACGGCCTGTTCACGGAAAACGAGAGCAATGTCCAGCGCCTGTGGGGACGGGCGAATTCCTCGCCGTACGTGAAGGACGCCTGTCACCGCCGCGTCGTGGACGGCGAGCGAGGGGCCGTGAACCCAGCGCGGGAGGGAAGCAAGTTCGCGGCCTGGCACCACGTGGTGGTGGCGCCCGGCGAGCAGACCCGGATCGACCTGGTCCTCACGGCCGGCGGCCGGCAGACGCCGTTTGCCGCGAGCGAGGAGGTGTTCGCCGCGCGCCAGGCGGAGGCCGACACCTTTTATGGCGACCTCCTTCCGGGGGCCACCGCCGAAGACCACCGGATCATGCGCCAGGCGCTGGCCGGGATGGTCTGGAGCAAGCAATTCTTCCACTACAACGTGAATCAATGGCTGAGCGGCGATCGGCTTGACTCGCCGGAGAGCCGCAAGACCGGGCGTAACCGCTACTGGCGCCACGTCCGGGCGGCGGACGTCATCTCCATGCCCGATGCGTGGGAGTACCCGTGGTTCGCGGCGTGGGATCTGGCCTACCAGTGCGGCGCCCTGGCCCTGGTCGACGTGGACTTCGCCAAGGATCAGATGGAGCTCATGTTGAAGGAGAGGTACCTCCACCCGAACGGCCAGATCCCCGCGTACGAGTGGGCGTTCGGCGACGCCAATCCCCCGGTCCACGCCGCCGGCACCCTCAAGGTCTTCCGCGCCGAGCGGGTGCAACGCGGCGCAGGCGATCTCGATTTTCTGCAACGGGTGTTCAACAAGCTGCTGCTCAACTACGCCTGGTGGATCAACCGCAAGGACGTCGACGGGCACAACGTCTTCGAGGGTGGCTTCCTCGGGCTGGACAATATCTCGGTGTTCGACCGCTCCCAGCCCCTGCCACCGGGCTTCAGCCTCAAGCAGGCGGATGCCACCGGCTGGATGGCGATGTTCGCCCTGAACATGACGGTCATCGCCCTGGAGATGGCCACCGAGGACCCGGACTACGAGGACATGGCGATCCAGATCTACGAGCAATTTCTCGCCATCGCCAACACCATCGCCGGCCACGCCGGCAGCGGCGTCTCCTTGTGGGATCCGGACGCGGGCTTCTTCAAGGACCTCCTGGTGGAACCGAACGGCCGCTACCACCGCATCGATGTCTACTCGTGGGTGGGCCTGATTCCCCTGTTCGCCTGCGAGATCGTCGATGAGCGCCTGCTCGCCAACGTGCCGCGCTTCAAGTCGATGCTCCACGAGCACGGCGGCGGCCTCTTCCGGGGCAATTACATCTGCGCCTGTCCGGCGCACACCAACGCCCGCGGTGAGCACCTGCTCTCCCTGGTGGACCACACCATGCTGCCGAGCATCCTCCAGCGGTTGCTCCGCGAGGACGAGTTCCTGTCGCCCTACGGGGTGCGCGGCGTCAGTCGCATCCACGCCGAGCGCCGCGATCTGGGCTTCATCCCGGGCATCGGGCAGGCGCTCATCGAGTACGTTCCGGGCGAGTCCACCTCTCCCCTGTTCGGCGGCAACTCCAACTGGCGCGGGCCGGTGTGGATGCCCACCAACTACAGCCTGGTGCAGGCCCTGGAGAAGTTCTACCGCTACCTGGGTGACGACTTCACCGTCCCCGTGCCGTGCCTGGGGGGCCGGGCGCTCAATCTGCGCGAGATCGCCACCCTGATCGCCGAACGCCTGGTGAATCTCTACCGCCGCGATATGCATGGTCTCATCCCCGCCTTCCCGGCAGGCACGCCATTCCAGGACGACCCCCACTGGCGGGATCGATTGCTGTTTTACGAGTACTTCCACGGCGACACCGGCCAGGGGCTCGGGGCCGCCCACCAGACCGGCTGGACGGGGTTGATCGCCAACTTGGTGGCGCGCCGTTATCGCCGGAGGAGGCCGGCCTTCTGGGAACGGGCCACCCGCGACGGTGGTGAAGAGTCGACGCCGAGATCCAGGGGGGCCGCGGCCCTGTCCGAGCATGATTGACGCGCGCAAGCCCACCATCAGTGCCCGGCGATTGGCGATCGCCACCGTCTATGGCGCCGCATTCCTCCAGGGGCTCACCATGGTGAGCTTTCCGGCCAGCAGCGCGGTGCTCAAGGAGGTGCACGGCCTCAGCGACGCGCAGTACGGCGCCATCTTCCTGCCCCAGGTCGCCCTGGCCATCGTCGGCGCCGTCGGCGGCGGCGCCCTGGCGCGGCGCCTCGGGCTCAAGGCCCTGCTCGTCGCGACCCTGGCCGCCAACGGGGTCTCCCAGCTCTTTTTAGCGGGCAGCGTCTTGGTGGCCTCCGCCGCCGCCTTTGCCATGGTCATGGCGGGCACCGCGTGCCTGGGGCTGGGCTTCGGCATCGGCGGGGCGCCGCTCAACAGCTACCCACCGCTGTTTTTCCCGCGCCACCATCACACCGCCATCGTCGCCCTGCACACCCTCTTAGGGCTCGGCTTGGCGGCGGGGCCCTTGCTGGTGGGCGAGTTCGTCCAGCGGGCCGCCTGGGCGGGCTTTCCGCTCTTGCTCCTGGTCTTGGCCCTGGCACTGACCGGGGTCGTCGCGCGACCGGCCTTTCCGGAATGCGATCCGGGCGGTACGCCGGAACACGGACCGGCGGGCGAGCTGCCCCTGAGCTCTCCGGTCTTCTGGCTGTTCGTGCTCACCGCCGTCCTGTACGCCGTGGCCGAGGGCACCTTCAGCAACTGGGTGGTGATTTACCTCCAGGAGGGCCAGGGGCTGCCGGCGGTGGTGGCGGCGCTGGCGCTGTCGGTGTTCTGGGGGGCGATCGTGGCGGGGCGGTTGCTGGTCTCCGTCCTGGTGCTCTGGATACCCGCGCGCCTGGTGTGGCTGACCCTACCCATCCTGATGATCGCCGCCTTCCTGCTGCTGCCGTATGCCGATAACCAGCTCCGGGGCATCGGGCTGTTCGCCCTGGCGGGACTCGCGTGCTCGGCCTTCTTCCCCCTGACCATCGGCCTCGCCGCGGAGCGCTTCCCGGGACACGCCGCCTGGGTGTCGGCGATGATGGTCGGCGCCGTGATGGCCGGCGTCGGCCTCGGCTCCTTTGCCATCGGCCCCCTCCGCCAATGGCTCTCCTTCGAGCAGCTCTATCGTCTCGCCGCCCTCTATCCCCTGGGGGTGATCATCCTCGCCCTCGCCGTCCTGCGAGCCGGTGCCAAGAAACGGCCAGGGGAGCCGCATGCCGTTTCCATGACCGGCCCGGATGCCGGGTGACGGTGATCCATCACCGCTGGCCTCCCGGTGCGTCGCAGTGGGCATCCGTCAGGCGCAGGTGGCGCAACAGGGGCGCGGTCGTCGGCACCTGGAGGAACAGGTTGAAGACTACCACCCCGAAGGCGATGGATTGGATGGTCCACCAGTAGTCCAGATCGACGGGTAGGGCGAGGGCGAGGGCGAGGGTCACGGCTCCGCGGCAGCCGCCCCAGTAGAGGGCGGTCTGGTAGGCACGGGGAATCGCGGCCCGAGGGGGCAGGTGGGCGGCGAGGGGCATGAGCAGATAGACGCCGGTGCGGGCCGCCAGGATCCCGCCGATGGCGATCAGCATCGCGAGCCAACGCTCCTCAAACATGGAGACGGTGACCGTCGTGCCCATGAGGATGAACAACAGGTCATCGGCGAGATTGGCATTGAATGCCCACTGCGCGGGCTCCGGCGATCCCGCCCGTGCATCGCCTCCGCGCGTCGGGCGGCGCAGCGCCGCTCCCAGCACCAGTCCGGTCGCCAGTACCGCCATGACGCCGGAGACGTGCACCACCGCCTCGCTCGTCAGGTAGGCGGCGTACGCGGCGATCAGGCTGACGACCAGCGCTTCGTAGCGCGGCCCCCGGCGCCAGCGCAGTACCAGCAGGGCAACGGCGGCGACCCCGAGGCCCACGGCCAACCCTCCGCAGAGGCCGGCCAGAAACTCGCGAAGAAGGTAGGTGAGCGACCGCGTCGGACCCGTATGTAGGGCCGTGGAAAGGAACACTTCGAACAGGACGACCGCTGCCGCGTCGTTGAACAGCCCCTCCCCCTCCAGGAGGATGACCACGCGCTCCGGTCCTCCGAGGTGTCGCAGCAGGTGTGCGACGGCGGCGGGGTCGGTCGCCGACAGCAGGGCACCGGTGATGAGGGCCGCCGGCCACGGAAAGCCCGTCGGATGGCCGATGCCTAGGTAGACCAGGAGCGCGATCGTCCCGGTGGACAAGAGCAGCAGCGGGATGGCGAGCAGCAGGACCGGCACCAGGTTGCGGCGCAGAAGGCGGGGGTCGAGGCCGAGCGCGGTGGCGAAGATCAGCACCGGCAGGAAGATGTAGACCACCAGGTCGTTGAAGTTGTCGGCACGCAGGCCGGTGTCCCAGCCCAGGCGGACGACGGCCTCGGAGCCGATGAACCCCACCAGCACCAGCACCGTGGGAAACGGCAGGCGCAGTCGCTCGGTGAGCGGTTCGAGACACAGGGCCACCGCGAGCAGGCCGCTCAGGAACAGGAACAGGGCGCTCACGGTCGATCATCCAGCGATAGGCTACGTGCCCGGCGGCAGCAACGTGGACCCCCGGTGGCGATGGGTTCCCCGGCGGCGGATGTCACCACCCACTGTGATGACGAGCCGGTACGCACCGCGGCGACCCGTCGCCACCGGTGATCTTCGCCATCCCCCGTCGACATAAATCGCCCGAAGCGGCGCTTCCTGGCATACCTCGGCCATTGCCGGCCACGGCGATCGTGCTGCTGCGCCGTAGCGATCACTGTGGATATCATCGGCCGGGCATTCTCCCCCTGATTTCTCGCGGAGCAAACATGGTCCTTCTCGAATTTTCCATGAACCCCCTGGGCAAAGGGGAGTCGGTCTCGGAATACGTCGCACGCTCCCTGGACATCATCGACGCCAGCGGCCTCCCCTACCGGCTCACCCCCATGGGCACCATCCTGGAGGGGGAGTGGGAGCAGGTGATGGCGGTGGTCCGGCAGTGCTACGAGCGCATGCGCGCCGACTGCCCGCGCATCACCTGCTCCATCAAGATCGACGCCCGGGAGGGCAAGTCCGGGCGCCTCGCCGGCAAGATCGCCAGCGTGGAGCAGCGCCTGGGCCGCGAGCTGCGCAAGTAGCGCCG
>DASWHD010000186.1:0-8930 GCA_036393335.1 bacterium
GCGACCGCCTCGGCCAGTACATCGAAGCGTCCACGCAGGTCGGCAAGTGTGGTCTCGAAGGTGGTGAGCGTCGCGGGGATCGCCGCGCTCTCCACGCAGACGCGGCCGAGGTAGTCCCTCACCAGCGCGAGGAAGCGCTCCGGCTGGCTGCGGTAGAGCCAGACGATCGCCGCGAGGTTGTGCATCTGCTCGGGCGAGAAGTCGTAGATCTTGCGCGTGACCTTGCGGTAGACGTTGCGCGCGTCGAGCATCAGGACCTTGTCCCTGCGCTCGGGCGGCTTGGCCCTGTCGAAGTGCCACAGCTCGCAGGGGACGGTGCGGGTGTAGAAGAAGTTGGAGCGGATGGCGATCATCACGTCCACGTCGCCCGTCTCGACGATCTTCCGGCGCACCTCCTTCTCGCCGTGGCCGGCGCCCGAGGCCTGCGAGGACATGACGAAGCCGGCGCGGCCCTTTTCGTTCAGGTAGCTCCAGAAGTAGGAGATCCAGAGGTAGTTGCCGTTGCCGACCTTCTTCTGCTTGTTCACGCCCGGCAGGCCGAAGGGCAGGCGCGGGTCGCCCTTGATGCGCTCGGCGTCCACCAGGTCCACGTTGAAGGGCGGATTGGCCATCACGAAGTCGCACTTGCCGGCGAGGTTGTGCTCGTCCTGGTAGTAGGTGATCGCCTCGGCGATCTTCCCCTCCAGCCCGTGCACCGCGAGGTTCATTTTGGCGATGCGGATGGTGTCGCGGTTCTTCTCCTGGCCGTAGAAGACGACCTTCTCCATGGTGTCCGCACCCTCGTGCTCGATGAAGTGGCTGGACTGCACGAACATGCCGCCCGAGCCGCAGGCCGGGTCGAACACCGTGCCGTGGTCCGGCTCGATGACGTTCACGATGGTCTGCACGATCGAGGACGGCGTGAAGAACTCGCCGTTGTCGTGCGCTTTCTGGATCGAGAACTTGGCGAGGAAGTACTCGTAGATGCGCCCGAACACATCGCCGGTGGCCTGCTTGATCTGCGCGCCGTTGAACAGGCGCATGAGGTCTTCGAGCACCTTGGTCTCGAAGATGCCGTAGTCCTTGGGCAGCACGCCGAGGAGCGGCTCGAACTCGGCCTCGATGGCGGTCATCGCGTCGGTGACCAGCCTGGGCAGATCGGCGCCGCTGGTGGCGGCCTGCTGCATGATGAAGTCGTACTGCGCCTTCGCGGGCAGGTAGAGCGAGCGGCGGGCGATGTAGTCGGCTGGCAGGACCTTGCGCCTCGGCATCTTGCCGCTAGCCTGGTCGGCCTCGATCTGCCGGTGCGCCGCCTCGAAACGATTGGCCGCGTGGCGCAGGAAGATCACGCCCAGTACGGGCATGAAGTAGTCGCTGGAGGTGAGCTTGGAGTTGGCGCGGAGGTTGTCCGCGGCCTCCCAGAGGTCGGATTCGAGTTTCTCGATGTCCTTGAAGGAGTCGGCGGTCATGCATCGAGCGTTGGCCAGCCGGTAAGACGGCGGCCATACGTTCGCGGAGGGTACGTCACGGAGCGCGGCGCAGAACACCACCCGAGGGGGCACCGTCCGGCTACCAGTACCGCTCCACGTGCACCTCGCCGGGGTGCTTCTTGGAGTGCTCGCGGAACCCGTCGACCGCGAGCTGCTCGGACATCGACTCGATCATCGCCGGGTTGCCGCACAGGAAGACGTGGGTGGTCTCCGGGGTGGGGCGAAAGCCCCACGCCGCCGCCAGCTCGCCGTGGTCCCACAGGTCCTGCACGTGGCCCTGGGCGCCGCGCCACTCCACCAGCTCCTCCGCCGGCCGGCTGACGATCGGGAGATAGGTGAAGCTGGGGCAGATGCGGCGCAGGGTGGAGAGCTCCGAGCGGTAGCCCAGATCCCACGAGTGGCGCGCGCCGTGGAGTACGGCGAAGCGCCGCTCCGTGCCGGCGGTGAGGTAGGTGCGCAGCATGCTCATGTACGGCGCCAGGCCGGTGCCGGTGGCGATCAGCGCCACGTCACGGTCGGCGGGCACCTGGTCGAGGGTGAAGAGGCCGGAGCCCTTGCGCGCCATCCACAGGCGGTCCCCGGTTTGCAGGGCGAAGAGGCGCGGGGTGAGGGCGCCGGAGCGCACCAGGGTGATGTAGAACTCCAGGTACTCGGTGGCCACCGACGAGGAGGCGATGGAGTAGGAGCGCCGGATCAGGACCTCGGGCTTGCGTTGCACCTCTTCCGGGTCGCTCATCGGGTAGCGCGGGGCACTGCCCGGCAGGGCGAGGACGGCGAATTGCCCGGGCTCGAAGGGCGGCAGCTCCCAGCCGTCGGGCACCACCCGCAGGACGATCAACCCGGGCGCCACCTCGATGCGTTGCGCGACCACGGCGTTGAGCTCCGGCGCCGGCATGATGTCGTCTCCTGGTTCGGGAAATCCGAGTGTCAGCGGCTAGCCTGTAGGGTAGCGCCGGGAAGTGGAGCATGCAGGCGGTCGCCGGCAAGCTTGAGTCGCCGATGTAGAATCGGCGCCTACCTCACCGGGCGGTAGGCGCGGTTTGCCTGCACCTGGACGATGCGGTCTTCCTCCGCGATCCACGCGCTGAGCTTGCCGCCGTACACGCAGCCGGTGTCGAGGCCGCGCACCCGCGGGGTGACCACCAGGCCGCGCCGCGCCCAGTGGCCGAAGACCACGGTGCGGCGGCCGCGATAGAGCACGTCCCAGGGCGCGAAGGGCGGCGGCGGCGGCGGCCAGTCGCTGGCCGGGCGGTTGCCGGCGGGGTCGCAGTAGCGGACCGTGACCAGCCACTCCATCTCGGGCGAGAGCGGCGGAGTCAGGTCCACGGGCGGGGCGAGGTCGCGCCCCAGGCGCTCGAGCGCCGCGTCGTCCCACGCCGGATGGAGGCCGGCGTGGACCATGATCGCGTCGTCCCAGGTGGCGATGAACGGCCGGCGCGCCAGCCAGTCGCGCAGCTCGTCGTCGCCGCGGCCATGGCGGATCCACCACAGGTCGTGGTTGCCGAGGACCACGGTGGCGTCGAGCTGGCGCGCCAGGCGCACCACCCCGTCCGAGTCCGGTCCCTTGTTCACCAGGTCTCCTACCATGCACAGGTGGTCGGCGGGCGGCGCGAAGGCGCACGCCTCCAGGAGCCGCGCCAGCTCCTCCCGACAGCCCTGCACGTCGCCGATGAAGATCCGTCGTGTCATCACCGTGTCCACTCCGATCCGCCGCGCTATGGTGCCGATCATGGCGGGCTAGCCCAAGGGGAAACGGGCGGTTGGGCTACCGGCCACCCTTGCGACCACCGATGGGTTGACGCATGTTCTGGGCCGAGCGGCGAGGTCGGCGATGGATTCGCAGAGACTGCGCCGCGCCTTCGGAGTCACGATGACGCCCACGCCGACCCGGCAGACCTCCCTGGCGCAGCGGCGGACCGTGCGCCGCAAGGGCCGGGTCCTGGCGTGGTTGCGGAACAACACCCCGCAGAAGGAGCACAAGGGGCTGGACCGGGTGGCGGAGGCGTTGTTCGGCGCGGTCTCGGCCCACGCCGCCGATCTGTCGGTGGAGGAGTGGGGCGCGGTGGTGCGCACCGCCCACCGCTTCCTGGCGCGATCCGGCCCAGAGGAGGACCTGGCCAAGATCTTGCCCGCCGGCTGGGACCTGGCGGTGGCCAACCTGGAGGAGTGTTGCGGTGCGCCGGTGGATACCACCACCACCACGGTGTTGATCCGTTGCCAGGACTCGCCGTTCATCTTCGAGGCGGTACGCAACTTCCTGCGCAAGCGCGGCATCCACATCTTCCTCAGTCTCCATCCGGTGCTCGATCACGACGGCGGGCCGGAGCAGCTCATCTACCTGCAGATCGACAAGCTCCTGCATCCGCAGCGGTTGGCGGAAATGCGCCTGGGCATCGCCTGGTTGCTGCGCGGCGTGATGCTGTCGATCGATGACTTCGCGCACTTCAACACCCGCCTCGCGGCCCTGGCGACCGAGCTGGAGGAAGGGAACGGTAACCACGAGGTCGCCGCCTTTGTCGAGTGGCTGGTGGACGACCACTTCATCTTCCTTGGCTACCAGGCGTTCGAGACGGACGGGCGGGGCAAGCCGTACCGGCCGGTGCGCCGTACCGGCCTCGGCATGTTCCGCGACCAGCGCGTGTTGGAACGGCTGCTACCCGGATTGGGGGAAGAGGTGGCTGCCGGCGTCGGCGCGTTGCGCGCGATGCTGGAGATGGACTTCAGCCCGGCGGGCACTCGCGTCGCCTACCACAACGAGCCCGTCGAGTGCCTGATGTTGGAGACTCGCTCGCGCGCCGGCCGGCGGCGGCGCCACTGCCTGGTAGGCCGGCTGTCGCGGGGCGGGGTGCTGATGCGTAGCTCCGCCGTGCCCTACCTGCGGGCCAAGCTGGCGGCGATCCAGGAGGCGCGGGGCCGCACCGGCGGTCGTTACCAGCGGCGCGAGATCGAGGCACTGTTCAATTACTTTCCCAAGCGCGAGCTGCTCTACAGCCCGGTGGCGGACCTCATTCAGCGCTTTGACGAGGTCCTGTCGGTGCAGGGGGACGAAGGGCTGAGCGTCGGTTACCGCCTGGGCAAGGGCGACGCCTACTGGGCCGTGACCGTCGGCCTGCCGCGTACCCGCTTCGGGGAGGCGACGGCGTGGACCATCGCCGGCGTGGTGGCGGAGGCGTTCGGGCGTCCGGTCGTCGATCGGGTGGAGGGGCTCGGGGACGCGGTCGGCGTGCTGGTGTTCTATCTCCCGGCGAGCGGCGCCGCTCCCCCGCCCACCGCCGTCACCTTACACGAGCGCATCCGCGATGCCCTGACCGAGTGGGAGGACGAGTTGCTGCGCCTGCTGGTGGAGCGCTACGGCGAGCATCCCGCCTTCGTCTTGCTGCACCGCTACGGCCCGCGCCTGCCCGTGGTCTACAAGGAGTGCACCGACCCGCGGGTGGCGCTGGCGGACGTGGAGCGCCTCGAGCGCCTCGCGGAGACGGCCGGCCCGTTGCCGTACTGCACCGACAACGATCGCGGCGAGCTGCAACTGCGCATCATCGCCGCGGCACCGCTGGATCTCATGGCCCTCATCCCGACCCTGCGCAACCTGGGGCTGGCGGCCAGCGACGAGCTGCTGGCGCGCCTCAAGCGCGCCCCGGGCAAGCCCGCGGTACACGTGGTCACCCTGGGCGGGAGCGACGCACACCTGACGGCGGTGCGCGCCTGCCAGGACGCACTGTGTGAGGCCCTCGCCGCGGTCCTGCGGGGCGAGATGCAGGACGACCCCTCCAACGCCCTCATCCTCCAGGCCGGCCTGTCGCCCAAGGCGGTGCGCTGGTTCCGCGCCCTGCGCGGCTACCTGCTGCAGGTGAACCAGAGCCTGATGGAGACCGGCGTCCTGCGCACGGTCCTGACCTACCCGGCGGCGATCGCCGCCCTGTACGACTACTTCACCGCGCGCTTCGACCCCGACCTCGCCGGCGACCGGGACGGGGCCGTGGCCCAGGCGGCGCGCCGCTTCGCGGAGCGCCTGGCGGAGGTGACCGGGCTGGCGGACGACGAGATCCTGCGCGGCCTGTTCAACATCGTCGCGGCGACGGTGCGGACCAATTACTTCACCCCCGAGGGCGACCACTACCTCGCCCTGAAGATCGACTCGCAGGCGATCGACAAGATGCCCGAGCCGCGGCCCCTGGTGGAGATCTTCGTCCACGCCCGAGGCATGGAGGGGATCCACCTGCGCGGCGGCCGGGTGGCGCGCGGAGGGCTGCGCTGGTCCGACCGGCCGGACGACTTCCGCACCGAGGTCCTCGGCTTGATGAAGGCGCAGATGGTGAAGAACAGCGTTATCGTGCCGGTGGGCTCCAAGGGCGGCTTCGTCCTGCGGCGCACCGCCTTCGCCAGCCGTGACGAGCAGATGGGTCATCTGCGTGCCCAGTACCAGACCTTCGTCGCCGGCCTGCTCGGGCTCACCGACAACGTCGTGGCCGGCCGCGTGGTCCATCCGCCCGGGCTGGTGATCCACGACGGCGACGATCCCTACCTGGTAGTGGCGGCGGACAAGGGCACGGCACACCTCTCGGACGCGGCCAATGAGGTGGCGGCGCGGCGCGGCTTCTGGCTCGGCGACGCCTTCGCCTCGGGCGGTGCCAGAGGCTACGACCACAAGAAGGAGGCGATCACCGCGCGCGGCGCCTGGGAGTGCGTGAAGCGCCACTTTCGCGAGCTCGACCGCGACATCCAGAACGAGCCGTTCACCGTGGTCGGGATCGGCGACATGGACGGCGACGTGTTCGGCAACGGCATGCTCATGTCGCGCCACATCCGTCTGCAGGTCGCCTTCAACCACCGCCACATCTTCCTCGATCCGGACCCGGACCCGGCGCGCTCGTACAAGGAGCGCGAGCGCCTCTTCCGCCTGCCCGGCTCGGCGTGGAGCGATTACCACCCGGCGCTGATCAGCAGCGGGGGGGGCGTCTTCGCGCGTACGGCCAAGGCGATCGAGCTGGTGCCGAACGTGCGCGACATGCTTGCCACCAAGCGCGCCACGGTGAGCGGAGAGGAGCTGATCCGCCTCGCCCTGACCATGGCGGTGGACCTGCTGTACAACGGCGGCATCGGTACCTACATCAAGGCGTCCGCCGAGAGCCACGTGGACGTAAGGGATAAGGCCAACGACCGGGTCCGGGTCGACGCCTGCGACGCGCGCGCGCGGGTGGTGTGCGAGGGTGGCAACCTGGGCGTCACCCAGCTCGGTCGCCTGGAGTACGCGGCGCGCGGCGGCCGCATCAACACCGACGCGGTCGACAACTCCGCCGGCGTCGACCTGTCGGACCACGAGGTGAACCTCAAGCTCCTGTGCCAGGTGGCCATGGAGCAGGGGCGGCTCAAGGACGGCGCGGCGCGCGACCGGCTGTTGGTCCAGGTCACCGGCGAGGTGGCGGCCCTGTGTCTGGCCGACAACTACCATCAGAGCGCCTGCGTCTCCCTCGATCAGCGCCGCGGCCGGGAATCCGCCGCGCCGTTCGTCTCCCTGATCGAGCGGCGGGTGGCGGACGGGGTGCTGCCGGCGGCGGAGGAGCGGGTGCCGGTCGGCGAGGCCCTGGAGGAGGCGGTGAAGGCCCATGACGGCCTGCTGCGTCCCACCCTGTGCACCCTCCTGGGCTACGAGAAGATGCGCCTGGAGGCGGCGATCACGGATTCACCCCTGGTCGACCTGCCGGGGGCCGAGTATTACCTGCGCGCCTACTTCCCAACCGTGTTCGTGCGACGCTTCGGTGACCTGCTCGAGCGCCACCCCCTGCGGGCGGAGATCATCGCCACGGTGATGGTCAATAAGATCGTCAATCAGGCGGGGATCACCTTCTTTTCCGAAATGGAGGAAGAGACCGGTGCGCCGCCGTGGGAGATCGCCCACGCCTACTTGGTGGCGGAGCGCATCACCGACGCCGATAGCTACCGTGACTGGCTGGCCAAGCTGGACAACAAGATGGAGGCGGCGGTGCAGTACGACCTGGCCCTGCGTCAGGAGGAGCTCCTCGGCCATCTCACCCTGCGCCTCCTCAACCGCTCGCCGGAGGAGCGCCCGGCCTTCGTGGATATCGCCCACTACCGCCGCCAGGTTCGTGCCTTCGAGGCCAGCTTCGTGGGCGGCGATCACGCTCACCAGGTGGTGGCCCTACGCCAGCAGGGGGTACCGGCCCCCCTCGCCCAGCACGCCGCCCGCCTGTCGCGGTTACGTGGGATCTTCGAGGTCATCGACCTGCATCAGGAAATGGGGACGCCGTTCGTGGCCATCGGCCAGTGCCTGGTGGTGGTCGGGGATACCCTGTGCCTCGATGAGCTGCGTACGCGGCTCGCCGACCTCGCGGTGGATGGGGAGTGGCAGGAGCAGGCGCGCCATGACCTGCTGGAGGAGGTGTCGCGGCTGCGCTACCGCCTCGTCACCGCCGTGCTGCGGCGGCACAGCCAGCGCCACACGGTCGCCGCGGCGGTCGACGCGTTCTTCGCCGAGCGCGGCGAGCCGCTGCGCGCCTACCGCGAGCGCCTCGCCGCCCTGGTGGCCAGCGACCGCGCCGACGCGGTGATGTTCTCCGTGGTCCTGCACCAGTTGCGCGAGCTGCTGCCGGAGTGAGTCTTCACCCGCATTTCTCACCATGAATCTGCTGCGACCACGCAACCACCCGCATCTCCTGGCCGTGTCCTCGTCCGAGGTAGGAGCCGGTTGCACCGGCGACCCGCGCCGCCAGGCGCGGCCGGCCCTCTCGGGCCGGAATCGCCGAAGGGATTCGGCTCCTACCGCGGGCCAGCCAGGATCTACGCGTGCTTGCGCGCTCTCGCGACGATCCTTGGTGAGAAACGCGGGTTAGTGAACGCGGGCCGACGCCCGGGAGAGAGACATGGATCGGATCATCGAGTGGCTGGGAAACGTGGCGGGCGCCCTGGGGGTGCTCGTGTGCCTGGGCAGCGGGCTGGTGCGCATCGCCGGCGGGTTTTACCTCGGCGGCGTGCAGCTCATGCCCCTGTTCACGGCGGGCACCGCCCTGATGGTGATGGGCTGCCTGGCGAAGCTGCACCTCCTGACCCGGATGCGTCGCTGACGGTCGCGCCGCGGACGAGTCCACGGGGTGGATCGCCCGCCCACGGTCGGCGCCAGCCCGCATTTCTCACCACGGATCTGCTGCGACCGTACAACTGCCCTGCCTGCCGGCAGGCAGGCCGCATCTCCTGGCCCACCTCGTCCGGGGTAGGAGCCGGTTGCACCGGCGACCCGCGCCGCCAGGCGTGGCCGGCCCTCTCGGGCCGGAATCGCCGACCTGCCTGCCGGCAGGCAGGATTCGGCTCCTACCGCGGGCCGGCCAGGATCTACGGCCATTTGCGCGCGCTTGCCACGACCCCTGGTGAGAATGCGGGCTAGGGAGCGTCCGGGAGGACGGCGCCGTCTTCCGTGCCCAGCGTGGCGGCCGGCGCCTCCGCGCCGGC
>DASWHD010000187.1:0-3202 GCA_036393335.1 bacterium
TCACCCTTCTGGCGCGCGACGGCACGACGGTCCTTGCCAGCGACGACGACACGGACGGCCTCGACCCTCGCCTGACCCACACCTTCAGCGCCGCCGGCACTTACTACCTCAAGGTGACCGATCTGTTCCGTGAGGGCGGGGAGGACTTCTACTTCACCCTCCTTGCGGAGTAGGGCGGGTTGGGCGGCCACGGCGACCAACGAGCCTGCGTGACGCCGTCAGGCTCGTGGCACATCAAATAAGGGAGGCAGCAAACTCCGCCGGTGTGGGGAACACATTTCCTGCCTTCCTTGCCTTCCTGCTTTCCTTGGATGGACGTGCCCGCACCGAGTCGCTCCGGCGGCACCGCGTTTGCGGACGGTCACAGCCGTGCGGCGACGGCGGCCAGACCACGCAGCACCAGGTCGGGGTCGTGGGTATGGGGGTGGCGCAGGTGGGACAGGCAATGGGGCGCCCAGCCGCCGGTGACCAGGACGGGTACGCCGCCCGTGGCTCCCATGCCCGCGCGGAGGGCGGCGGCGAGCCGGTCGATCAGGCCATCGATCAACGCGCCATGGCCGGCGAAGGCGCCGATGGCGATGGCCATGGCGCTGGTGTCGCCGATGGGTGCCAGTGGCGGCACGGCGGGCGCCGGCAGGTGCGGCGCACGCTCGCGGAGGGCGGCGAGGGAGGTACCCCCACCCGGCGCGATCGCCCCGCCACGGTAGAGGGGAGTGCCGTCGCCATCGGCGTCGACGACGGTGAGGACGGTGGCGGTGCCGCAATCGACCACGATCAACGGGGGGCGAGTGTGGGTGAGGGCGCCGCATGCCGCGGCGATGCGGTCGGCGCCGGCGGTCTCCGGCGCCGGGACGGCGAAGCGCAGGCCGTGGGGCGAGAGGTGTGAGAGGGGGTGGGGCATCGCTCCTGTGGCCACCGCCAGGGCCTCGACGAGCAGGGGCGTGAGGGCCGGCACCACCGAGGCGAGGATCGCTCCGTCGCTGGGACCGAGGGCCTCCAGGGTGCTGCCGAGGTTGCGCGCGGCGATCCTGTCGCGGGCGATGGTCTGCCGTGCGGCGATGGCCCCGTCCGCGAGACGGGCCACCGTCACGTTAGTGTTGCCGGCGTCGATGGCAAGCATGGGTCAGGGGTAGGGGTTGGGGGTTGGGGGTTGGGTTGAGAGCTGTACAGGGTAGCAACGTTCCCTCCCTCCTATCCCCTGATCTGGTTATTCCAAGATGTCGCCAGTCGAGACGGTGTGCCAGGTGCCGTCGGGGCGTTCAATCACCAGGGCACCGGCGGCATCGACGTCGCGGGCGATCCCGGTGAGCTGCTCGTGACCGCTCTGGACCCGCACCGGTTTGCCGAGGGTGGAGGAGACTCTCTTCCACGCCGCGACGCATTCGTCGCGCTTGCCACGCAGCAGGCTGGAGTAACCGGCGCCGAGGTGGGACAGCACCTGAAACAGGACGTGGGCACGCGGGTAGACCACGCCGGTCTCCGCGTAGAGGGAGGTGGCGCGCGCTTGCAGGTCCGGCGGCCACATCGCAGTCGGCTGGTTGACGTTGACGCCGACCCCCAGGATCACGTAGTCGACGTGACGTCCGGTGGTGCTCACCTCGGTGAGGATGCCGGCGACCTTGTGCCCATTGACCAGCACGTCGTTGGGCCACTTCAGGGTCGCACGCCGGTCCTTGAGCAGGGGCTGCAGCCCACGGCACAGGGCGACGCCGGCCATCAAGGTGATCAATGGCACGTGCCGGTGCTCCAGCCCCGCCGGGCGCAGCAGGATCGAGAAGTAGAGGTTCACCCCCGGCGGCGAAAACCAGCTCCGGCCCTTACGGCCGCGGCCGCCGCTCTGGCCGTCCGCTACCACCAGGGACCCGGCCGGCGCACCCGTGTGGGCCAGATCCCGGACCCGCGAAGAGGTCGACTCCAGGCGCTCGAAGAAGTGGATACCGGTGATCCATGGGATCGGGGCGAGGATTTGTTCCAGGGCCGACTGGGAGAGCGCCATTGGGATTACAGCTCGAGGGACAGGTCGATGGCGGGGACGGAGTGGGTGAGGGCGCCGACGGAGATGAACTGTACGCCCGTGGCGGCGATGCGACCAACCGTCTCCAGGGTGACGCCACCGGAGGCCTCCAGCGGTAACCGTCCGGCCACCCGTGCGACTGCGGTGCGCATCGTCTTGACGTCCATGTTGTCGAGGAGCAGGAGATCCGCGCCGGCGGTGAGCCCCTCGGCGAGCTGCGCCAGGTCCTCCACCTCGACCTCGATCTTGGTGCCGGGAGGGGTGTGACGCCGCGCCCGGGCCACCGCTTCGGCCACCGAGCCACACGCCTGAATGTGGTTGTCTTTGATCAGCACCGCATCGAACAGGCCGAGGCGGTGGCTCGTCCCGCCGCCGCACCGCACCGCGTACTTCTCCAGCAAGCGCAGGCCAGGGGTGGTCTTGCGGGTGTCGCAGATGGCGGCGCCGGTGCCGGCCACGGCCGCGACGAACCGGGCGGTGATCGTTGCCACGCCGCACAGGCGCTGGAGGAGGTTGAGGGCGACCCGCTCGGCGGACAGCAGGGGCGCCACCGGTCCGTCGATCGCCAGCAACGCGGCGCCGGCGGGGATGGCCTCGCCGTCTGCGACCGCCGCTGTCGCGTGCAGGGCGCCGGCGGCAAGGGTGAAGACGCGGCCGGCGACGGTGACCCCGGCGACGGTGCACGGCTGGCGACAGCGGATGACGGCGCGCGCCGGTTGCGCCGGATCCGGGAAGCAGGCAGCGGCGGTGACGTCCCCCGCGCCCAGGTCCTCGGCGAGGAAGCCCTGCAAGAGGGCGTCGAGGAACTCCGGTGGAAACGGCGGCCGGGGACCCGGTGCCGGCACCGCGTTGGAGCCGAGGGGGTGCATGGTCAGAGGTCAGGGGTTGGGGGTTGGGGGTTGGGGGTTGGGGGTTGGGGTGGAAATCAAGCAGGGTAACAAGGTTTCCTGCCTCCTGACTCCTGGCCCCCACCTTGTCTTTTCCCTGGGGGTCAGCGATACGGGAGGCGAGGTTTGGCTGACCATGCGTATCCTCCACGTCCTCGATCACTCCCTGCCGGTCCACAGCGGCTACACCTTCCGTACCCGTGCCATTCTGCGCGAGCAGCACCGGCTCGGCTGGGAGACGGTACACCTCACCTCGCCCAAGCACCCGGAGGGGGTCGGGCTGGAGGAAGAGGCGGCGGGC
>DASWHD010000188.1:0-4323 GCA_036393335.1 bacterium
GGCGTGATGCCGCTGGTGATGAGGCGCCCGACGTGGATCAGCAGGCGGGTCGACGCCCCCTCCTCCAGCCCCTGGTCCTTGAGGTTGCGCGTCATCTCCGCCAGGCGCACGAGCTGCGCGGCCACCGGCTGCGCGACGCCGCTCTCGTGGCACACCACCTCGATCTCCAGGTCGCGCGGCGGATAGCCGAGCTCCAGGGAGATGAAGCGCTGGCGGGTGGACTGCTTGAGGTCCTTGAGCACCGACTGATAGCCGGGGTTGTAGGAGATGGCGAGGACGAAGTCGGGATGGGCCGAGTGGACCTCGCCGGTCTTCTCGATCGGCAGGTAGCGCCGGTCGTCGGCGAGGGGGTGGATCACCACCGTGGTGTCCTTGCGCGCCTCCACCACCTCGTCCAGGTAGCAGATGGCACCGGCCTTGACGGCGCGGGTGAGCGGCCCGTCGACCCACACCACCTCCCCGCCCTTGATGAGGTAGCGACCCACCAGGTCGCCCGCGGTGAGATCGTCATGGCAGGAGACCGTGACCAGAGGCCGTTGTAGGCGCCACGCCATGTGCTCTACGAAGCGGGTCTTGCCACAGCCGGTCGGCCCTTTCAGGAGCACCGGAATGCGGTGCGTACACGCCGCCGCGAAGAGGGCGATCTCGTCCCCCTGGGGGAGGTAGTACGGCTCCTCCCGCAGGCGGTACTCCTCGACGGCGATGGCCCGGCTCGACATGGACGACCCGTGGAAACGTTGGCGACGCGCGACTCTGCCCGCCTCACGGAGACAGTTCAACGTGGCCTGCACGGCATCGCCGTGTACAATCGCCGCCCCCCAACGACAGCCGCGCGACAGAAAGAGGAACCATGGCCGACGACACGCCGCCCCCGGCGCCCGGAGACGACTCCGTGCTGGCCGCCACCTTCACCCCACCCTTTGTGGCCCGGGACGAGGAGCTGGCGGCGGTGGCCGCGGCCCTGGCCGGCGACCGCCACGTCCTGCTGTACGGGGAAGGGGGCGTAGGCAAGAGCACCCTGGTACGCCACCTGGTGGACCACCTCCAGGCGACCGAGGAGACGCCGGTGGTGGAGTTCAGCTTCCACGGCGGCGTCTCCCCCGCGGTCCTTGCCCACGACCTCGAGGTCTTCCTCACCGCCGGCCCCCACGCGCCTCCCGCCGAGCTGCTGGCGGCGGCCTGGGCGGAGCGGGACTGGGTCGAGCGCCTCCCCCGCCTGGGTCAGATCCTGGCCGATGGCCCCTTCTCGGACCTCACCCTGGTGGTGGAGAACGTCGAGGTGGTGGAGGGCTTCCCGAACGACGCGGACAGTCCTTACACCGCGGCGGAGCGAGCGGCGGTGCGCGCCTTTCTCGCCGCCTGCATCGCCGGTCTCGGCCGCCTGCTGCTGACCTCACGCCGGCGCGAACAGCGGCTCGCCGGCGAGCCCCTGCGGCCCATCGAGCTCCCCGGCGTGGCGGCCGCGGCGCGCCAGGAGCTGCTGCGCGCCTACTGCGCCCACTTCGAGAGCTACCACGCGTTCAACGCCGGGAGTGAGGCGGACCGGGCGGCGCTGCTCGACCTCCTGGCCGGCCACCCCCTGGCGACCCGCATGGCGGCCTTTGCCCTCGGCCACCGGCGCCTGTCGGAAGTGGTGGCGGGGATCCGCGGCCGGCTCGACGAGCAGGTCGGTAGCGCCGCCAGCCACCCGTCGGCGATCGTCGGCGCCCTGCTCGCCGTGTGTCTCGACGCCCTGCCCGATGCCCGGCGCTTTCCCATTCTCCTCATGGGGTTGCTACGCGGGACCTTCTGGGAGGGCAACTTCGTCGGCATGGCCAGCGGCGCGGAGCTGCCGGCCCAGACGGTGCCGGACCGCAGCGAGGAGGTAATCCACGCCTCCCTTACCACCGCCACCGAGATCGGCCTGGTGTACGCCAACGACCAGCGCCCCTACATCATCCACACCCTGCCCGCCGCCTTCGACACCCTCCTCGGCCTCGCGGCTGCGACCCGGCACGGCGACCTGGGCCGCGCCCTGGAAAAGTACTGCGTGCGCTACTGGGCCTCCACCGCCGACGCCCTGCGCACCCAGGGGTTGCCAGACGCGGACAAGGTGCCGGACATCCTCGCCTTCTGCGGCGTGGAGGAGGGGAACCTGCGCCACGCCCTGGAGATCGCCGAGCGCGGCGAGCTGTGGGAGGAGGCGCGCCCGTTGCTGTTCATCCTCCTCAACGTGTGGAACCGCACCGGCCGCGCCCACGACGCCGCGCGCCTGCGCGAGCACTGGCTGGATCTGATCTCCGACGCCGGCGGCCATCCGCGGCTCCCGGACGACGCGCGACTCTGCGACCTGTGGCGCTTCCTGTGGGGCAACCACGCCAACTGGCTCCTCACCAAGGGACGGCACGGCGAGGCGGAGGCCATCCACCGCCGGGTGGCGGCGGAGGAAGAGGGACGCGACCAGCCGGACGAGACGGTGCTCGGCGGCATCTACTTCCAGATCGCCCGCACCTACGAGGACCGGCAGATGTGGCCGGAGGCGCTGGACTGGCAGAACAAGTCCATGGCGATCCGCACCCGCCTCACCGACCCGCACGGCATGGCCGCCTGTCACCACCAGCTCGGCCTCATCGCCCTGGGCCGCAAGGAGCCCACGGAGGCGCTGCGCCACTTCGACGAGGCGGTTGCCATTCGCGAACGGGCGGAAGACGTGGCGGGCCAGGCCGCCTCCTACTTCCAGGGGGCCCGCTCCCTGCGCGAGATGGGCGAGTTGGAAAAGGCGCAGGAGTACTCCGCCAAGGCGATCGAGGGCTACCACATCCGCAACGATCGGCGGCAGCTCGCCGCCACCCTCCAGCAGATGGCGAGCCTGCGCTTCGCCCAGGGCGACCTCGACGCATGCGCGGCGGCGGCGAAGCGCGCCATGGAGATCCGCAGCGACCTGGCGGACGTGGTGGGCATGGCCGCCAACGCCGGCCAGCTCGCCCGTGTCGAGGAGGGGCGCAACAACCCGGCCGGCGCCCTGCGCTGGCTGCTCCAAGCCTTCGGCCTCCTGAGCCGCACCCAGTCCCCCCAGGCAAACCTCGCCGCGGCGCAGATCCGCCGCCTGCGCGATACCGTCGGCGCCGACCGCTTCGCCCCGATCTGGCAGGAGGTCGCCGAAGGCGCCCCGATGCCCCCGTGGTTGGCACAGTGACGGTCGTTGTGCGAAGCGATGTAGGAGCGGGCTTGCCCGCGAAGTGCAGCAACCGGGCTGCTCAACCCGTTCGCGAGCAAGCTCGCTCCTACGGGTACCATCCGCAACGTTCTGCCGAGCCACGACCATGAGCGATACCTGGCGTCTCATCGACAAGGGCGGCCTCTCGGCCCGCGACTGCCTCACCGTCCCCACCGCCCTCGCCAAGGGGGTGGCGGCGGGCCAGCCCGACACCCTGGCGGTCTACTTCCCCCTGGAGCGGTTCGTCTCTGTCGGTGCCGAGCAGGAGGTCCGGCAGGCGGTCGACCTCGCCTACTGCGCGGCGGAGAAGATCCCCGTGTGGCGCCGCACCACCGGCGGCGGCGCGCTGTTCGTCGACAGCCAGCAGATCTTCTACTCGCTGGCGCGGCGCCTCACCGAGCCCCTGCCCAACGCCCTCGACCAGCTCTACAACGACTGGCTCCAGCCCCTGCAGCGCACCTGCCGGCAGCTCAACGTCCCGGCCCAGTACCAGCAATACAACCGGCTGCAGCTAGGCCAGTACCAGATCGCCGGCGCCGTCGCCTCCCTGGTGGACGGGGTCCTGCTGTTCACCGCCAACCTGCTGGTCAACGTCAGCCAGGAGACCGTCGACCGTGTCCTCGGGATCACCCCCGGCGGTGGCCGGGGCCGGCGCCTCACCAGCATGCGCCACGAGTACGAGGGGCACGGCCCGCCGGACGAGGTGGAGATCCGCGCCGAGCTGATCCGGCAATTCGAAGGGCTCCTCGCCATCGGATTCGCGCGCGGGGACCTAACGGAGAGCGAGCGCGCGGAGGCCACCGCCCTGCGCGCACAGATCCAGGATGAGCAGTGGCTCTACGGGGTGGACGAGCGGGCCGCGGCGCTGCGCGACCGGCCGCAGGAGGACGGCGTGCGGGTGTGGCGCAACCAGCGCCGCACCGAAGGCGGGCTCCTGGACCTCACCCTGGTGACCCAGAACAGTTGCATCAAGGACATCCAGTTCACCGGCTCGCCCCTGTTCCTGCAACCGGATGGCCTGCGCCAGGTGGAGAACTACCTGCGCGGCTGCTTCCTCAGTCCCGCCGAAGTGGGCGAGCGGGTGGTCAACCTGTACCACACCCTCGGCCTGAAGAGCGCCGGCACCA
>DASWHD010000189.1:0-35022 GCA_036393335.1 bacterium
GCCATGCGAATCTTGCCGTGCTCGATCCTGGTGTGGCACCAGAGGCAATCCACCTGCTTCTCGGTGACATGTTTGTCGTGAATCAGCGCCACCTCCGAGTACCTCTCCACGCGGTCCACGTGGCACAGGAAGCACTTGTCCCGGGGCGTCACGCCGTCGCCCCGGCTGACCTCCACGTGGCACTCTTGGCACGAATGGCCTGCGGCCAACGCCTGGTCGTGGGAGAACGTCCCCCCGGCAACCGGGACGGGCTCTGTCGGAGCTCCGTGACACGACGGGCAGCCGGTGACTGCCTGGTCGTGGGGCACGCCCTTGAAGTGGCAGAGAAAGCAGACGTTCATCGACACCGTGATATGGCTACCCTGAACGATGTCGGAGTGGCAGCTCCGGCAATGCAAGCGGATGCCGCGTTTCATCTCCGTGAAATGGGTCTTGTGATCGAAATGGATGCCGCGCTTGGTAAAGATCTCTTGCGACTCGATCAGACGCCGGTCATGGCAGCCGGACTGTAGACAGTTCTTGTCGGGGACATTGGTGAGGGGCCGCGGGTTGTGAGCGCCGGCGAGAAACATGAACTGCGCTGCCATTGCTCGCTCCGGGCTGTAATCATGGCATTTCAGGCACGGCACCATGTTGTGCGTAGAGGTCTTCCAGTTCTCGTAATACGGAACGATATAGTGGCACGATTTGCAGTTTTCCGGATCCTTGAAGGAGACTTCTTTGGCGTAGACATACAGCCCGCCGACGATCAGGAGAAAGACGATCGCGAGGGCAAAAGATGTCTTCTTCACCGTGACTCCTCCCTTGTCGTTAAGCGTTGCTTACCGGCTTCCACAATCCCAACGCGTGAAAGCGAACATAGCACCGCCATTTAGGTGCGGCAAACTGGGCTGTGCGCCGTACCGTCGGCGGATCCGGCGAGGGTCCGCGACCGGGTGTCTGCTGGCCCCGGGGGCTCAGCCCTCAGCACGGGCACCTGCGGTCCGCCGCGGTGGTCGGCGTGCTTCGCGGCATGCGATGCATGGCCGGTAAGGCTGGCCTGTCATCCGCTACCACGCGCCGCGGTGCGGATCCCGCGCGAGCCTGCGGATGAGGCGGTCTCCGATACATCGCGCGGCCCGGCCGCCTGCGCTTCAGGGCACCACGCGAATCGTCACGACTTCGGTGTCAGCACAGAGCCCTTGGTGTCCGCTCCCAACGGTCAGCCGTACGAAGCCGACGGCTGACCGCTGAGAGCCGACGGCGGATTACTGGATCAGGCTGATCAGGTCGACCAGCATCTGATCGGTGGTGCGGATGGTGCGGGTGTTGGCCTGGTAGCCGCGTTGCACCTGGATCATGTTGACGAACTCGGTGGCGAGATCGACGTTGGACTTCTCCAAGGCGGCGCTGGAGATCAACCCACGGCCGCCGGTGTCCGGGCTGCCCACGAGGGGTTGACCGGAGGCGGTGGTCTCGATGAACAGGTTGCCGCCGAGGCGCCGCAGCCCCCCGTCGTTGGCGAAGGTCGCCAGGGCGATGCGCCCGATCACGCGCGTCCCGCCATTGGAAAAGGCACCCTCGATGTCCCCGTTGTCGTTGATGCCGATGTTGAGGAGCACACCGGCGCCGAAGCCGTCCTGGGTCTGCGCCGCGACGTTGGAGGGGCTGCCGAACTGGGTGGTGCCATCGAGGCCGGTGACGCTGCCCTCGGAGTTGATGTTGGTGCCGAAGTCCGACGCAATGGTGTGGGGTATGGTGAGATCGTTCCAGGTGACGGAGATCGGGGTGGTGGTCGTCTCATCGAACAGCGCCCCATCGCCGGTGAAGGCGAGCGTGCCGCTGCCCACCTGGGTGAGGGTGGTGTCCGTAGGTAACGGGTTGGTGATCTCGGTCTTGTCTACCGCCGCGTACCACTCCCAGTTGAGCGAGCTGGCCTTGCGGAAGAAGAAGGTGAGGAAGTGGTCGTTGCCCAGGGTGTCGTAGACCGTCAGGGTGGTGGAGAAGTTGGAGGTATTGGTGGTGTCGTTGATGTCGAATGCCGGCGGTGCAGTGACGCGCGAGTCGAGGTTGGCACCGATGGTGGCGGTGGTGGTGGCCTGGGGCGGTGCGTTGTGCTCGATGACGATGTCGCTCAAGCCGCTAGCGATATTGCCCATCTCGTCGGCCGCGAATCCCCGCACCGCGTACCCAGCGGTGTTCACCAGCACCCCGTCCTTGTCGAAGTGGAAGCGGCCGGCCCGCGTGAAGGAGTCACTGCCATCCTTGCGAACCATGAAGAAACCGCGACCATCGACCGCCAGGTCGGTCGCACCGCCGGTCGTCTCGAAGGAGCCCTGGGAGAGGTCAAATGCGATGCCGGACAGGGCGGTACCGGCGCCCAGGGCCTGCTCGGAGCCGATGCTCGCGCCGAGCAGATCCTCGAAGGTCGCCGACGAGGCCTTGAAGCCGATCGTGTTGACGTTGGCGATGTTGTCGCCGATCACGGACATGGCGTTGCCATTGGTGTTGAGGCCGCTGATGCCGACGAACAGGGAGCTGAGAATGGACATGGCGTGCTCCTAAATGAGTGGGGTTCGAGCTATTGATACAGCTCATGGATGGCGGAGATGGGGGTACGGCCATGGGTGGTGAGGAGCCATGGCTCGGTCCCGGACAGGTCGATGCCGGTGACCGTCTGGGCGCCGATTAGCTGAGTGGCGATGGGATTACCGTCGCCGTCGATTGCGCTCACCGCGAGGTGGTAGTCACCGGCGACGGCACGGCTCCCGTCGCGGGTCATGCCGTCCCACGTGGCCCGATGCACGCCCTGAGGCAGCGCGCCGAGGTCCACGGTGGAGATGAGCTTGCCCGCGTCGTCGGTGACGGTGACCGCGACTTGTGCCGCGTCGCCCGCGAGCTCGACGCGCAGCGGCAAATTACCGACGTCATCGAGGTGGAGCTGCTCCACCGGGGCCTCGACCTGGCGTCCGAGAAAGCCCAGCGCCTGGAGGGTGGAAAGGCCCGCCTGGCTGGCGAGCAGGTCATCGAACTTGCCGTTCAGATTGGTGAGCTGCTCCAGGGACGAGAACTGGGCGAGCTGGGCGGTGAACGCCGTGTTGTCCATCGGATCAAGCGGATCCTGGTACTGGAGCTGGGTGGTGAGCAGCTTGAGGAACTCGAGCTTGTCCACCGCGTGGCCGTCCGTACCGGCGGCTTGCGCGGTGGGAGCAAGGGCAGCGGCGAGACTGTTTTGGACTTCCATGACGGCACCTCTCGGAAAGGGGGATCACGCGACGCGGTGGAAGAGCCGGTGGTCGCGCCGGCGCGGTGTGGGCGTGGTGGATGGCGACAAGGAGTGCCCGGTGTCAGCACGGGGCGCGGCCTGAGCACCGCCGTTCGGGCGCTGCCAGTTGCGCTCCCCGGAGCCGTGACGCAGGTCGACCGAGAGCTGCGGATCGGCGAAGCCCTGGGAGACAAGCTGCTCGCGCAAGCCCGCGAGGTGCTGGGTCAGGAGATCGCGGGCCCCCTCGGTATGGGCCACGAGGTGGGCATGAATCATTTCCCGTCCCACCACCAGCGACAGCTCCACACGGCCGAGCTCCGGTGGATGGAGGGTGATGTCGAGGCGATGCTCCCCGCTCGGCGCGGCACGCAACATCTCGGTCGAGAGCACCTCGGTGAGCCGCTCGGACGCAACCGGTGACGTGACCGCCACGGGTGATGCGGTCTCCGGCGCGGCCGTCACACCCGGGGCGTGGTGGACCGGTGCAGCGTGCACCGTGTCGCCCGCGGCGACCACGGGCGAGAGGAGTGTGTGGGATGCGTCGTGGGGCGGCGCGTCGCCGGTCCCTACGGGTGTGCGGCCTCGCACCCGGAATGGCGGGGCCGCGGCAACGGGGGACCGAGCCTCCTTCTCGGTTTCTCCGACTTCGTTTAATGGCAGCGGCATGCCGCCCTTCGTCGGTGTATGCACCTTGGTTTGAGTCACTGCATCGGGCATGGGGAATGCTTCGTGCTGTGCACGGCCGGGTACGGTCTCCCCGCCCTCATCCGTGGTCGCGGCCGGCACGCTCGCCGGAGGCGCCTCGGTCGCCTCGTCGAGTATGACCACGACCGCCGGGGCTGGCGCCGTGGAGATCGCCCCCGGCGCGATCGGCGTGTGCTCGGCCGGGGTCGGCGCATGGCTCACCGGAGCCACAGCGTTCTGGCGCAGGGGTGGGGCGCCTGGGTACCGCCGCTCCGCCACACCGCGGGTGGGGATGGTGGGCGGGGTCATCATGGTCGCGATGGGCACCTTTGCCGGCGGCGTCTCGCTCTCGCCGTCGAGCGTGACAATGACCGCCGGGGCTGGCGCCGTGGGGGGCGTCTCCGGTGCGATCGACGCGCCATCGGCCACGGTGGGCCCCACGTTCACCGGAGCAGCGGCGCCCTGGAGCTGCGTTGGCGGCGCGGTGTCGTTGGCGATGACCAACGGAGGTGCGGTTCGCGTGACCGGTGGAGGAGCGGCTGGAGAGACCGGCGGATCCACCGGCGGCGCGGCCACTTCCCTCCCTGCATGCTCACCCACCACGGGGTTGGCGGTGGCAGTTTGTGTGGGTGCCCCGATTGCCGGGACGGGCATGGCTGGGCCGAAGCGAGCGGCGGTGAAACGATCGCCCTCGGGCGGATCGTCCTCCGCCGGATCGCTGCCACCGCCGGGTTGGGTCTCCGCGGCCGGCGCTCGCGCATCCACCACGGGTGCGGCGGTCTGCGAGTCCCTCGGCAGGTCGGCGAAGAAGGCGAGCAAGGCATCGAAAAAGCGGTCCTCGCCATCGCCGGGTGCCACCGACATCACCGGGGCGGAAGCCGGCATGGCCGTGGTGAGAGATCCCATCGGTACCGACGTCATAGAGTCTCCTTGCGTGGGGATGGACGCCTACTCCAGGCCCGGCCCCATGAGGCGCGCGATGCTTACCGCCTTCGCCGGAGGCAGGAGGTCCATGATCTTGGCGGCCTTCTTCTCGTTCATGCGGCTGAGGATGTGGGTGGCGAGACGCTCGTCCATGGTACCGATCGCCGCGGCCGCGGGAGCGGGTTTCATCGCCATGTAGACCTTCACGAGCTGGGCGATATCGGCCTCCTCCAGCTTGCGCCAGCGCGTCAGGTAGTCCTCCATCGCCTCTTGCAGGGCGGCGAGTCGGTCCAGGCGCTGGTCGAGCACGTCGCGCAGCAGGGTGAGCTGGCGCTCGCGATCGTCCAGCTCCAAGGCGCGGGCATCGAGGGCCTGGCGCCGCCGCGCCAGGTCGAAGACGTCGGTGTCGGGGAGCCGCGGCAGGGCCTCGCCGCGGATCACGGCCACCTCCTCTTGGTCGACCATGACGTCGGGGGCGTCCTCCTCCTCGGCGCTCTCCTGGGCGGTGAGGGTGCTGGCGAGCACGGCGCACAATCCGAGGATCAGGGCGATGGCGAGCCAGTAGCGGAGTCGGACGCGGCTATCCATGGCGGCGGGAGGCGATCTCGTCGATGTCGCGTTGTTCCTGGCGGCGTGCCTCGACCTGGTACGCGGCGAGATCGCGGTCGCGCAGGGTCTCCACCGCCTTGTGATCGCGGCGGGCGGCGAGCAGCGCGTTGCGGACTTTGAGGATCTCGCCAGCCAGATCGGCGAGGCGGCGCTCGCGGTCGCGGCGCCGGACCGTGAGGGCATGCAGGTAGTCCTCGGCGAGGCGCGCACGCGCCAGATCGCCTTGCACCACCAGATCCTGGCGCTCGCGGCGCGTGCGGCGCATTTCCTCGTCCAGGGCGTGGACCTCGTCCCGGATGCCGCTCGCCGCGGTGCCCAGGTGCGCGAGGTCCTCCCGCCGCTGCTCCTCCACCAAGCGGCGCTGTTCGAGGACGGTCTGGAGACGGAAGACAAACGGCTTCATCACTCGCCCTCGGCGGGGGTGATCTCGGGGAAAATCCGTTGCAGTTGCTCGAAGCTTTCCGCCATGCGGCACGGGCGATCGACGCCTTGCTGGAGGTAGGCACGCAGCGCGGTGATGCGGTCCACGGCCTTGTCGACATTCGGGTTGTTGCCACGCGTGTAGGCGCCAATGTTGATCAGGTCCTCGGCACGGGCGTAGTCGGCCAGACAGCCGATGAACGCCGCCACGAGCCGCCGCTGGTGCGGCGTGGTGAGCTGGGTGATCAGCCGCGACACGCTGGCCGGGACGTCGATGGCGGGGAATTGCTGGCGTGCCGCCAGCTCCCGCGATAGGACGATGTGGCCGTCGAGAACGCCGCGCATGTGGTCGGCGATCGGCTCGTTCAGGTCGTCACCCTCGACGAGCACGGTGTAGATGCCGGTGATCGAGCCGCGGCCCGCGCAGGTGCCGGCACGCTCGGTGATCTTTGGCAACAGGCTGAACACCGACGGCGGGTAGCCGCGGGTGGTGGGCGGCTCGCCGATGGCGAGGCCGATCTCCCGCTGAGCGACGGCAAAGCGCGTTACCGAGTCCATCATCAGCAGCACGTCGTTGCCGTGGTCGCGGAAGTATTCGGCGATGGCGCATGCCACGAAGGCGGCGCGGGTGCGCTCCAGCGGCGACTGGTCGGAGGTGACGACCACCACTACCGAGCGCGCCAGGCCGCGGGCGCCGAGATCGCGCTCGATGAACTCTCGCACCTCGCGGCCGCGCTCGCCGATCAGGGCGATGACGTTGACGTCGGCACGGGTGTAGCGCGCCATCATACCCAGCAGGGTGGACTTGCCCACGCCCGAGCCGGCGAGGATGCCGATCCGCTGGCCGCGGCCGATGGTCAGCAGACCGTTGATCGCGCGCACCCCGAGGTCGAGGGGCTCGTCGATCGGCGTCCGCTGCATGGAGCCTGGCGGTGTGGCGTACAGGGGATAGGCAGCCTCGGGGGCGAGGGACCCCTGTCCGTCGATCGGTCGGCCGAGGGCATCGATCACCCGTCCCAGGAGACAGTCACCGACGGCGACGCCGGCCTGAGGGGTGCGCGCCACCACGCGACTGCCCGGCCCCACGCCACGCAGGTCGCCGAGCGGCATGAGCAGCACCCGGTCCTCCTTGAATCCCACCACTTCCGCGGCGATGCAGCTTGAGCCGTCGCGGGTGAAGATGTCGCAGGTGCCGCCGATGGAGGAGCCGCGGCCATACGCCTCGATCACCACGCCGACCATGCGCGCGACCTTGCCGTCCACGCGCGGGCGCGGACGGGGTAGCTGCGCGATGAAAGGCGCGGCGACAAACGCCTCGCCGGCGGCCAGGGGGATCGGCGTCACGGCGGCCCCCCCTGAGGCAGGGTGCGGATCGCCTCCAGCAGGCGTTCGCGCGCCGTGGCGAGGAGGGTGTCGATCCGCGCGTCGAGGGACGTGGTGGGGGTCTCGATGCGGATGTCCCCCTGCTGTAGGTCGTGGGTCTCTTCCAGGCGCAATTGACCGACGGCGCTGAACAGGTGGCGCCACTCCTCTTGGCAGCTCTCGGCGTACGCGAGGTCGAGGGGGTGCATACGCAGGGTGATGGAGGTGGGGTCGTCCAGCTCGGTGAGAAAGTCCTGGACCCGTTCCAGAAGAAGGGAGCGATCGATGGTGAGCTCGCGGCGCACCAGGCGCTCGGCGACCGCCACCGCCAAGGCGACCAGCTCCTCGTGGGCCTCGCGGTAGATCTGTCGGCGCAGCTCGGTAAGGTCACCGAGGGTTTCGGCGATGGCATTCAGGTACGACACGGCCTTTTCTCGTCCGACCTCCAATCCCGCCCGCTCACCTGCGGCAAACCCCTCCTCGAACCCCTGCTGGGCGAGCTCGTCGAGGTCCAGCGGCGCGCGGGGAGGGATCACGACACCGGCGGTAACCGGACCACCAGCAGGGGTGAAGGCGCCCCCCCCGGCACCCGGGTGGTCCGGCTGAAAGGGTGTGTTGCCGGCGGCAGCAAAGTCTGGGATGAAGCTCTCGGTCACCATGGGTCAGGGGTCAGAGGACAGGGGTCGGGCGGATGCGGTCGATAGGAAACCCGGGGGGTGTGTCGTGCGTGGCTCAGGGGGGTCACGTCGTCGGCATCTGGCCTCTGGCCCCCGGGGCACTGACCCTGGCGCGTCACAGCAAGTCACTTTCCCCGCCCCCAAGGTTGATTTTGCCCTCCCTCTCCAGCCGCCGGACGATGCCGACGATGGTCTTCTGCATCTCCATCACGTCGTGCACCCGCACCGGCGGCATGTTCTCCAGATCGTCGGCGAGCATGGCCCGGGCGCGGCTCGACAGATTGTTGAAGATCGTCTCCTGCACCGTCTCGCTGGCGCCCTTGAGCGCCACCACCAGGTCGTCGGTCTTCACCTCGCGCAGGATGGCCTGGATCGCATCGCGCTCCAGCTTCGCCAGGTCCTCGAAGGTGAACAGCAGGTCATTGATGCGGGTGGCCAGGTCCTCGTCGGTCTCGGTGAGCTGATCGAGCACCCGCTGGCTGACCTCCTTGCCGGTGTTCTGCAGGATGCTGGAGGCGACGCCCGCGCCGCCCAGCATGTCGACCGAGAGGTAGGTGGCGTCGCGTACCGCCTGCTTGATCTCCTCCTCGACCTCGTCCAGCACCTCGGGGTCGGGGCGATCGAGGATCGCCAATCGGTACACGACGTCCCCTTGCACCGCCGCGGGCAGCTCCTTGAGCACCCGGCCGGAGAGCTTCGCCGGCAGGTGGCCAAGGATCAGGGCGAGGGTCTGGGGGTGCTCGTCGCGGATCAGCTTGGCGATCACCGGCGGCTCGAGGTTGAGCAGGGCGGAGAAGCGCACCTGCTCCTCTTGTTCCTCAAAGAGGCGGTTGATCATGTCGGCACGGTCGATGCCCACCGCCTCGGTGACCAGGCGGCTGACGTAGGGCGTCCCGGCGTGGAAGATCCCCTCGCCGGTCTCGATCAGCGCGCCAAACTCCTCCAGCACCTGGTTGGAGATCTCCCGCGGGATCTTCTGGTGCTTGATCATCATGGCCGCCACCTTCTGCACCTCGTGGTCGTCCATCTCGGCGAAGGCGCGCTTGGCCGCGTCCTCACCGAGGGTCAGGAGCAGGATGGCCACCTTCTCCGGCCCGCTCAGGTCCTGGATGGTCACGTCCCTTCCTCCGCCTCACGCAGCCAGCTACGCATCACCTGCACCCCCTGCGAGGGCTCCTCCTTGATCATCTTGGACATCCGTTCCTGCGGGTTGACCGGCCGGGTCGCGGTCCCGGCGCCATGGGTCAAGGCCCTCGGACTCTCGGCGTTCTCTAGGGTGAATTGCTGGCGTTCGTGGGCCAGCTCCAGCTCACGCTGCCGTTGCACCTGCGCCACCCGCACCTGCTCCATCAGCGGCCGGACGAAGAACAGGAAGAAGAGGACGAAGAAGATCGCCACCGGCAGGTAGCGCGCCACCACCAGGATCACCGGCAGCAACGCCTGCCAGCCGGGGGCCTCGGGCGGCGCCGCTACCGCTTCGTTGGCGAACGGCAGGCTCACCACCTCCACCTCGTCGCCGCGGTCGGCGTCGAAGCCGACGGCGCGCTTGACCAGGGCCGTGAAGCGGGCGATCTCGTCGGCGGTGCGCGGCACGTACTCGCTGGTCGGCTTGCCACCATCGGCGCCGGCAACCTGCGTGTAGGTCCCGTCGACCAGCACCGCGACCGACAGGTGCTCGATCTCCCCCACCGGTACCACGGTCCGGGTCACGGTCTTGGTGACCTCGTAGTTGACGGTCTCCTCGCTGTCGCTGGTTCCCTCCTGCCGTTGCTGCCCGGTAGGTTGGGCCGCGCGGTCCGGCAGGTTCGCGTCCACGCCGGCGACCCCTCCCGGGGCCACGGCGCTGCGGCTGTTCGCCTGATCGCGACGGTGCTGGGAGCGGATCGCCGTGGCGTCGGGATCGAAGACCTCCGAGGTCGACTCCTGGCGCTGGAAGTTGAGCTTCGCCGCGACCCGCGCCACGACGTTGCCCGGCCCGACCACCGGCGCGAGCATCCCCTCGATGCGATCCTTGAACTCCTTCTCCCGGGCGAACTGCTGCGACATCTGGTCTGCGGACAGGGCGCTGGACGAGGTGTCGTCGGGCTCGCCGTTTTGCAGGACGGTGCCGTTGGAGTCGACGATGGCGACACGTTGCGGCCCCAGCCCCTTGATGGCGCCCGCCACCAGGTGGGCGATGGCCTTCACCTGGGCGGGTGGCAGGCGCTGGTCCGGGTCGACGTTGAGGATCACCGAGGCGCGCGCCTGTTCCCGGTCCGCGATGAACAGCGACTCCTTCGGCGGCACGATGTGGATGCGCGCGCCGCGGATGCCACGGATCTGGGTGATGGAGCGCACCAGCTCGGTCTGGAGGGCGCGCTGGAAATTGACCTCCTGCATGAAGCGCGTCGCCCCCATGGCGGAGCGGTCGAAGAGCTCCAGGCCGTCCTTGCCGCCGGTGGGGAGGCCCTTGCCAGCGAGATCGAGGCGCAGGTCGTAGACCTGCTCCGCCGGCACGAATACCGAGCGGCCACCGTCGCCGAGCTGATAGGGCACCTTGGCGCCGCGCAGCTCCTCCAGCACCGCGCTGGCCGCATCGGGCTCCAAGCCGGCGTAAAGGAGCTGGTACTGCGGGCGCGAGCCCCAGTAGCCCACGCCGAGGAGGAAGGCGATGGAGGTGACGCCGACCACCAGCAACGTCACCCGCCGCGCCGGCGGCATGTCTCGCACGAGCTGCAAGAGGTTTGCGAAGAAGGATTCCATGGGAGTAGGAGTCAGGAGTTAGGGGATAGGGGTTAGGGGATGGATGGCCGCTGCGCGGCCAGACGTTTCATCTTGTGGGTACTTGTCATCATTTTTCGTTCAGCCCGCAGGGCTGTCCTTCCCTAGCCCCTAGTCCCTAACCCCTAGACCCTCCATTCACACCTGCATGCGCATGACCTCCTGATACGCCTCGATCACCTTGTTGCGCACGGCGAGGACCAGCTCGAAAGAGACTTGTGCCTCCTTCATCTGGATCATCACGTCGTGCAGCGCACCGCCGCGGCCGGTCACCAGGGCCGCGGCGGCGGCGTTGGCCTGGATCTGCCGGTCATTGACCTCGACCAGGCTCTCCTTGAGCGCTTCGGCAAAGGAGGTCGCGGCAGGCGCTTCGCTGGTGAAGCCCTGTACGCGGTTCTCGGGACCGAGCACCGCGCGCAACTGATGTTGGGTGGTGATATCCATGGGTGGGGCAGCTCTCGGCTCTTAGCGGTTAACGGACAGCGGTTAGCAGTCACTGGTCGGCGCGATAGGAGCGGATGCGGAAGGGCGAGAGCCGGGCCAGGAAGGAGACCAGCTCCTGCGCCACCTCCTCCGGGGAGGACGGATGCGACGACTGGGCGTCGTCCTCGGTCTGGGCGGCATCCCCGTCGTGGGCGGCGGTGGGCTCCATCGTGACGATCTCGTCATTCATGGCTGCACTCCAAAGAAGCGGAAAGCTGATCGCTAACCGCGAATCGCTATCTCCCGATCTCCAGTGCGGCCTGGGCCATCCCCTTGGTGGCCTGCACCGCTTTCACGTTGGCCTCGTAGACGCGCATGGCGGTCATCATGTCTGTCATCTCTTCCAGGACGCTGACGTTGGGCATGGCGACGTAGCCCGCGGCGTCGGCATCCGGGTGGCCCGGGTCGTAGACCCTCCGCGGCGGTCGCGGATCGGGGCTGATCCCGGCGACCCGTACCGCCGGGAGTGGGTCCTCTTGCGCCCGCAACAGGTCCGCGAAGCGCTCCGGTGCCGGAGCGGATCGCAGCACCACCCGCTGGCGGACGTAGGGACCCCCCTCGGCAGTGCGGGTGGTCTCGGCGTTGGCCAGGTTGGCGGAGATCACGTCCATGCGCACGCGCTGTGCCGACAAGCCGGCGGCGGCGACCTGCATGGTGCGGATGAAGTCGGACATAGGTTCAGGGGCTAGGAGTTAGGGGCTAGGGGCCGGGGGGGTAGACAGTAGGTAGTAGGTGGTAGACAGGGGGTGAAGTTATGCGCAGGGGTGCGGGTTGGCGCTGGAACGTGCTGGTCTGCCTGCTGCCAGCCGTGGGTGCGTTGCGGTGGCGGCTGGGTGGTGATGCGGGTTGTTCATTGGGGTCCCCTGTCTACTGTCTGCTACCTACTGCCTACTGCCCGTTATCTCCCCTCGCGGATGGCGTGGATCAGGCTGGTGAAGATGCCGGTGGTGATCTGGGCGGTGGCGCCATAGAGGATCGTGTTCTCCGCCATCTGCCCCATGGCCTCCTCCACGTCCACGGTGTTGCCGTCGAGCCCCGGCGCGCTGCCACCCGCCACCAGCGGCACTGGGGCGGCGGCGATTCCGGGCAGCGGGAGGTGGCGCCGGTCGGTAGTGGCCATGGCCGGCGCGTGACGTGCCTCCGCGGCACGCATGTTCTCCTCGAAGGAGAAATCGACCGCCTCGTAGCCGGGGGTCGCGGCGTTCGCCAGGTTGTGCGACAGGAGCTCCTGGCGCGCGCTGCGCAGGGTCAGGGCGCGCTGCATGGTGGGCAGGCTGGGGAGCAGCAGGTGACGGACGTCCATGGTCGTTAGCCTTGGCTATCGGTGACGGTTGCAAACCCGGTGCCAGCGGCAGAGGAGCTACCCACGATCGGTGCGCCAGAGGTGCTGCCCGACAAGCTGTTGAAAATGCGGCGTGTATCCATGGGTCCATGACGCGTGTGGCGGCGCTGGCTCTGGCCCCGGTCGATGCGGGCGGCGGCTTTCTGACGGCGGTCGTTGCCTAGCCGGCACTTCTTGCCGGGGTCACCTCCAACCCCTGGTGGCGGTAGTCGCGCAGGCGGTTGCGCAGGGTGCGCACGCTGATCCCCAATACCTCCGCGGTCTGGGAGCGGTTACCCCCCTTCTCCTCCAGGGTGGTGAGGATCAGGTCGCGTTCCATGGCGGTGACGGTGCCGGCCCGTGGCGTCTCCATGACCGCCGGCTCCGTGTCCAAGAAGTCCGCGACCCGCAGGCGGTCGCCGTGGCCCAGGAGCAACGCACGATGCACGGCGTTCTCCAGCTCACGGACGTTGCCCGGCCACGCGTGGCTGGCCAGCTCCGCGGCGACCTCCGGTGGCACGATCGGGGGTCGGGTGCCGGTGGCCTGGCCGTACTGGTGGAGGAAGTGGCGGATCAGGACCGGGATCTCCTCGGGCCGCTGGCGCAGGGGCGGGAGGTGGAGGCGAATGACGTTCAGGCGGTAGAACAGGTCGAGGCGGAATCGGCCCCGGTCCACTGCCTCGCGCAGGGGCTGGTTGGTGGTGGCGAGCACCCGCACGTCGACGCTTACAGCGTCGCTGCCACCGACGCGCTGCACCATGCGATCCTGCAGGGCACGTAGCAGCTTCGCCTGCAACGGCAGCGCCATCTCGCCGATCTCGTCGAGGAGCAGCGTGCCCCCGTGCGCCTGCTCGAAGCGCCCGAGGTGACGGCGCACCGCGCCGGAGAAGGCGCCGCGTTCGTGGCCGAAGAGCTCGCTTTCCAGCAGGCCGTCGGGCAGGGCGGCGCAGTTGATGGCGACGAACGGCCCCCGGCAGCGGTCGCTGCGGCTATGGATGAAGCGCGCGACGACCTCCTTGCCGGTACCGCTCTCACCCTCGATGAGCACCGTCGCCGTGGACGGTGCCACGCGCGCCGCCGTGGCAAACAGGGCGACCATGCGTCGGGACGCGACGATCGGCCCCGCGCCCGGGCGGGCCTCCGCGGCATCGCACAGGGGAGCGGTGCTCTCCGCGTGGTCTGGCTTGGCGGGTCCGAGAATTCGTGTGATCACCTGCCGCAACTCCGCCATGGAAAATGGCTTGGTCAGGCAGTCGGCGACGCCGAGGCGCAAGGCGCGCACCGTGTCGTCTACCTCCGCGACACCGCTGATGAGCACGAAGGGTGGGGGCGCCCCCGTCTCCGACCAGCGCTCCAGGAGGCGCAGGCCGTCGCCGTCCGGAAGCCGGAGGTCGGTGACCACGAGATCGACCCGTTCACACGCGACCGTTGCGCGGGCCGCGGCCAGGTCGGCGGCCCCCAGTGACCGGTATCCGGCACGGTCGACCGCCTCCGCCAGGGCGTGCCGCAGAAGCTTCTCGTCCTCGACGATCAGTATCGTTGCCCGCGACATCAATCGAACTCCTGCCAAATGCCGGCGAACTGCATCGCGGTGCGCAGCCGTTGCAGGGGACCCTGGTTGTCGACCTGCCACTGGAGGAACCGGTCCTGGACGGTCTGGTAGCCCTGCCAGAAGGGCGGCAGCTCCGCCGGATCGCCGCCTGCCGGATGGCCCTCGATGAGGGCGAGGAAGTGATCGGCCCAGGCCCGTTCGTCCAGTGAGGTGGGCGGGCTTGCGGTCAGGGCGCGGTGCAGCACCGCGGCGGCGCGCTCGCCATTGCCGAGACCGTGCAGGCATTGCGCCAGGGAGGCGGCGACGCGCCACGGCGTCACGGCGCTGGCGGCGGACGCCGGCTCGATCTTCTCCAGCAACGCCGCGGCGTCGGCCAGGCGACCGGCCTCTTGCCAGGCGACGGCCAGGTGGTAGCTGGCCTCGGGCAGGGTAGCGGACAGGGTCGGATCCTCCGCGACGGCGGAGGCCGACCAACCCAGGCTGGCTTCGCGGTCCCCCAGACGCAGGCCGAGGGCGCCGCAGCGCAGGCGCTCGCGCGGTGGCAGGGCCGCCACGTCGACGCGCGCGATGAAGTCACGCCATTCCCTTTCGAGCTCGGGGGAGTACGCCGCGGCCAGGGCCTCCAGGTAGGCGAGACGCGTGTCGGCGTCGGCGCCCGGCGTGGCCGCGAGGTGGGCGAGCAAGACGACGGCGCCCTCCATATACCCCTCGGCGGTGAGGGCGCCGGCGAGATGGTGGCGAAATCCGGGGGTCAGGGTGGCGGTGTCGTGGCGCTGTGCACGGAAGGTGTAATAGACCTCCAGCAGGTCACGCGGCGGCAGGCGGTCGAGCCACAGGCGGGAGAATGCGTAACCGTAGAACGGTTCGAACCACGGCTCACTGGGTAGGGTCTGCTCGGTGCGCGGGCGGTTGTCGAGGCGTTCTATCACGTCGTCCCACCGGTCCTCGTTGGCCCACAGTCCCAGATGGAGATCACGCGCGAGGGCGCGGAGCTGCGGGCGTCCGGTCTGAATGGCCAGATTGCGCAGGGGTGCGAGGAGGGGCAGGCGGTCGAGGCGTCCGGTCTCGGGATACAGGACCTGGATCTTACGCAGGCGGCTGAGCTCGGCCATCGCGGTGCGGCCGTACTGGACCTGCACCTTCTCATAGGTGGCCAGCGCCTCCGCCGGGCGGCCGGCGCGCAGGGCGGCGTCACCCTCCTGCATCAGCAGGCTGGCGGGGGCCTCCTCCGTCAACTCCTCGCGGAGCCGGTCGAGGAGAGGGTCGGTTTGGGCGGTCTCGCCCCGGGCCAGGAGGGCGCGAACCACCTCGTAGCGGTAAATGGGAAAGGCCGCCAGGTCGACCGCACCCGCTGCGACCAGGGTCTGGTACTCGCGCAGGATGCCCGGGGCGTCGCCGCTGGCGACGGCGTTGTCGAGGTACACCATGCGGGCGAGGGCCGCGACCGGATGGTCGGGGAAGGCGGTGAGGATCTCCTTGGCGACGCGGTAGGCCTCCAGCCACTCGCCACGACGCTCGCGGACCGTCATCTCGCGGTAGCGGACGTAGGGACGCAGCTCAGGGTCGCCGTCCACGCCACCGGCGCGGTGGTAGTAGGCGAGGGCCTCGTCCCAGCGGTCATGGGTGCGATACAGCTCCGCGAGGGTGAAGAGAGCGCGGGTGGCGGGCGGTTCGGCGGGGTGCAGAGTCACCGCCTGGGCGAGGGACTCGATCGCGTCCTGGGGCCGTCGTGCGTCGCGCACCCGGTAGAAGGCGACCTCGGCGGCGGCGCGCAGATAGGTCGCGGTGGCGCCGATTGCGGTGCGCGGGGCGGTGTTGATGATGCGTTCCAGATCGTGGATCGCCTCGGGATAGTCGCGTTCGCCGAGGCGCAGCCACGCGCGCTGGAGCCACTCCGCCAGACGTGGCGGGAACGCCGACCACGCCTCGGCGGTCGGCTGTGGCAGGGTCGCCGGGGTGAGCAGGAGATCGTCGGTGGAGAACGATGCCGGCAGGGCGGCGCGGACGGCGTTGTCCTCCGCCATGGCGAAGCGGTGGTCGATCGACGCCCAGAGGGCGCGCAGCGGCGCGTCGCCTGGCTGGGGCTCGGCACTAACGAGGACGGCCGACACACCGGTGAACAGGGCGAAGAGGAGAATAGGGACGGGCGGGTGCATGGGGAGTCGAGCCGGAGGAACGCAAGCACCGTGCCATGCGTCATGGCGCGCCCGGCCGATGGAGGGGGATCGAGTGGTCGACGGCTAACTGCTTGCCAGAGCGGAGGACGCGATTAGGCCACTCGCGCCGCGCGTGGGGTCCAGGGCGGGGGGATCCCGACGCTTCAGTCAGGACATTGACGCACCGGTGCTCGCGGGTGCCGCGCGGCGCCGGTGCTTGCGCGACGCCGGCGACCCAGCTCCCTCTCCCCTGGTGGGTGAGGGTTGGGGAGAGGGGGTCGAAGGTGTGGTCCGAGGTGGGCCGGGCTGCATCCGACAGGTTGGGCAGAGCCCGCCCCCTGATAGGGAGGGGGACGCCACGCTCCCCCCTCGCCGCCCGGCACAGGTCCGGGCGGCTTCACCCCCCGGGATGGCGGGCGACCGCCCGCCATCAGACCGTCGGGAGCGATCCACCACCTGACCTAGGCGTGGTGGCCGAACGAGCGCGGCCTATGGCGCGTCGTCGCCGCGGGCTACCGGATCTTCTTCGAGCAGGCCGCGCTTGCGCAGTTTCTCCACCAGGGTGGTGCGGTTGAGGCCGAGCAGCTTGGCGGCCTTGCTCTTCACCCCGTCGGCCCGCTCCATGGCCTGGTCCACCAGGTGGTGCTCCACCTCTTCCAGGAATTCCTTGAGGGCGATCCCATCGGGCGGCAGGATGGAGACCGGCTTGGTGGGGGTCGGGCCGGTGGCGCGGATCTTCTCCGGCAGGTCGGCGACGCCGATCACGTCGCCATCGCCGAGGATCACCAGACGTTCGATCAAGTTCTCCAGCTCGCGCACGTTCCCCGGGTAGGGGTACCGGTAGAGGATCGCCCGGGCGTCGTCGCTGATCTGCTTGTGCGTGTCCCGCAGGGCGTTCTGCCGCTCCAGGAAGTGGTTCATCAGCAGCGGGATGTCGGAGCCGCGCTCGCGCAGCGGCGGGATGGTGATCGGGACGACGTTGAGGCGATAGAACAGGTCCTCGCGGAAGCGCCCGGCCGCCACCTCCTCCTCCAGGTCCTTGTTGGTGGCGGCGATGATCCGCACGTCGACGTGCAGCGTCTTGGTGCCACCGACCCGCTCGAATTGTTGCTCCTGCAGGACGCGCAGGATCTTCACCTGCAGATCGGGGCTCATCTCCCCGATCTCGTCCAGGAACAGGGTGCCGCCGTCGGCGATCTCGAAACGGCCGGCGCGAGACGTGGTGGCGCCGGTGAACGATCCCTTGACGTGGCCGAACAGCTCGCTTTCTAGCAGGTCTCGAGGGATCGCGCCGCAGTTGATCGGCACCAGCGGTCGCTCCGCACGACTGCTGTTGTAGTGGATGGCGCGCGCCAGCAGCTCCTTGCCGGTACCGCTCTCCCCCTGGATCAGGACCGTGGCGCCGGAGTCGGAGACCTTGCCGATGATCCGGTAGATCTCCTCCATCGCCTCGGAGTCGCCCACTAGGTTCGTGAACTTGTACTTGTCACGCACCTGCCGGCGGAGCTGCTGGTTCTCACTCTGCAGCTTGCCGTACTCCAGGGCCCGCTGGACCTGCAGGCGCAGGGCGTCGCTCTTGAACGGCTTGGTGAGATAGTCGAAGGCGCCGATGCGCATCGCCTCGATCGCCGACTCCACCGTCGCGTGGCCGGTGAGCAACATGCAGATGGTATGGCCGCCGGCCCGCTGCACCTCGCGCAACAGCTCCAGGCCGTTCAGCTTGGGCATCTGCAGGTCGGTGATCAGGAGGTCGAAGTGGCTCTCTTGCAGCCGGTCCAAGGCGGCCTCGCCGTCCTCTGCCGTGACCACCTCGTATCCCTCCCGGGTGAGGAGGTCTTCGAGGAGGCGGCGGGGGACCATCTCATCGTCGGCGACCAGGATGCGACTCCGCGGCATGGATCCTCCGATGTAGGGGCGGCACGGCAACGGGCAGCCTAACAACGGCCGTCTGAGGGGGTCAAACAGCGCCGGATCCGATGTCGATCTCTCACCCCGTGCGGATGGCGGCCGCCGATCTGCGTGCCCGCGGCGCGAGCAGCCGGCCTATTTTTGATGAGCTCTGCGCCCTGGGTCGCGGGACTCGCGGTTGACCGTCGCGACTATGTCGCCCCGCGCAAGGCCATGGTAGAGTGAAACCCGACGGTTCGAGAGAAGATTAGTCCGCACGGTTCTCGTAACCCGTCCTTCTGCCTCCCCCACCGCTCCCCATGGCTCCCGACGCGGCCTCGATTCCCGCCACGCCGACCTATTCGCTTGAGGCCTTCCCCGCCGCTGCCGCATGGCTGGACCATAGCGGCGCGGTGCGCGAGGCGAATCGGTTGTGGCGGCGACTGCTGGGCGACCAGGCGATCGGCCAGCCCTTCGTGGAGCGGCTCCATCCCGAGGACGGCGAGCGGGTTCGGCGTGGCCTTGGCCTGGTGCAGGTCGGCAATCTGAGTCCCACGTTTCGCGTGCGGGTGGCGGTGGATGGCGGTTGGGCGCCGTATACCCTGCGCGCGTGCGCCGACGGCGGCATCGGCGGCATGGGGCTTGGCGCCGGATGGCTCATTCACCTCCACCCGTGCGAGGGTCAGGGCGAGGCGGTGGTCTCCCTGGCCGCCGGCAACGGCGCCCTCGCCTTCGCCCACGAGGTGGCGGTCGACCTGTTGCAGGAGCTCGACCCACAGCGCCTGCTGGCGCGCGCCCTCGACGGCCTGGTCGCCGCGCTGCCGGTGCGGGCGGCCTTCATCCCGGTGTTGGATCGCCAGGAGCGGATGGCGGCGGTGGTGGCGGTGGCGGGCCGCGGTCTTGAGTCCCTGCGGGGCCGGCGGATCGAGGTGGTCGGTGGGGTGTGCGGCCGTCTGGACGAGATCGGCCGGGCGCGGTTCGTGACGGCCGGTGATCCGCTGTTCACCGATGACCCGCTGTTTCCGGAGGGACCACCCCCCGAGGGTCTCTTGCTGGCGCCCCTCCACTACGAGGACCGCGTCCTGGGGGGGATCTGCGCCGTGCCCCGAGCGGGGCGGCCGGAGGCGGTCGACTCCCTCCTCCTGGAGAGCGTCGAGCTGCTGGCGCGCCTGGTCTGCGGAACGTTGCAGAGCGCGCGCCGCTTCGACCGGGTCCGGCAGGCCAGTGACCACCACGAGCGGTTACTCAGCGTCTTGCCTGATCCTCTGTGGATCATCGGCCCGGACGACGTGGTGGAGGAGTGCAATACGCCGGCCTCTCAGCTCATGGGCAATGACTGCGTGGGGCAAGCCGTAAACACCGTGTTTTGCGAGGGCGCCGGCGGTGAGATCTGTGCGGCGATCGCCGCCGTGCAGGCCGGTACCGCGGCGCGCGCCGACTTGCGCGTCTCCCTCGTCCGGGACTCGCGGCCGTTGACGGCCCTGGTGGCGGTCCTTCCCCTGGCGCCCCGGGAGAGCGGCCGGGTAGTGGTGTTCGCCCGCGACATCACGCAGCTCCTCGCCATCGAGGAGGAACGCGAGCAGATGCGTGCCGCCACCACCGAGGCGGCGCGGCTGGCGGCGGTCGGCGAGCTCGCCACCGGCATGGCGCACGAAATCAACAACCCCCTGATGGGCATCATCAACTACGCCGACCTCGCTCGCGACGAGGTGCCGGTCGACTCGACGATGCGCCAGTGGATGGACGTGATCATCTCCGAAGGCGAACGCATCGCCGAGTTGCTGCGCCACCTGCGCGCCCTGGGACGTTCCGACGGCATGGCCGTAGAGCCCACCGCTCTAGCAGACACCGTGGCGGCGGCTTTATCCCTCGTAGGCCATGGGCTCGGCCGTGAGGGCATCGACGTCGCATTGGACCTCCCGCCGGCACTGCCGCCGGTGCTGGTGGTGCCGTATCAGCTCCAACAGGCGATCATCGCACTGATCTCCAACGCCTGCTGGGCGATCGCCGAGAGACGCTTGCCCTGCACGACGGACTCCCGCGGTTGGATCGGGATCCACGCGGAGCCGGCGATGGAGGGTGACCGTCGCGGTGTCCGTTTGACGGTGGCAGATAACGGAGTCGGCATCGACGGCCAGGATTTGCCCAGGGTCTTTGATCCCTTCTTCACCCGCCGGACGGGGCGCTCCGGCCTCGGTCTCGGCCTGACCCGGGTACGCAAGGACGTGGCCGGTTGGGGGGGCCAGATCCACGCCGGCCGACGCCAGGAAGGGGGAGCGGTGGTCACCCTATGGATACCGACTCAGGCAATGGAGGAGCCGTGCACATGAGCACCCCTCGGATATTGTTGGTGGATGACGAGCGCAGTATTCGCGAGACCCTCGCCCTCATCCTGGCGAAGGCCGGGTACGAAGTGGTGACGGCGGAGGATCTGAAGAGTGCTTTTGGCCAGTGCAAGAACGGCCCGTGGGACGTGGTGCTCACGGACTTGATCCTGCCGGATGGGAGCGGCATCGACTTGTTACGCTGCGTCCGGGAGAGCGGCTCCGAGATCCCGGTGATCGCCATCACCGGCGAGCCCAATGTCGAGACCGCCGTGGAGGCGGTACGCCTCGGCGCCTACGACTACGTCTCCAAGCCGATCCGCCGCGAGACCCTGGTCACGGTGGTCGGGCGCGCCGTGGAGAAGCACCGGCTGATTCGCGACAACCAGCGCTACCGTGAGGACCTGGAGCGTCTGGTGGAGGAGCGCACCGCCGAGCTGATCGCCTCGGAGCAGCGCTATCGAGAGCTGATCGAGCAGGCGCCGGCGATGATCTACCAGATCGACGAGGAGGGACGCTTTCTCACCGTCAATCAGACGCAGCTCGCCCGCCTCGGCTACCGTCTGGACGAGCTGCTCGGTGTGCCCCTAGCGGAGATCTGCTCCCCCAGCCAGGGGGACCGAGTCGCGGCCCACCTGCGGCGGGTGCACGACCAGGGCAGCGGGGAGCTGGAGGTCGAGTTCGTGTGCAAGGACGGCCGGCGCCTCAACGTCGAGGTGCGCGCCACGGCGGTCCAGGATGAGGCGGGCGACTTCCTGCTCAGCCGCGGCTTTGCCTACGATGTCACCGCCCGCAAACAACTGGAGATGCAGCTCATCCACGCGGACAAGCTGTCGACCATCGGCCTAATGGTGTCGGGCGTGGCGCACGAGCTGAACAACCCCCTCACCGGCATCTGCGGCTACGCGGAGATGTTGCTGCAAGACGAGGGGTTATCCCCCGACCTGTACGCCACCCTGCGGCTGATTCACAGCGAAGGGGAGCGGGCGACCCGGATCGTGAAGAACCTCCTAAGCTTTGTGCGCACCGGCGGCGGCCGGGCCACCGATTACTTCGACCTCCACAGCACGATCGACTCCGTCATCGACCTCATGGGCTACCGCCTGCGGCGCAGTGAAGTAGCGGTCGAGCGTGACTTCGATCCCGATGTCGCGCCCCTGTTCGGGGACATGCACCAGCTGCAACAGGTGTTGCTCAACCTGGTCCACAACGCGATCCAGGCCATGGACGGGGGCGGACGGCCCGCGCGGCTGCGCCTCGTGACGCGCATGGCGCGGGATGAGGTGATGGTGCAGGTGGTGGACACCGGCCATGGCATCGCGCCGGCGGACCTCGCCCATGTCTTCGACCCGTTCTTCACCACCAAGGCCGAAGGGGAGGGCACCGGCCTGGGGCTGTCCATCAGCCGCGCTGCCGTCGAGGCCCACGGCGGCCGGATCGGGGTGGAATCGCGGGTGAGGGAGGGAACGACGTTCACCTTATGGCTGCCCATCACCGTCGGGCATAGGAGAGAGGCGCGTGTCGAAACAGCTCCTGTCGAGAAGACCGCCGTGCCGGTGGATCCTGCCGGCGCGGTCCTGGTGGTGGACGATGAGCTGCACGTGCGCAACTGGCTGGAGAAGATCCTGATGGGGTTTGGCTACCGGGTGAATGTCGCGACCAGCGGCGCGGAGGCCCTCACCCATCTGGCCGAAAACGAGTACGGCGCAGTCCTCACCGACTACATGATGCCGGGACTGAACGGCATCCGACTGTACGAGGAGCTACGGCACAGTTATCCCTACCTGCGTGGCAAGCTGGTGATGATGTCGGGGGCCATCGACCCGCAGCTCGATCGTTTCCTGCGGGACCACCAGATCCCTTTTTTGCAGAAACCGTTCAACGCCGAACAGCTCCTGGAGACGCTGAGCCGCATCGCGTCCCATGCGCCGGTGGCTCGGACCTAGCCCGCATCGCTCACCATGAATCTGCTACGCACGAGCAACTGCCCGCATCTCCTGGCCGTGTCCTCGTCCGCGGCAGGAGCCGAATCCCTTCGGCGACCTGTGCCCATTGGGTCGCCGATAGAATCGGCTCCTGCCGTGGGTCAGCCAGGATCTACGGCCATTGGCACGGGCTCGCGACGATCCCTGGTGAGAAATGCGGGCTATCCCCCGCGGGGAAAGGCTTATGGAATCGGGATCCCCCAGCGGTCCTCCTCGAACAGGCCGCGGACCATGCCGTCGGAGGGACGCCTCCGGGAGGCCGGTCCTGCCGGGGAAACCAGCGGCCGGCTGCCGTCGAGGGGCAGCTCCCAGAGGTGGCGTGGCGGACCCATCGCCTCCACCGGGTCCGCCGGGGGCTGCCACGCGACCACCGGCGGCAGTCCCTCGGGGAGAGGCTGGAAGCGGCGGTGGCGCACGGTTAGCAGGCGCGGTGCCGACTCGATCTCGCCTGCGGCATCGACCCACAAAGGACCGCTCAACCCGTCCACCACCGGCCCGCCGGTGAGGTAGGCGTGCAGGTCGGGTCCGGTCGCCACGCCGCTTTCCAGGGCGGTGAGCACCAGGGAAGTGACCTCGTAGGCCTGGGCGGCGAGGCGGTCGGGCTCGCCCCCGAAGCGGCGCCGGTAGTCGGCGGCGAACAGGCCATCCGCCTCCCCGTCGACCGGGAAGAAACCCGCGGTGAAGACGGCGCGCTGGGTGAATCGCTCGCCGCGGTGGATGAAGGGCTCGGCCAGCCACTCCTCGGTGCCGAGCCAGATCGCCCGCTCGACGCCGTAGTAGACGAGCTGCGGCAGGATCGTGCCCACGGTCTCGGCGGCCCCCGGGATGAAGACCGCCTCTAGGGCCGAGGTCCGCTCCTCCTCATGGGGGGCGGGCGGCGGCGTCTCCGCGGGGGTCAGGACCGGCGGCAGCGGTGGGCCGGCGAGGACCTCCCCCGCCGCGTCCCTGGGCAGGGGTGGCGAGCCGGCGGGCAGCGGTGCGGGGGTGAAGGCATGGTCGGAGACCTTGCGGCCGTTGGCCGCCGCCTCCTGGGACAGGAGGTCGCGGATCTCGCGGCCGAAGTCGACCGCGTCGGGGGTGTAGGCCGCCTGGGCCACGACCTCGGCGCCGGCGCACTCCGCCGCCTCGACGAACAGGTCGCGGAAGTGGCGGCCGTAGTCGTTGCGTGGATAGAAGACCGCGAGGCGCCGGGCGTCCCGCTCGGTCACCGCGTACTCCACGAGGCGCCGCACCTGAGCCGTGTCGCTCAGGTTGTGGCGGAAGAGGTAGGGCTGGGCCGCGGCCAGATCCGGGGCACTGGCCGACGGCGAGAGCAAGGGCAGGCCGGCCGTAGCCGCCAAAGGCGCCAGGGCGCGTGCCGCACCACTGGTCGCGGGACCGATCGCAGCGATCGGTAACGGCTCCTCACCCACCATCGCCGCCCACACCCGCGCGGCCTGGGCCTCGTCGGCACCGGTGTCGCGCAGGCGCAGCTCGACCCGGGCCACGGGCTGCACGGCGTTGTGGCGCTCTACCGCCAACTGCGCTCCTTGGAGGAGAGACAACCCCACCGCGGCCAGGGGGCCGGTGGCGGGGGCGAGGAGATCGATGCGCTGCGGGTCGAAGCGGTGGGCGGCGGTCACGGCCGGCCCGCGCCGGGGGACGAGTGCGGTCGATCGCGGCGTCGGGAGGGACGGTGGCGGGGGGGCCAGCAATGCCGCCCGTGCCGGATGGCTCGGGAAGGCGTCGAGGAAATGGTCGGCGAGGCGCTTGGCCAGCCCGGGATCCTGAGCCCGATAGTGCTCGATCAGGGCGAGGAGGGCGTAGTCGGAGGGAAAGGCGTAGTCGAACTCCCGGATCACCCAGCGCAGAAACGGCAGCGGCCGGCCGCGCAGCCATTCCTGCACCTCGGCAGTGACCCGCGCCCGCTCCGCGGGGGAGAGGTCACTCCCGTATAGTTGTGCCCAGGCATGCGCCGCCTGCTCGTCGCGGCCCAGGGCGGCGAGGCCCCGGGCGCGGAGCCGCAGCAGTGGCACCCGGGCGGCGGACACCCGGGGCGAGGCGAGCAGGCCATCGGCGATCTGCACCCCCTCCCCCCACGCCCGTCGGGCGCGCAGCAGCTCCTCCAGCAAGGCGACACCGCCGCCGGCCGCCGGTGCGTCCGGGTAATCGTGCAGCAGGCGGCGCAGGCGCACCTCCGCCAGCCACGTCTGGCCGAGCTCGATGTGACAGCGCGCCATCTTCAGGAAGGTGGTAGCGACCTGCGGCCCCAGGTCGGCCGTCGCCAGCTCCCGGGCGAAGCTCTCCAAGGCGCCGGCGTAGTCGCCGGCGGCGAATAGCTCGTCGCCGCGGCCGGCGTGGGCGACGGCGGCAACCAGGGTCAGCACCACGAACACCACCACCGAGACCAGCACCCGCAGGCCAACGGTCGATGCGCGACCGGCCCCCTCCCCCCCCGGGGGAGGGCTGGGGTGGGGGCGTGGGGATTGGGCTGTGTGCTCGGCCATACCTACCGGATGCGTTGCGCGTTCCCCACGCCCTCCCCCCGGCCCCCTCCCGGCGGGAGGGGGAGAACTACGGCGATCACAGCGCATAGTCGAGCACCGTGAAGGCGAAGAGGGTGACACTGATGTAGCCGTTAAGGGTAAAGAAGGCGCGCTCGATGTGCACCAGGCGGCCACCGTGGACCAGGGTGTGCTCGTACACCATGAGCCCGGCCACGAGGAAGAGGCCGAGGTCGTAGGCCGGGCCGAGGTGGAACAGGCGCTCGACGAAGGCAAAACAAGCGAAGGCGATGAGGTGGAGCAGGCGCGCGATCCACAGGGCCGGCCGTGCTCCGAAGCGCGCCGGCAGGGAGCGCAGGCCGGCGTGGCGATCGAAGTCCACGTCCTGCAGGGCGTAGATGGTGTCGAAACCCGCCACCCAGCACACGACCCCCAGACACAAGACCACGATCGCCGGATCGAACCGGCCGGTGACGGCGATCCATGCCCCCAGGGGTGCCAGCCCCAGGGCGACGCCGAGGATCAGGTGGGAGAGAGCGGTGAAGCGCTTGCTGTACGAGTAGCCGAACAGTACCGCCAGGGCGATCGGCGAGAGTTTTAGGCAGAGGGGGTTGAGGCGCCACGCCGCCAGCTCCAGCACCGCCACCGCGGCGATAATGAACCAGCGCGTCGCCTGCGGCGAGATGTCGCCGCGCGGCAGCGCACGCTCCCGGGTACGCGGGTTGAGGCCGTCGATGTGGCGGTCAACCAGGCGGTTCATGCCCATGGCGGCCGAGCGCGCGCCGACCATCGCCACCACGATCCATCCGGCCTTGTCCGTCGCCGGTACCCCGCCCGCGGCCAGCCACGCCGCCATGAGGGCGAAGGGCAGGGCGAAGACGGTGTGGGAGAACTTGATCATCCTCCCGTAGGCGATGAGGTCGCTCAACATGGTCGATGCACGGGGCGGCGAGTTTGCTTCATACCACAGCCGGGGTGCCGTCACGATAAACCGCGATAGGTTGGGTTGGCGCGCCGGAAGCCGTAGGCTTGTCCCCTGTGAATGGTTGAGGGCCCCATGTCCGACATCCTCCCCGGCCAACCCCTGACCCTCTACGATCGGGTCTCCGTCCTGCTCTACCGCGCCGGGCTCGCCATGGCGGCGGCGGGGATCGTCGCGGGGTACAGTCTCGCGTGGTTTGGCAGGGCGCTGGGGGACCAGGGACGGCAGGTGGAGACTTGCCTCCTGCTCCTGACGGCGGTCGGGATCTCGTTCGGCGTCGGATTCCTGCACCTCTACGCCGCCACCCTCCGGCGCGGCCTGCGCTGGCTGTGGGGCGCCGCGGTGGCCGGCCTGGCGGTGGCGGTCCTGTCGGGGGGGGATCCGGTGGCGTTCTATTTCCAGCGCGGGTATGGCACGGTCCTGGGCGGCCTGTGGATCGCCTGTTACGCCATGCTGTGCGTGAAGGAGGGGTTCTGTTTCCGGCTCTACGAGGGCTACGTCTTCGCGGGCCTGGCGCCCGTCGTCATGGTCGCCCACCTGTTCGCGATGGGCACGCCCGCCGTGCGTATGGCGGGTTGGGGCCTACTTGCAGGTCTGGTGACGCTCTTCACCCTGCGCAAGCTGCCCCAGCCCCTGTATTACGACATCGGGGACAAGTCCAAATACCAGTAGGAAGCGGGCGGTAGGCGGTGAGCAGGGGGTGGGAGGAGAGGCCGATGATGGCAGGGTGGTGGAGGGGCGTTGCGTTCGGGACGATGGTCACCCTCCTCTCTCTCCAGGGCGCCGCGGCACAGGTGCACCACCGGATTGCGGCGACCCTGACGCCCGCGGATCATGGGATCGTCGCGACCGACCGGATCACCGTGCCGGCGGCGATCGGGGAGCGCCTCACCCTGCTCCTCGCCCCCGACCTCACGGTGGATGAGGTGAGCGGTGCCGGCGCCTGGCGCCGGGAGGGGGACACCCTGGTGGTGGAGCGGCCTGGCACCGAGCTGGTGGTGCGCTATCACGGCACCCTCTTCGATCCACCCCGGCCATCGGGCCATCTGCGCTTCGTGGCCGGCGACTTCACCGGTGGCACCATCTCTGCCGAGGGGGTCTACCTGGATGGCGGCTCCGGCTGGTACCCGGAGCCGGATCTCGGCCTCGCCCTGTTCGACCTCGAGGTGCGACTCCCGGAGCCCTTCCTGGCGGTCAGCCAGGGGCGCCTGGTCGCCCGCGACGGCGGCCGCAGCGAGTGGCGGGCGACGCGGCCGGCGGATGGCCTGGCGCTGGTGGCCGGCCCCTACCGCGTATACCGGCGGCAGGCGGACGGGATCGACGTGGCCGCCTACTGGCTGCGCGACGACCCGGCCGGCGCCGAGCTGTTTCTCGCCGCGGCGGTGGGCTACCTGCGCCACTTCTCGGAGCTTCTCGGGCCGTACCCGTATCCCCGCTTCGACATCGTGGAGAATTTTTTCTCCTCCGGCTACGGCCTGCCGGGCTTCACCCTCCTGGGGCCGGGGGTGATCGCCCGCGGCCGCGAGGCCCTGCGGCCGGGTTATCTGGACCACGAGGTCGCCCACAACTGGTGGGGCAACGGGGTATTCGTCGACCCGGCGGATGGCAACTGGTGCGAGGGGCTCACCTCCTATTGCGCGAACTACCTCGCCAGCGAGGCGGAGGGGCCGGCCGCCGCCCTGCGCCAGCGCGAGCGCTGGTCGCAGCGCTACGCCATCGACGTCGACACCGGCGACGAATACCCGGTGCGCCGTTTTCGCGCCAAGGTCACACGCACGGACGACGCGATCGGCTATGCCAAGGCGGCGGCCCTCTTTCACCAGGTGCGGCGGCGCCTCGGCGACGATCGCTTCTTCGCCGCCCTGCGCGCCTTCGCCGCCGAGCACATGGGGAAGCGGGCCGGCTGGGACGACCTGCGTCACGCCTGCGAGGCGGCGGGGGCGGCACCCCTCGTTGAGTTCTTCCGGCCGTGGCTGGACGAGACTGGCGGGCCGCGCCTGGCGCTGCGCGGCGTGGCCGTCACCCGCGACCGTTCTGGCTGGCGCCTAAACGGGACGGTGGCACAGGAGGGCACGCCCTATCCGATTGACCTCGACCTGCGGGTGGAGACGGGCGGCGGTGCGGTGGATCACCGGCTGCGCCTGGCGGTTGCCGCGACCGACTTCGACCTGACCCTCGCCCACCGGCCCGAGCGGCTGCTCCTCGATCCCGAGCGCCACCTCTTTCGGCACCTCGACCCGGCGGAGATCCTCCCCTGCCTCGATGCCCTGCTCGCCCGGCCGCCGGTTTCCTACGTGGTGGCCGCAGACGACTGGCCCGTATACCGCCGACTGGCGGAGATGGCTCGAAGCGAGCACGGCGGGGAGGTCCTCACCGTCGACCAGGTGACGCCCACGACCGAGGGCAACCTCTGGTTCCTCGGCCGGGCCGCCGGCGCGGCGCCGGCGGTGGGGATGGCCCCGCCACCGGCCCTGACGATCGGCGCGTCCGGCGCCGCGCTGGTCGACCACTCAGGCGACGCGGCCACCTCGATCCTTGCCACCTGGCCGAGGCCGGGGATGCCGGGCCGATTCGTCGCTCTCTACTGGGCGGCCTCCGAGGCGGCCACGGCCCGGGCCCCTTACCTCTTCTACTACGGCACGGATAGCGCCATCGCCTTCCAGAGCGGCCGCCCGGTGGCGCGCCTCCAGTGGCCGGCGGCGGTCGACCCCACGATCGTGGTTCTGGAGAGGGGGACCGATGAGTAAGCTCCGGTTCGCGGCCCGCAGCGGCCATGCCCTTGGACCCACCGACGCCATGGAGAGACCCAACCCCGCCCACCTCTTGCTGGAGGAGAAGTGCAGCTACTGCCCGGGCTCCAAGTGCTGCACCTACTTCACCCAGGAGGTCCCAACCCCGCGCTCGAAGCTCGACTTCGACAACCTCCTGTGGCAGATCGCCCACCGTGATACCCAGCTCTTCAAGGACGAAGGCAAGTGGTACCTGCTGATCAATAACCCCTGCACCCACCTGCAACCGGACGGTCGCTGCGGCATCTACGCGACCCGCCCCCAGGCGTGCCGCGCCCACTCCAACGAGTACTGCGAGCTCGACGCCCCGGCGGAGGACGGATTCGACCTCTTCTTCCCGGACTACGACGCCCTGCTGGCCTATTGCCAGAGGCGCTTCAAGCGCTGGCCGTAGGGCGACGCGCACCCGCGGCGTTAGCCCGCACGAGGGTCAGGTTGGCCAGCGCCGCCCAGGCGATCGGGCAGGCGAGCTTCGCTTGGCGAAAGGTAGCGGGCCTGCCGGACGCACCCGTTGGATCCGCCGGGCGATCCGGTGTTCGACGACGCCCCGCCGGTGGTCGCCGCGTCGCAAGGTGTCCCTGCGGCTACCGCTTCCCGCAGCCGTTGCAGGCGCCCGGTCTGCGCGGTGATCTGCCGGAGGCGCGCCCCCCGGACGCTCTACGTGCGAGCCGTGCCCGAAGCAGACCGGGTCCGCAGGGGTGGCGCAGCTTCAAGGATCCGTGGGGGACACCCTCCGATGCTGCGCTTCTGCCGCGCCGCCGCCGCGGCGCGCCGTCTTCCCAGAGCGGTCTGGATGTCCTGCGCCAGCAGCTCCCGCCCGCCACGCCCGCGCCGCGCTCGGCCCGGCACCGGTGTCGCTCGCCTGCCGTCCCCATCGCCCGATCGGCCAGCGCCCCCACGCCCCCTGGGCATCCGCCACCCCCTGGCGGGAGCAAGGCGCGCTGCGCGGCGGCATCTTGACCCGTCCAGGGCCACCGCCCCCTTGTCGCGGGCGCCCACCTGGCGTCCCAGACCGTGCTCCGCCACCACCGCGGCCGTGTCCCCCCCGCGTGTGCACACGCTGCCTGCACCCCTCGCCGGATCGGGTCGGAAACCCGGTGGTACGGGTCCTTCACCGCCCCCCGGCCGAGGATCGGCGTGGGGTCGATCGCCACCGCAAGCCGGGCGGCCCCCCAGCCACCCGGCACGCCGCCCCACTCCGCTCACAGACCTGGCCGGAGACCTCGTGCAGCACCCGCTGGGCCTGCGTAGAGCGGCTCGCCGTGCTCTTGGCGCACAGCTTCGCCTCCCACTCCAGCCCCCACGCCACCGTCCACCGCAGGCCATACGCCGTGCGGGCCATGGCCTCCGCATCCGAGACGCCATCGGGGGCCGGCAGCAGCCACGCCCCACACCACCGCGACGGCGGAACACCGGGACGCCCGACGTCCTGCCGGTACCCCCCGACACAATCCGCAGCGCGAAACCACGCCGCACTGGGGGGGGACGAGCCCGCCGTAACAGGTCGCCTCCCCCACGGGATCGCGGGACCCATGGTCCGGACGACACACGCTCCCCTGGGGGCGAGCGTTGGCCAAGCATGGGCGCCTCCTCCTGCTTCCTCCTACCCAAACTCCCCCCGACGTCCACTGGGAAACCCCCGCCTTCTCGGCCAGGCTTCTCGCCCGCATTTCTCACCAGGGGTCGTCACAAGAACTAGAACTATGGGTTAGATCCGAACCCGATAAAAACGATCTGGCCTCTAGAATTGAGGACTCTACATCGAATGACGAAGAAAACTTGACATTTGAAGACTAAGGTTTATCCTTTCGGCTGTTGATAGTAGGAGGATAGTGCAGACATGAGTACCTACGCCTTAACCCCCCAGACCAGTGACCTGACCCGCTATCTCAACGAGATTGCCCGTCATCCCCTCCTTTCCAAGGAGGAGGAGTACGAGTTGGCCATGCGCGTGCACGATGACCACGACCTGGAAGCGGCCCAAGTTCTAGTTCTCTCGAACCTCCGCTTCGTCGTGAAGATCGCGAAGGAGTACTCCAAGTTCTCGTTCCCCCTCCTTGACCTGATTCAGGAGGGCAACATCGGGTTGATGCACGCGGTGAAACGGTTCGATCCATATCGCGGATTCCGCCTCTTGACCTACGCCGTTCATTGGATCCGCGCCTTCATCAAGGATTACATCATCCGCAACTGGTCGTTGGTAAAGCTTGCCAGTGCACGGGTGCAGAAGAAGCTCTTTTTCCACCTCGTGCATATGGAGCCCGGAGCGCCCGCGGGGGACGGGGAGGCAGACGGCGCGGCATTTCGCCTCTTGGCCGAAGATAGCCGCGTGCAGGAGGAGATCACGCGGGTGGTCGCCGAACGGGTGAAGCGCCGCGACCTCTCCCTTGATCTGCCCTCGACCAACCACGAGGGGGATGGGATCGCGATGCTCGAGTTCCTGCCGGCCGGAGGGGAGACGCCGGACGAGGCCGTTGCGCGCCAGGATCTGGACGAACGGGTACGCGAGGTGGTCGAGGGGATTCGCCCGGACCTCAATGACCGTGAGCTGTACATCCTCGACCATCGCCTCATGGCGGACGAGCCCCTCGCCCTGCAGGTGATCGGTGATCACTACGGCGTGTCGCGGGAGCGCGTGCGGCAGGTGGAGGTCGGGTTGAAGCGCCGTCTCGCGGCGGCCTTGGGCCCGTTGGCGACGGCGGGAGCCGGCGCGTAGCGGACAGCAGTCCTGCGCCGGCCGGGGGTGATCGGCGACCGAGGACGCGATGGCAACCACCGATCTCTATGCAGATCTGGGCGTCAAGCGCGACGCGAGCAGCGAGGAGATCAAGCGTGCCTACCGGCGGTTGGCCCGCAAGTTCCACCCCGATGTGAACCCCGGAAACCGGCGCGCGGAGGAGCGCTTCAAGAAGATCGCGCGCGCCTATGACATCCTCGGCGACCCCGAAAAGCGCGCGCAGTACGATCGATTCGGCGAGGCGGGGGTCAACGGCGGTGGCTTTGCCGGTGGACCCCACCCGAGTGGCGGATTCGGCGGTGCGTCATTCGGTGGAGCTGGCGGCGGACCGTTCGAGGGGTTCGGCGATCTCTTCGAGCAGTTGTTCCGCGGTGGCGGCGCGCGTGCCCAGGGGCCGGCCAAGGGGCAGGATGTCGAGACCCACGTCACCCTGACGCTGGCGGAGGCCGCCCGCGGTGTCACTCGCCGCATCTTTCTCGGCGACGGCACCAGCGTCGATGTGAAGATCCCGGCCGGGGTGGACACGGGTACCAAGATCCGCGTATCGGGCAAGGGGCGACCCGGTGGGGTAGGCGGTCCGCGAGGCGACCTGTTCGCCATCGTGCAAATGGTGAGCCATCCCTATTTTCGACGCGAGGGAAGTGACCTCTACTTCGACCTCCCCCTGACCATCGTCGAGGCGACCCTCGGGGTTCAGGTGTTGATTCCCACCCTGGATGGACGCACCCAGCTCACTGTGCCGGCGGGTGTCGCCTCGGGCGCCAAGCTGCGCCTACGTGGTAAGGGGTTGCCGACGACCAAGGGCGGGGCACGCGGGGATCAATTCGCCGTGATCAAGATCGTCTCTCCCAAGAACCTGTCTGCTGCGGACCGGGCGCGCCTGCAGGACCTTGGCGAGCGGATCTCCGAGGACCCACGCGCGGGGTTACCGTGGGCGGAGGAGGGTAAATAGATGGAGCGGCGTGGCACCTACTCGATCTCCGCGGTGGCAGAGATGTTCGGTGTCCACCAGCAGACCCTGCGCGCTTACGAGCGGCAAGGCCTGATCACGCCGGAGCGGACGCCGGGCAATACGCGCCGCTACACCGAGGAGAACATCGAAGAGCTGGAGATCATTCTCAACCTCACTCGGGAGTTGGGGGTCAATCGCGCCGGGGTAGAGGTGATCCTGCACATGCGCAAACAACTCGCCGAGATGCGGCTGGAGGCGCAGGACATGATGCGCCGGATCTACCGCGACATCGCCTTGCAAAAGAACCTCCCGATCCCGCGGCCCGCGGGCGATCTGCTGGTGCCCGAGGAGGAGCGCACGAAACCGCCACCGGCGGGGGGCGAATAGCCGGTTCCCACCAGGATCCGCACGCGAGTAGCCGCACTCTCAAGGCAAGGACCTGACGGCTGTCGGGTCGGTCCCATGGGGGGAAACGCGGGCCTTCCCTCTCGGCGAACGATCGTTGCCTCCGTGGCGATCATGCCGCGCATGACAATAAAGAGCCCCCGGTGGTGGGGAGGGGAGGGGAAACCACCGGGGGCCAGTGGGCGTAGGTTAAACCTCCGCCCACCCGATACTTTAAGCACAATTCCTCTCTTGTCCAGAGGGTCCTGACCCATCCGGGCCAACGACATCAGGATCGCGGCGCGACCCTGGAGTTCGGCGACCACCTGCTCACCTTCGACCGTGGCTTCACCGCGGTCCCGATGCCGTCCCACGACGTGCTCACGGCGGCGTGAGCGGGCCTCCGCCAGGTAGGCAGGTTCCTAATGCGCAAAGGGTCGATGCCGGCGTCTCTGCGGCTCCGTGGGCAACTGGCTTGCCAGGTTGCGTCACCTGCTTCCTCTGCGAATGCAGCATGTTGGATGAGGGTGCGGTGGGGGTGGCGTTTCCTTGACCGCACGCATGATTACAACGATCCGTAACCGCGACCCGGAGGCGTATCGGGCCTTGAAGGCCCGCGCGGCGCTGTCGGGGAGGACGATCGGCGACCTCATGAGCGAGGCGATCCAGACCTATCTGGCGGGGCCGGACCCCTTTGCCAAACGGGCGAGCCTGCGGGACCTGACCCCCGAGGACGCCGGGCCGGGATCGGAGCACCTGAGCGATGAGATCGACGCGATCGTCTACGGGGCCTCGTGATCGTCGTCGACTCGAGCTTCCTGGTCGCGTATCACAACACCCGCGATGCCCATCACGGTGCGGCCGGCGAGGTGATGGAGCGATTGCTGGCTGGTGAGTGGGGTGAGGCCCTCCTGCCGGAGTACGTCTTCCTGGAGGTGACCACGGTACTCGCTGCACGGCAGAGTCTGGAAAGCGTCGTGGCAGTCGGCCGCACCTTGCTTGCGGCCCGCGAGCTCCGGTTCGTCCCCTGCTCGGACCTTTTCCTCGACGCCTTCGAGAACTTCCAGACCCAGAGCCGCGCCGACCTCGGCTTCGCCGACGCCGCCATCGTGGCCATCGCCCGCAAGCACCAGGCAGAGCACATCGCGACCTTCGATGCCGACTTCCGCAACGTCCCCGGCGTGACGGTGGTCCCGTAGCCGCCGGTCACGCGGCCTCCAATAGCAGGGACCGCGAATGAACGCGAATCGGGTCGCAGATGGACGCTGATGCGTCCGGCAGTTACCAGACGCTCTGCTGCGCATAGAGCCGCGGAGCTTGCTCCGAGCGGGTCATAAGAGGTCTCGCGCAGAGAGAGGGGGAAAAGACTTGGCGTCTTGGCGACAGGCACGCCTTCCTGCCTGCAGAAGGCCACGCCGTTAGCGGTCCGTCACCCGTCTGTTGCCGCTTTGCCCGGGCCTTCGCCGAGCACGGCCTCGATTCGGTTCTGAAGTCGTACCAAGCTCGAATCCATTCTCACAGGCATCGTTCATCGCCTCATCAAACCACATGGCGACGAAGCCTTGGATGGATTCCGAGCTGCCAGGAACTTGCTGTATACCGGACCCGGTTCCTTGGACACCGGGTTGTCTTATGCCGCCTTGGGTTTGGCTTCGGTTGAAGCATGGTTGGTTCGGGCTTCCGCCGGCGTGAGGAAGCCGAGTTGTTCGAGTCGCCAGGGGTGGTTGTAGGTGTGGACGAAGTCGGTGACGGCGGCACGGACCTCCTCGACGTTGGGAAAGGTGCGGCCGTGGATGACCTGTTCTTTCAGGGTCCGGTTGAAGCGCTCGGCCACGCCGTGGGGTCTGGGGTTCTTCCACGAAGGCGAAGCTCTCGGGTGATCCCCCGGTACTGGATCGGGTGCTGGAAGGGGTCGGAGAGGTACTCTCGTGCCGTGGTCCATGCGCCGGGACAGCCCGCGGGCGGTTTCGGCCCCGGTCCCCCCGTACAGGCGGGTCAGCCCCATGGCGATCGGTTGCAAAGCGGCGAACCGGTCGCCCTTCTTGCACACGTGAACGCCCACGCACTCCGCGTTCCAGTGCTCGACGGCGGCGAAGACCCACACCCAGCCGTCGTCCACGGTGAAGATCCGGGCGCCGTCGGTGCCTCAGAGCACATTGGAGGCCTCGGTGGTAATGGTGCCGTCATGGGCCTTCTCGGAACCGGTGCGACGCCGCTGCGGGAAGAGCAGGCGGTGTTCCCGCATCAGCCGGAGCACCCGTTTGCGGGCGACCCGAAGGCCGCGCAGGAGGCGCAGTCGTGCCCAGA
>DASWHD010000190.1:0-5809 GCA_036393335.1 bacterium
ACCGGGGCGCCCGTTTTCTTGTTGCTGCGATCCGCCGGGAACGGGCGCTCAGCGGCGGCGCGCATCCCGCGGTGCGATCACCTGTCCAAGAAAAAGAGCTGCCCCGCGCCGATCAGGCCACCGATCACCGCGCCCATCCACTCCAGGTAACGGAACTCGTCTCGCAAGATACCTAGGAGCAGCTCCTCCACCTGTCCCACGTCCATGTGCTCGACACGCTCCCGGACGATGGCCTCGATGTCCACCCGGCTCGCCACCTGATGCGCCACCCGTTGCTGGTAGTCCTGCACCCGCTTGGCCACGCCGGTCATGATCATGCGGCGTAGTTCGGAAAAGAACCGACCGCCGACCCTGCCGACAAAGGGCAGCCCGTGGAGGCGGCTGGCGTCGATGCGTTCATCGATGGCGCGCGCCACGGCCTCTTCCACCTCGCTGCGGAGATCGACCTCGGCCACCAGGCGGGCGACCTGTTCCTCGGACAGCAAGTCGCGCTGCACGGTGCGGGCGATCGCCTCGGCGAGGCGCTGGTGCCGGGCCGGAATGATGCCCTGGAGGCGCCACGGTCCCAGGCGTATGGGCTGACGGGGCCGGAACAGGAGGGTCAGGGCCAGCTTATTGGTGAACCATCCGACGAACGCCCCGGTGGCCGGAAGGAGCCACGGGTTCACGGGGTGCCGTCCACTTCGGGGGGTGCGCCGGCGGTTGGGACGCATTGGAGGGCGGCGCGGTAGACCTCCCGCACCGGGACGCCGTGCTCGCGGCTGAGGGCGAGACAATCCTGGTACTCGGGGCTGGCCTGAAGACGGTCCCCGTCCATCCACCCTTCCTTGATGCGCACCGCTCCAAAGGGGGTGTGTACCTCGATCCAGCGGCGGATGAGCCGGGTGCGGGTGACGTCCCGGCGGCGGATACCGAAGGTGGTGGTGTGGCGAAAGAGGATGGCCTCTACCACGAGCGCTGCATCCGGCCGGCAGAGCACCGTGAGCCGCGTGGCGGGGCGGCCCGCCTTGCCGGTGACGGCGGCCAGGGTGACGTCGAGGGCACCCGCCTCGCGCGCCGCTTCATCGACTGCCGGAAGACACTCCGGGTTGAGGTCATCGACATCGCACACCAGCTCCACGACGGGCTCCCGGCGTGAGCCGGCGGTGTCGACCGTGCGGAGCTCGATGCGCAGGCAGTTGGGAAAGCCGTCGGGATCGCGGTCCCCGGCACCGTAGCCGGTACATACCACGGTGTGCGGGACACCCTCGGATGCAGGGCGGGTGAGGGCCGCCAGGAGGGCGGCACCGGTCGGGGTGGTAAGCTCGCCGGCGCTGGCCACGCCGGGGATCCCACGCAGGGTCGGACGGCCGAGGAGGAGGCGCTGGACCGCGGGGACCGGCACGGGATAGGTGCCATGGGCGCAGGCGACCGTGCCGTCGCCGAGGTTGACGGGGCCATGAGTAACCTGGCGTACGCCGAGGCGGTGGAGGGCCCAGCACGCACCGACGATGTCCACGATCGCGTCCACCGCCCCGACCTCGTGGAAATGGATCTCATCGAGGGTCACGCCATGGACGGCCGCCTCGGCCTCGGCGAGGTGGGTGAAGACGCGTGCGGCGTCGGCCTGCACCCGTTGCGGCAACGGGCTCTGTTCGAGGATGCGCAGGCAGTCGGCGAGGCGCCGGTGGTGCTGCTCCTCGTCGCACGCCACCCGCACGTGGGTCGTGACGATGCCGCCGCGCGGGACGCGCTCACAGGTCAGGTGGTAGCCTGCCACGGCAAGGGCGGCGAGGTTGTCGCGCAACTCACCGAAGTCGACACCGACGTCGACCAGTGCGCCGAGGAGCATGTTGCCGCAGATCCCGGCAAAGCAGTCGAGATGCGCGTCGACGATCGCCACTTAGTTCCGCGCCTCGCCGAGGAGGTTGATGCGGTGTGCCAGGCACGCGGCGCCGAAGCCATTGTCGATGTTGACGACCCCGATGCCCGGCGGGCAGGCATTGAGCATCGTAAGCAGCGGTGCAATACCCTGAAAGTTGGCGCCATACCCGGTCGACGTGGGGACGGCGACCACCGGCCGGTCGGTCAGGCCGCCGACGACACTGGGTAGCACGCCGTCCATGCCCGCGACCACGACGAGAACCCGAGCCTCATCGAGGATCGCCGCGTGATCGAGGAGGCGATGCAGCCCGGCGACGCCGACGTCGTATAGGGGATCCACCCGACTGCCGAGCCAGCCGGCCACGACGCGTACCTCCTCCGCGACCGGCAGGTCGGCCGTGCCGGCGGTGAGGAGGGCGATATGACCGACCGGCGCGGGACGGTCGTCGCGGTCGATGGTGAGGGTCCGTGCCAGCGGGTGCAGATCGGCGGCCGGCAGACGCCCACGCACGGCCGCGGCCTGCTGATCACTGGCGCGGGTGGCGAGCAGACGTCCCGTCGCGGCCACGATCCGCTCGGCGATGGTGGCCACCTGTTCCGGTTGTTTGCCCGGGCAGTACAAGACCTCCGGGACCGATTGGCGTAGGCCACGGTGGTGGTCGAGGCGCGCAAACGGATGGCCTTCACTCCCCACGACCTCATAGGGGAGGTGGCGCAGTTGCGCCAGCGCCGTCGCAGGGGAGGTCGCACCCGCCGCCACGGCATCCAGCAAGGTGCGCAGCGCGTCGACCTCCATCGCTACTCCTTAAAGAAGTCGAGCACCTCTTTGAAGAGGCGATCCTCGGCGGAGACCAACACCTCCATCAAGACCGCCTCCGTGGAGGTGATGGCAACCCCGCTCTGGCGCATGAGACCGAGTCCGATGTCGCGGTTTTCCGGCGTCCGGGACGAGATGGCGTCCGCGATGGCGTAGAGATCGTAGCCATGCTCGCGGAGCGCGCGTGCGGTTTGTTGGACACACACGTGGCTCTCGATGCCGGCGATCAGCACCTGTTTGCGGTGGAGCTGGCGGAATCGCTCCATGAAGCCCGGCTCCAGGCAGGCGTCGAAGTGGGTCTTCTCGAACGGGGTGGCCGACGGACAGAGCGCGGTGAGGCTCGGCAACGTGCGGCCCAGGCCTTGCGGGTACTGCTCGGTAAAGAGGACCGGTATTTCGAGACCGCGACACAGCCGCAGCAGCCCCTGGAGGTTGCGCTCCATGCGCTCCATGCCGTGGATGGCCGGCACGAACCTCTCCTGGACGTCCACGACCAAGAGCAGCGTGCGTCCGCGCGACAGGCGCTGCATGCGACCGAGCGAGTGACTAGAAACAAAAGCCATCGAGCGGGAGGGTAACCCCCGCTGCGGGTCGTTACCAGCATCGGTAACGCGGCATCTCGCCGCACCGATAGGGTGGCTAAAGCTGTGTAACGGATTTCCTACCTATGTATGCCGTAACGCTGGCGGGTCCGGTGGTTGGCGGAAGGTTTTCAATCAAACGAACACCTTATGGCCGATCTCCGCCTGGTATGGGAGTTGCGGGACGGCAGGCATCGGCGGAAGGAGACGAACTGTGAATCGAATGTCCAACTACAGAGAACGTGGGGTCAGCCTCGTTGAGGTCGTGGTGACCATGGCGTTGATGTCGATATTGGCGACGGCCTTTGCTGCCGCGATCAACGACCGCGCATCGACGTCGCGATTGGAAGGGGACTCGCGCGACATTCTCACCCAGTTGCAGCTCGCCCGACAGCTCGCGGTGACGGAAGGGAAGCGCTGCATGGTGAGCCTCGATCGGGACGCCGGGGCCTTCATGGTGTGGATCGATTACAACGGCAACAACGTCCCCGATGATCCCGTGCCGCCAGGAGAGCCGGCAGAAGTCAAGGCCTCGGGCACGTTGCAGAAAAACATCTCCTTCGGCTTTCACGCCGGGGTGACCGCCGCGCCGCAGGCCAACGACGCCGGGCCGGTCGCCGACGGGTCGTTTGCCGATGGGTTGAGCTTCGATCCCCGTGGCTGGTGCCGCGACCTGCCCGGCGGAACGCCGCCGGAGACCAACGGATCGCCGGGAGAGATCTATCTCTACAGGAGCCCTCCCGCCGGGGATGCCAGCGACTGGCAGATGACCGGCATCACGATCCGTTCGGCCACCGGACGCCCACGCCTGTGGCACTTACAGAAGGGAACCACCGATGAATGGAGTTAGAACCATGGGCCACGGGCGCGACGCCGGCTTCACCATGATCGAGGTGATGGTTTCCCTGGCGATCTTCGCCATCGGGATGCTGGGGATCTCCAGCATGCAGCTCATGGGGTTGCGCGCAAACGTCTACACCGATCAGTACAGCACGGCGACCCGCCTCGCCATGGAGATGCTCGAGCGCGTCAACAACTACGCGCTGAACTCCCTCAATTTCGACAACGGCGCATTCCAGCTTCCGGGGATCGCTCTCGCCGGGTGGCAGGACAAGATCACCGCCGAGCTCGGGGACGACGCCAGCGGCACCACCGGCATCGCCTACGACGCCGTGACCCGGCTCAACACCGTGACGGTGGCGGTCCAGTGGACGGGCGATCACCAGGTCGCCTTTACCTCCCGGATCGCCCAATAGATGAGGAGGGACCCACGATGCGCACGCTAGTTATCTCCTCCGGTCAGGCCGGCTTCTCGCTCATCGAGTTGCTGGTCGCGATGACCCTCAGCCTGGTCGTGGTGGGTGGCAGCCTCGCCACGTACAAGGTGCAGCAGAACGCCTTCGAGCGCCAAGGGGCGATGGGCGAAGTGGAGCAGAACCTCCGCTTCGGCCTCGACGTAATCATGGAGGACGTTCGCCAGGCCGGCTATTTGACCAACCTGGACCTCAACCGCGTGGTGTTGACCCCGGTCAACGACGACGCGGCCGGCGGGGACGGCATGGTCAACGGGCAGGATGCGATCACCGTGCGCTACGCGGTGGGCGACGCGACCGCCACGCTCGTGACGTTGAGCCCGACGGTGATCCGGGTTTCGACCCTCGACCTCGACGGCGACGGCGTGGGCGACATCGTTCCCGCGGCGATCAATCCGGCCGACGACACGACCTGGCTCCCGGCCATCCTCAGCAACGGCTATCGCGACAGCGAGGCGGAGAGTGCCCGGGTGTCGGGCGTGGTCGATCTGCCGGGGGGCAATTACCAGGTGACGTTGACCAAGGAGGCCGACGACGTGGGCAACGACGGCGCCCTCGACGGTACCGGCTACGCCGGCGCCATTCTCCACCTGGCCCTCCTGTACGAGGTCGACTACTTCATCACCGACGGCGCCGCGGCGCCGTCCGAGGTCACCCCGACTCAACCACAGCTCGTACGCCGGCAAAATGGCGGGACGCCCGACGTCATCGCCGATGGCGTGACCTCGCTGAGGCTGCGTTATTCGATCAGCGGCAGCAGCACCCTGGACGCGGATCTGCTGGACGACGTCTCCGCCGAGAACCTGGCTGCGGGTGCCGTCACCGCCGTCCGCATCGACCTCGGGGGCCGCGCCACCACGCCGGATCGGCACGGAAATTACTACCAGGTCACCTACACGGCGCTGGCCGGCGTACGCAACGCACTCACTCTCTGATGGCGAAGGATAAGACGATGCGAAATCCACTCGTGTTCCAGGCAGCAGAGCGCGGCGCCAGTCTCGTCACCACGCTCTTGCTCCTCATCTCCCTCAGCGTGCTCGGGATCGCTGCCCTGACCGCCTCTCGTACGAGCACCAAGGTGGTCGCCAACGACAATCTGCACAAGCAACTCCACGCCGCCGCCGAGGCAGGGCTCGAAGCGGGCCGTGCCCACATGATCCAGCAGGCGGTGGGCTCTGCATGGGACGACCTTCTGACCAACCCTGCGCCCGCCCAGCAGGCGGTGGCGGTCCCGG
>DASWHD010000191.1:0-2515 GCA_036393335.1 bacterium
CTGATGGAGGGCCATCTCGGCATGGCCAAGGCGATGGGTGGCGAGCGGCTCTATCACCAAGCCGAGCACGCGACGCACCACACGATGGCCGCGTTCCCTGCGACGCCCGGGCACAGGGTGGTGCAGGAGGAAGAGGCGATCGAGGCTCTGCGGCAGCGGGTGCGCAGGGAGACGGAGGCGCTCATGGGGGTGGGGTTGCCCCTCCCCGGCCCAGGGCACACAGGGTCGGCATTGAGGGCGGGACGGCGGCCCTAGCCCGCATTTCTCACCATGAATCTGCTCCGACCGCGCAACCGCCCTGCCTGCCGGCAGGCAGGCCGCATCTCCTGGCCGTGTCCTCGTCCGAGTCCTCGACAGGGGTAGGAGCCGGTTTCACCGGCGATCCGCGCAACAGGCCCTTCGGGCCTGGGTCGCCGAAGGGATTCGGCTCCTACCGCGGGCCAGCCAGGATCTCCGCGCGTTTGCACGGTCTCGCCACGATCCCTGGTGAGAAATGCGGGCTAGCCGCGCGGCAATACCTCCCGGAGCAACGGCGCACGCAGCGTGCGGCGGTCGCGAATACGAGGCCCCACGATGGGTGAGATGGAAAACCACGACCATTTGCCTGAATCGCGTGAGCGGGTGGCGGAGGACCTGCTACCGCGCGACCCGGTGTGCCACATGTGGGTGGCCAACCCGCGCCGCTCCCTCATCCGCTCTTACGCCGGGGTGACCTACCGTTTCTGCTCCACCGGCTGCCGGGAGCGGTTCGAGCGAGAGCCGGAGCGCTACCTCGCCGCACCCGCAGGGGGTGGGCCGCGCTGCATCGCCTGCGGCAACGAGGTGGGGGTGGGAATTGTCCACCACGGCGGGCCGCTCTACTGCTGCGAGCGGTGCGCCTTTCGCCACCAATACCTGGGAGGCGCTCTGGGGGAGTTGGAGGGGCCCTACCTCGCCACGGTGGAGGCCTTTGTCGCGGCGCTGGATGCCCGCGAGCACGAGGTGGGAGACCACTCGGTGCGCGTCGCCCAGTTCGCCGTCGTCCTCGCCCGCCAGATGCACATCACCGGCCGGCCCCTGGTCGCCATCTACTGCGGGGCGCTGCTTCACGACCTGGGGAAGATCGGCATCCCCGATGCCATTCTCCACAAGCAGGGTGAGCTCTCTCCGGAGGAGTGGCAGACCATGGAGCGCCACCCGGAGATCGGCCGCGCCATCCTCGCCCACATCGGCGAGCTGGCCGGCGCCGTGGACATCGTCTACGGCCACCACGAGCACTACGACGGCACCGGCTACCCCCAGGGGCTGCGCGGCACCGCCATCCCCCTGGGTGCCCGCATCTTCGCGGTGTGCGACACCCTCGACGCCCTCACCGTCGATCGGCCCTACCGGGTCGCCATGCCCTTTGACGAGGCGCAGGCGACCATCGTCGACCAGGCGTGCCGCCTCTTCGACCCGGTGGCGGTCGCCGCCTTCGTCGGGGCGGAGGAGGACTTGCAGGCGCTCGTGAACCGGATCGTGATCTGAAGAAAGCGCGCCAATTCCAGGGGAGGGGCGGAGGAGTCGTCATGAGACCCGTGATCGTGGTGGCGATCGCTACCGTCTTTTCCAGTGCCATATCCGCCCACGCCATGGTGGACATGGCCATGATCATATGCGCCGAGCGCACCCTGCCGGCGGCCGAGGAGGCGATCCGCATGTCCGGCGAGGACCCTCACGCCACCTATCACCGACGGACGACCGCGGCGCAGGCCGCCAAGGAGATGGACGCCCGGCGCCGGGAGGTGAGGGAACCGGGGCAAACTCTGGTCGAGCAATGCGCCGATCCGCTGCGGGCCCCGGGCAGCGGTTTCGCCGTGGCGCCGGGACGGGTAGTCACCAGCTACCACGTGGTCGAGGACGCGCGGCGTATCGTCACCCTGGGTGGCGTCGAATTCGTCCTCGGGGGGGACATCATCGTGGCCGTCGGCGGGGACGCGATTCGCGGCCCGGACGAGCTGATGGACCGCCTCCTCCGCGCCCACCCCGGCGACCGCCTGCCCCTCACCGTGGTCAGACGCCGACGGCCGCCGCGAGGTCACCCTGGTAGTGCCGGTGATGCATCACTGAGCCCACCCCAGACGGAGGTCCCACACCATGCCACAGACATCTTGCAAAGACCCCACGGCGCGTCAAGCAAATGGGGCGCGCTCCCCGACCGCAGGCGGCCTGGACCCCCACCTCGTGGAGCAGATCCAGGCGATCGCCGAACGCCACCCCGGGCCCTTCTACGTCTATGACCGGGCGACCCTCCGGTCGCGGTGCGACGTCTTCACCGCCATCCCATACGACAACAAGGGGATCCACTTCGCCTCCATGGCCAACACCTGTCCCGAGTTTCTCCGGATCGTGCGGGAGGCGATTCGGAACGTGTCAACCACAATGAGACACCGGACGCATGAGTTTACTGAAGCACTTCTTCCGGCGACGGGGTGATCGCAGTGGCCAGGATTTCGATGGGCCGGTTGATCCAGACCGCCTCCGGGGGCCTGGAGAC
>DASWHD010000192.1:0-3838 GCA_036393335.1 bacterium
CCATGTGGCGGAGGCCCTGGAGCTCTTCCCGGTGGTCTACCGGGTCGGTCCGGCCCCGGCGCCACCGGGGCGCTACCGCCAGATCACCGGCGCCGACGCCCTCGCCCTCGGCCTGATCACCGCCGCGGCCAAGGCGGGCCGCACCCTGCTCTACGCCTCCTACCCCATCACCCCGGCCTCCGACCTCCTGCACCGCCTCGCGCGCTACAAGAATTTCGGTGTGGTCACCTTCCAGGCGGAGGACGAGATCGCCGCCGCCGGCGCCGCCGTGGGGGCCGCCTTCGGTGGCGCCCTGGGGGCCTGCGCCACCAGCGGCCCGGGACTCGACCTGAAGTCCGAGACCCTGGGGCTGGCGGTGATGGCGGAGCTACCCCTGGTGGTGATCGACGCCCAGCGCGGTGGCCCGTCCACCGGCCTGCCCACCAAGCCCGAGCAGAGCGACCTCCTCCACGCCCTGTTCGGCCGCCACGGCGAGGCGCCGTTGCCGGTGCTGGCGGCGGCCACGCCGGGGGACGGCTTTGCCATGGCGATCGCCGCCTGTCGCATCGCCCTGCGCTACATGACGCCCGTGATCCTGCTCACCGACGCCACGCTGATGAACGGTGCCGAGCCGTGGCCCATCCCGGACCCCGCCGCGATCCCCGCCCTCGACGCCCCCCTCCACACGGACCCTGCGACCTTCCTCGGTCCCTACCAGCGCGACCGGTCGACCCTGGCGCGGCCCTGGGTGGTGCCCGGGACGCCCGCTCTGGAGCACCGCATCGGCGGCCTGGAGAAGGAGGACGTCACCGGCCAGGTCTCCTACGACCCGGAGAACCACCAGCGCATGGTAGAGCTGCGGGCGGAGAAGGTCGCCCGGGTGGTGGCCGAGGTCCCGCCTGCGCGCCTGGAAGAGGGGGCGGAAGGCGATGACTTGCTGGTGGTGGGGTGGGGCTCGACCCTGGGGACGATCACCGAGGCGGCGCGCCAGGCCCGCCGCCGGGGCCGGCGGGTGGCGAGCCTCCACCTGCGCTACCTCCACCCCCTGCCCGCCAACCTGGGACCGCTCCTGGGCCGCTTCCCCCGCCTGCTGGTGGCGGAGCTGAACACCGGCCAGCTCCGCTGGTGGCTGCGCGCTCGCTACGGGGTGGAGGCCCGCGGCCTGAACAAGGTGCAGGGCCGGCCCTTCCAGGTGGCGGAGGTCGTGGCCGCCATCGAGCGCGAGCTGGAGGCCGCGCCATGACCACCGCCGCACCCCCCTATCGCCCGCGCGACTTCGCCTCGGACCAGCAGGTGCGCTGGTGTCCCGGCTGCGGCGACTACGCGATCCTGCACGTAGTGCAGTCGGTGTTCGCCTCCCTCGGGATCCCCCGGGAGCAATTCGTGGTGGTCTCGGGGATCGGCTGCGCCAGCCGCCTGCCGTACTACCTGGAGACCTACGGCTTCCACACCCTCCACGGCCGGGCGCCGGCCATCGCCACCGGCCTGGCCCTCACCCGCCCGGAGCTGTCGGTGTGGATCGTGACCGGCGACGGCGACGCCCTGTCGATCGGCGGCAACCACCTGATCCACTGCCTGCGGCGCAACGTGGGGGTGAAGATCCTGCTGTTCAACAACCAGGTGTATGGCCTCACCAAGGGGCAGTACTCGCCCACCAGTCCCCGCGGGATGGTGAGCGGCTCCACCCCCTTCGGCTCGGTCGACGCCCCCCTCGACCCCCTGCGCCTCGCCCTCGGTGCCGGTGCGACCTTCGTGGCGCGCACCGTCGACGTTCTCACCCGCCACCTGGAGGAGGTGCTGCGCGCCGCCGCCACCCATCGCGGCGCCGCCTTCGTGGAGATCTACCAGAACTGCAACATCTTCAACGACGGCGCCTTCGACCCCCTCGCCGGCCGCGACGTGCGCCACGACGCCCTGGTGGAGCTGCACCACGGCGCGCCGCTGCGCTTCGGGAAGGATCTCGACAAGGGGATCGTCCTCACCGGCGCGCCCCTACCCGCGCCCGTGGTGGCCACCGTGGCGGAGGTCGGCGAGGCGGCGCTGCTGGTCCACGACGCCCACCGCGATGACGCCACCCTCGCCTTCCTCCTCGCCGGCATGGCGGCGCCGGCGCTGCCGGTGCCCATCGGCATCTTCCGCCAGGTGGAGCGCCCGCGCTTCGAGGAGGGGGTGGCGGAGCAGATCTCCGCCGCCATCCGGCGCCAGGGCCCGGGCGATCTCGCAGCGCTGCTTGCCGGACCCGAGACGTGGGAGGTCGAGTAAAATTTCGCGACGAATGGAGGTGGAGAGATGGAAGCCCTAACCCAGATGCGCTGCGCGGCCTGTAGCGAGGATGCGCCGCGGCTGACCGATGCAGAGATCGAGGAATTGCGCCCACAGATCCCGGCGTGGCAGATCGTGGAGGTGGACGGGATCCCGCGGCTCCAGCGGGTCTTCTCCTTCCGCGACTTCGCCCAGGCCCTCGCCTTTACCAACGCCGTCGGCGCCCTGGCCGAGGCCGAAGACCACCACCCGGCCCTCCTCACCGAGTGGGGGCGGGCCACCGTGAGCTGGTGGACCCACAAGATCGGCGGCCTGCACCGCAACGACTTCATCATGGCGGCCAAGACCGACGGCCTATACCGCCCGCGGGAGTAGTCGCACGCAGACCGCGGCGGCGGCCCACGGCCGGAGGGCCATGGGAGAGCAGCGATGCCCGTCGAGCACGATCCGCTTCACCAGCGCTTCTTCACCCGCCTGGGGGCCTACGAGGCGTGCCTGATGTATGCCCGGCGAGGGCCGATCCTCGACTTCTACCACATCTACACCCCGGTGCCGTTCCGCAACCGCGGCGTCTCGGGGCGCATCCTGGTGGCGGCCTTCGACTATGCCCGGGGGGCGGGACTGCGGGTGGTCCCCTCCTGCCCCTACATCGCCACCGAGTTCCTGCCGCGCTTCCCCCAGTACCAGGACCTCGTGGACGCCGGGGAATTCCCCTTTGCCAGCGTCACGCCGGGCCTCGGTTAACAGAGAGAGCCGTGCCCGGGGGACAGATCCTCCCCGGGCATCCCCTGGTCAACGCCTGGTTTGTCAAGGGGCTTTCGTGCGGCTAGTGTTGCGTTCTCGAAGTTCTAAGATTGAATTCACTTCCCAAACAAGAAGGTACAGAAAGGATTTACACCGGAAAACTGCTGGCCTTTGGAATCGCCTTACTTCGAGAACGCAACACTAGCCCGCATTTCTCATCAGGGATCGTGGCGAGCCCGCGCAAATGGCCTAAATCCTGGCCGGCCCGTGGTAGGAGCCGATTCTATCGGCGACCCAGGCCCGCAGGGCCTGCCGCGCGGGTCGCCGGTGAAACCGGCTCCTACCCCTGTCGAGGACTGGGGCGAGGATACGACCAGGAGATGCGGCCTGCCGGCAGGCAGGGCAGTTGCACGGGCGCAGCAGATTCATGGTGAGAAATGCGGGCTAGGAGTCTGTCGGACTTGGCCCGGAAGAGCCTCGTAACTACTTGAAAACGTTGCGTTTATGTTTCGTCGCTCAAAATCTCACGTTCAATGGAAACAAGCACTTACAGAGAAAGTCCGACAGACTCCTAGCGGCCTGCACCGCGCCACGGTCGCCCCAGTGTCAACGTTCCTTACACCATCAATATCTATCGAAGTTCTTGTATTTACTGTGCCTCGCCTATCCTTCGCCGCCGGTGGCCGAAAAAACCGTTCAAACTCCTTACAAAAACCCGGGCGCGCGCGGGGGCCAAGGTCTCGCCGCCACGCGGCCAGGCCCGCGGCAATGGCCGCCATGGCTACCCTTTTTGTCACCTAACTCATTCTGTTTTATGAGGCAATTTCCGACGAACGGTCCGGCGTGACGGCGG
>DASWHD010000193.1:0-3018 GCA_036393335.1 bacterium
AAAAAACGAGGTCTCAATCGCCTTGGGTTCAGCCCGTTTTCCGCGCCGCGGAAAACACAGATGCGCACGCGTGCGTGCGCCCACACCCGGTTCCCACCCCACACAACACCGCGACGACTCAATAGATTTCGATCCATCGAAACAAACCACGGCGCAGCCGCCTCCTCTTTTTTGCGCAGCAAAAAAGAGGTCTCAATCGCCTTTGGTTCGGCTCTGATTGGGGTCGGGTCATCGCCGTCGAGTGCGACGGCGATTGGAGTCTCAATCGCCTTTGGTTCGGCTCTGATTGGGGTCAAAAGGCGTTTTGCGACGCTGTAGCGCGTCGATAAGTCTCAATCGCCTTTGGTTCGGCTCTGATTGGGGTCCATCCTCATCCTCGGAGCCGGGCACACGCGAAGGTCTCAATCGCCTTTGGTTCGGCTCTGATTGGGGTCGAAACATATTGGAAACTTATACCTGAAATTCACGTCTCAATCGCCTTTGGTTCGGCTCTGATTGGGGTCTGCACCTTGGTCTTTTCTCCTTTGGGTCCAGTGGGTTGGCGGGCGGGGTGGGCAGGTTTTTCGGATCATGGGAGTGACTTGCCGGAGGGGGTCGGCCCGGCGTCGACGGGGAGGGGTGGCGCGTCGCTGGAGGATGCGCCCAACACGGTATCCCCGACAATGTTCGTTTGATCACGAGGGGAACAAACGACCCGCCCGAGGCCGAAGGTGATGGCCTGGCCCACGTGGAGGAGCTCGGCGGCAGCGAGGAGGGGCCGGAAGGGGGTCCACGGGCCGTGGTAGCGCACGGTACCGGTCCAACCACCGAGACGCATGGCGGCGTGCTGGCGGGTGGAGTAGCGGGCGAGGTCGCGCCACTGGAGCTGCTCGGCGCGGGTCTCTACCGCTCCGGCGGCAGCGATCCAGGCGCGGTGGTCCCAGGCTGGGGGGCCAGCACCGTGGCAGGCGGCGAGGAGCGCCGCCCGGCGGAGGAGGTGTTTGATGAGGAGGGGGAAGGTGGGGCGGGCGCCAAAGTGCCCCTCTTCTTTGAGGCGCAAAGGGGTGGCGAAGGTGAGGGTGAGGGGTGGAGCGCCCGCGTGATCCACCGCCGGGGGAGTGGCCGTGAGGGCCGGCAGGGGGAAAGGGGTGACAGGGTGGGCGAGGCCAGGGTCGTCATCGCGGTAGAGGAGGCGCGGCGGCTCGCCGGGGGGGTGGAGGGTGGCGGCCGCCAGGCGAAACTGGCCACGTCCCCGACCGAGCCCCATCTCCCCTAGCCGCCGAAAGGCGTAGAGGAAGTAGGGGAGCTGGCTCGCCGCGCGGCCGATGAGGGTAAGGCCAACGGCCATCTCCTCTCCAGGGTGGAAGCGGCTGGCGCCGGCGGGAGGGTCGATGATGTAGGGGTGCGGCGCCTTGCCGCCGGGCGGCAGGAGGGGGGCACCGGCCGGGACCGGGGTGTCAAAGACCTGCTGATAGACGCACGAGGGGGCGAGCAGGCAGGTCTCGCACGGCTGGCGGCGCAGGGGGCAGGAGATCCGCTTGAAGGCGACGCCGAAGCCGCCACGCAGCACCGTGCCCGCGAAGTCGGTGAGCTCGATGGGCGCCAGCGGTGCCAGGGCGAGGGTCAGGCGGAGGGCCGTGAGCCAGGGGGGCGTGACGCCGTCCATCCTGCCGCGCGTGTCCAAGTCGGCCGGGCTCACGGCGCCTCCCCCCAGTGCGGGAAGGCCGGGAGGTCGTCTGGCGCCATCTCCAGGAGGTCGAGGATGGCGGCGCGGAGGCGCTCGTACACCTCCTTGGAAACCGGCTGGGTGCCATGGCCGAGAATCGACTGGTTGCGCTGATCGAGGAGGGGGCCGATGACCTGCCACCCGTCGACGACCCTCCGGCCGAGGGGGTCGCCGAGGGCGGCGAGGAGATCGTAGGTGGCACGCAACGGAATCTGGAGGCAGCCTTTCTCCGCCGACCAGTACCGGGCACGGTAGGTCTCGCGGAGGGGCTCAGGGACGGCCTCCGGGGCGAGGCGGCTGTTGTCCAGGCCGTGGGCCTGCTTGAGGGTGAGCTTGCCGAGCTTCTCGATGGCCGCGTACAGGCGAGCGGTCGCGTCTTCGTACTTCTCCTCCAGGTCGGCGCGCCGCGCGGCGTTGGCAATGAGATCGGCGACGTAGTGGGTGGGCCGCGACGGCCGGATCTCGGCGAGGCGCGCTTGCACGGCGAGGGCCTGTTCGATGAAGGCGCGGGTCGGCGAGTCCTCCAGGAGCCCCACGCTCTCGCGGAGCCTGCCCAGCCCCTGATCGAGGGCACGCCGGGCGCCTTTGTGATCGAAGCGGTCCCAACACCCGAACCCCTCGACGACCTTGGCGAGATGACGGTAGACAGGCTGCCATGGACCCGGTGCCCGCTCGGCGACCTGGGTCAGGCCCTCCTGGGCCGGGCCGTAGCGGGCGCGGTTGAAGAACAACGCCACCTCGCGGAGGCGCTCCACGCCGAGGACCTCCCACGGGTTGGAGGGGTAGAACATCTTCTCTTGGCCATCGACGACCACACCCAGTCCGTCCTTGGTGCGCTCGGCACCGCCGACGTAGCTGTAGCGGCAGCCCAGGTCGACAGTGGCCAAAGCGAGGGCCGCGGACATGTTCTTGGTGCCGCCGGTGTAGTCGACCACCACCTCCGGCCCCGCGATCCCCCACGACTTCATGCGGCGGCGGACACCGTCGCGGGCGCACTGGTAGGCCGGGACGAGGCCCTCGGCCGAGGGGGTGGTGAGGACCTCGTCATCCTTGGGGGTGAAGGTGAGGGCGGGGCGGATCTCGGTGGCCACCACGCCGCGGGATCCCTCGGAACAGAAGTAGACGACGTATTCCGGCTGCTGGCGGTTGAGGCTGAAGAGGATCGGCGCGGGGCTGCCGCCGACGGAGACGACCATCATGCGGGCGGTGGGGATGGACTCTGGCATGGTTGCCTCGGGAGGATGGCTGCGGGCGGAACGCGCCCGCGGTACAGCGCCACGGTTAGCCCGCATTTATCATCAGGGATCGTCGCG
>DASWHD010000194.1:0-3383 GCA_036393335.1 bacterium
AGCAACACCAGGGAGGCGGCGGTGGTGGGGCCCGAGACCAGGTGCCACGACGAGCCGAAGAAGGCGGCGATCACCGCCGGGACCATCCCCGCGTAGAGGCCGTACTGGAGGGGCATACCGGCGATGGCCGCAAACGCAACCCCCTGGGGGAGGACGACGATGGCGCCGGTGAGCCCGGCGAGGAAGTCGGCACGCAGGGACTCGGGCGTCACCCGTTCCCACCACAGGAGGAAGGGCAGGAATCGCGCCAGCCACGGTGGGATGCGGGACCGCGAAGCGCCAGACACGGCGGATACGCTCATAAAGGACTCCAGCAACTGGTCGTCGACGATCTCGCCGGGGCCGGCACCACTTGGCCCCGCCGGGCACCCGCAGACGCACCTTGGCGCCCGCCGTCTCTACCCGGTGGCATGATCACCACCGCCCTCCTTTGGCCGCAGAGACCTGCGGCCTGGCGGTCGCCGCAGAGCGGATCCACGGCAGACCAGACGAATGGCGCGCGCGGCAGAGTACAGCAACCACGGGAGAGAGAAAAGGCGCGCCGCGCACGGGGGCAGCTCGCTCCCGTGGTCATGACCCAGGGGCCGTACAAAACCTGGGGTCGCGGCGGTACGGGCGTCCCGCGCCCGCGCCTGCCGCACGACTCGCCGCGCCGGACGGACGTGCTGGACAGACGTGCTGGACAGGGAGCGTCCCTTCTCGAAGAATGGCGACATCTCGGGGGCAACGAAGGAGGGCTCCTCGGGATGGGTCAAGGAAGCGACGCCGTATCCGCCTCTGCCATCGATCTAACCCGCATTTCTCACCATGAATCTGCTGCGCCCGCGCAACCGCCCTGCCTGCCGGCAGGCAGGCCGCATCTCCTGGCCGGGTCCTCGTCCGTGGTAGGAACCGATTCTATCGGCGACCCCAATGTGGCAGGTCGCCGAAGGGATTCGGCTCCTACCGCGGGCCAGCCAGGATCTACGCGCGTTTGCACGGTCTCGCCACGATCCCCGGTGAGAAATGCGGGCTAGCCGATCGTGACGCCGGTGCGCCCGGTCGCAAGCAGAGGCGGGCGACGCCGTCGCCGAGGACCTTCACGGTGCCCTCGTCGATCTCCGGCACGTCGTGGAGTGGCGGTGCGACGCCCGTGAACCGCCGGGTTCCCTGGTCCCTACACGACATTTGTAGGAGTGACCTGGGTCGCGAACCCCCACGCCACGACACTCCCCAACCGCCGCCGTCGGTTCGCGGGCAAGCCCGCTCCTACATCCCGTCGCCCGGCGACGCGGCGCCTCGTCCAAGGTAGGCGGAACCGTCCTCCCCGTGAGCGGCCTACCGCAACGACTCTGTCGCACCCCGCCGGCACATGCAGGGGCCGCGTGACTCCATGATCAGGTCGCCAGCCACTGGGCACTGAATGACCAGATGATCACGCATATGACGACACTTGCTAACCCATGAAGCAAGCAGAATGAGGCCACCAGACCTTTACCGATCATTCGCGGTCGGATGTGCTCCATTGGCATGTAATCAAGCTCACTCAATGACTGAAAAGCGGCAGCAGATCGACGATACTGGTGAATGGCCCACATCGTATGGCCTAGACTCAGCGCGAGAGCCATAACAATCGCACCGATCGTGACCGGAAGATATCTTGCTAACGTACTCTGAGCATGTTCAGCAGTCACCAACCATCCAGTGAACACGAGCAATATGGTCGCGTGACGAAACTCATAGTCGACCAAGCCGTCGAAACAGTCCTTCACCTGACTGTAAAGCAACTCATATCTCTCCCTCTCGGAGGCGCGGGGTCGAGTGATATCGGGGGTCATCGGCTCAATGTCGCAATGGTTGGCCTTCCCGTCACCTGAGACTCCGGCGGTACGCCCATTCGAGGATCCCGGGGTCGCGTGCGGCCTCGGTGCACAGGCGGTCGGGGTGGGGCCGGATGCCGACTCGACCCAGATCGAGACGGTCGGCATCCCAGCACGTGCGGACCGTGATGTCCGCCACGGTGAGGCCGTCACTATGGCCTTCACAGGCTATGATGAGCAGATCGAGGTCGGTTGACTCCAGCTCAAACGCCGACCCCGCCAGCGCCCCTACGAACAGCGCGGCGCGCGACCCGTGCTCGGAGTCGTACCCGTCGTTGATCCGCCGGGAATCGTGCAGGAAGGCGAACAGCTCGACCACCTTCGGCTTGGCCCCCGTCGACTCGGCCAGGCGAAGCCCATTTTCACGGACGCGGCTCCAGTGCGGCGCACCATGGACCCCATTCCACCTCAGCGCGAATTGGCCGCGAATGAGGCGCACGAGATCTTGATCGATCATTGCCTTGATGGGCGTCGCTCGACCGTCACCCCGGCCCAGCAACACCACGCTGCGCGGCGCCATCATGCGTGACGGTCCGTCCGACGGCAGGATACGCCGATGCTCGGCCTCCGTAACACCTCCCATCACCGTCGCCCCCCACGGTCAGATCCCGGCCGGGGGCCGTCACTCGCGGCGTGCGGCCAGGGCGCGGGTACGGGCCGTGGAGCCGGCAAAGGATCAGGGCCGCTCACGGCCGCCCAGGGGCACCAGGTCCCGCCCGCGCAGGCCCGTGAGTATCGCGTCGCCGTTCGCACCCGTGCGGAACTCCCCGTAACGGGCCGGGTCGTAGAGCTTGACGTCGCCTTCCTGGAAGAAGAAGGCGTTGGTGGTGAACTTGGCCCGTTCGTTGTAGTAGTAGAAGGACAAGTAGCCCAGCAGCGCCGCCACACCCAGACCGGAGAGAACCCGGTTGCCGTTGCCGAAGCCGAGCAGCAGGATCAGGCTGGCGGCCGCCAGCCCCGGGGCTTTCAGCGTCGCCAGGGAGAGGATGCCTGCGGCCGCGAGGAAGCACCCGCCCGCACTGGCGGTCGGGTCCACGGCCTCGCGGATGAGCAACTGCCACACGGCCCACAGCAGCGCGATGCCACCCAGGCCGGCCTGACCCACAGGTGGTATTCGTTGTCAGGGGGGCCGGTGGATGCCGGCGCGCCATAGCCAGGCGCCGGTCGTCCACGCCAACATGCCCACGGCACTCATCAGGGCCAGGACAAGGCCAAACCCGCCGGCGCGCAGCATCGTCCCGTGCGTCGCATACCGGAACTCGTTGAGCCAGACCCAGGCGGGGGATGAGGGTCAGGACGTACTCCGTGATGAGCCCCGCCGCACGGAACGACGCCGCCAGCTCGCCGCCGCCGACCAGCCACACCCGCCGGTGGCCCTCGGCGGCGATCTGCCGCACTACCTCCGCCGGTGCCGCCGCCGTGAACCGCACCTCCGGCCGCGCCGCCACGAATTCGCGCCGCGTCATCACCCAGCACGGCTTGCCGGGATGGGGCCATTCCCCGAAGGTCAGCGCCTGCTCGTAC
>DASWHD010000195.1:0-13166 GCA_036393335.1 bacterium
ACCGCTGGCGCGGCGCAGCCGCGCCTAGTACCGGTAGTAGTCCGGCTTGTACGGACCGGCGGCGGGGACGCACAGGTATTTGGCTTGCTCCGCGGTGAGCCGGGTGAGGCGGACACCGAGCTTGCCGAGATGCAGCCGGGCGACCTTTTCGTCCAGGGTCTTGGGCAGGGTGTAGACCCGATGCTGGTACTGGCCCGGGTTCTGCCACAGCTCGATCTGGGCGAGGACCTGGTTGGTGAACGAGTTGGACATCACGAAGCTGGGATGGCCGGTGGCACAGCCCAGGTTTACCAGCCGCCCCTCGGCCAGCAGGATGATGCGCTTACCGTCCGGGAAGATCACGTGGTCGACCTGCGGCTTGATGTTCTCCCACGGCAGGTCGCGGATCGCCGCCACCTCGATCTCCGCGTCGAAGTGGCCGATGTTGCACACGATCGCCTGGTCCTTCATGGCGTCCATGTGGGCGCGGGTGATCACCTTGCAGCAGCCGGTGGCGGTGACGAACAGGTCGGCCGTGGCCGCAGCTTCGTCCATGGTAGTCACCTCGAAGCCCTCCATGGCGGCCTGTAAGGCGCAGATCGGGTCGATCTCAGTGATCAGCACCCGTGCTCCCTGGGCGACGAGGGACTGGGCGCACCCTTTGCCCACATCGCCGTAGCCGCACACCACCGCCACCTTGCCGGCGACCATCACGTCGGTGGCGCGCTTGATGCCGTCCAGCAGCGACTCGCGACAGCCGTACAGGTTGTCGAACTTCGACTTGGTGACCGAGTCGTTGACGTTGAACGCGGGGACCTTGAGGGTGCCGGCGCGCGCCATCTCGTAGAGGCGGTGGACGCCGGTGGTGGTCTCCTCCGATAGGCCGCGCACCTCGGCTATCAGCTCGGGAAACTTCTCATGCATCACCTGAGTGAGGTCGCCGCCGTCATCCAGGAGCATGTTGGGCCGCCAGCCGTCGGGACCGAGGATGGTCTGCTCCACGCACCACCAGTACTCCGCCTCGCTCTCCCCCTTCCAGGCGAAGACCGGCACGCCACTCGCCGCGATCGCCGCCGCCGCGTGGTCCTGGGTGGAGAAGATGTTGCACGAGCTCCAGCGCACCTCCGCCCCGAGGGCCCTGAGGGTCTCGATGAGCACCGCGGTCTGGATGGTCATGTGCAGGCAGCCGGCGATCTGCGCCCCTTTCAGGGGCTGGCTCGCGCCGTACTCCGCGCGCAGGGCCATCAGCCCCGGCATCTCGGTCTCGGCGATGGCGATCTCCTTGCGCCCCCAGGCGGCGAGCGAGAGGTCGGCAACCTTGTAGTCGGTGGTGGTGGTACTCATGGCAAATCCAGAATGAGTGAGAAAACCATCTAAGGAAGGCAGGAAAAGAAGGAAAGCAGGCAATGTCGGATTGGGTACGATGGCTGGCGAGCCTCGCTTCCTGCCTTCCTGCCCCTTTCCTGCGTTCCTTAGAGGGAGGTTTGTCGCGTCGGGCAGGTCATACCTTACAGGCAGTGCGCAGATCGTCCACCCGGTCGGTGCGCTCCCAGGTGAAGCCGGGGCCGGTGATGGTGCGGCCATTGCTCTCCCAGGTGATGTCCTCGGGCGTGCGCCCGAAGTGGCCGTAGGCGGCGGTCGGCTTGTAGATCGGGCGCAGCAGGTCGAGGGTGGCGATCATTCTCGCCGGACGCAGGTCGAAGACCTCCCGCACCGCCCGTTCCAACACCTCGCGGGAGACCTGGCCGGTGCCGAAGGTGTCCACCAAGACAGAGGTGGGCTGGGCCACACCGATGGCGTAGGACACCTGCACCTCGCAACGGGAGGCAAGCCCGGCGGCGACGATGTTCTTGGCGATGTAGCGCACCATGTAGGCGCCGGAGCGGTCGACCTTGGAGGGATCCTTGCCGGAGAAGGCGCCGCCGCCGTGGCGGCCCACCCCGCCGTAGGTGTCGACGATGATCTTGCGCCCGGTGAGACCGCAGTCGCCTTGGGGGCCACCCACCACGAAACGGCCGGTGGGGTTGATGTGGTAAGTGATGTGCTCGTCGTCGATCAGCTCCGGCGGCACCGCCTTCTTGATCACCCGCTCGATCATGTCCTCGCGGATCTCGGCGAGGGGGACGGTGTCCGAGTGCTGGGTGGAGACCACCACGGTGTCGACCCGCACCGGCTTTCCGTCGACGTACTCCACGCTCACCTGCGACTTGCCGTCCGGCCGCAGGTACTCCAGCTCGTCGCGATGGCGCGCCTCGGCAAGCCGGCGCGTGAGCGCGTGCGCCAGATGCACCGGCATGGGCATCAACTCCGGCGTCTCGTCCGTGGCGTAGCCGAACATCAACCCCTGGTCCCCCGCCCCCTGCTCCTCGGCGTGGTCCGCGTCCCGGTCCACCCCCAGGGCGATGTCCTTGGATTGCTCGTCGATGGAGGTGATGACGGCGCAGGTCTCGAAGTCGAAACCGTAATGGGCCGAGGTGTAGCCGATGTCGCGGATCGTCTTGCGCACGATCTTTGGAATGTCCACATAGGAGCGGGTGGTAATCTCGCCCGCCACCATGGCCAGGCCGGTGGTCACCAGGGTCTCGCACGCCACCCGGGAGTGGGGGTCGTCGGCGAGCAGGGCGTCGAGGATCGCGTCGGAGATCTGATCGGCGACCTTGTCCGGGTGGCCCTCGGTGACGGATTCGGAGGTGAAGAGAAAGCGCTCGGCCATGGAGACTCCAGCGGGAGGGAACATACGCAGCCCTGATCGGCAGGGGGGCGGGCTACGCTAGGAAAACGGCGGCGACGGCGCAACTGTTTCCCAGCCTGAAGTGGCGCTTCTATACTGCCGCGTTCCACCGCCGCCTGCCCCCTCCCCCACCGGGGGAGGGCCGGGGTGGGGGCCGCTCAACGATCCACCCCGGAGGGGTGTCAGCGAATCCCCCTCCTTCCGGGAGGGGGCCTGGGGGAGGGCGGTGGGATTCAGCACTTGGTCTGCTACCGTACCCGACGAACTGCTCATTCCAAACACCCTCACCCCGGCCCTCTCCCGGAGGGAGAGGGCCACGAAGGGCTTCCCTTCGGGAAGAATCGATTATTCAGCCCTCCCCCCAACCCCCTCCCGGGGGGAGGGGGAGCAATCCTCCCTGCTTCCTGTGCCCTCCTCCCCCCTTCTCACCCTCGCCCACGACAAGGTGATCGTCTTCGACGGCGCCATGGGCACCTCCCTGCAGCGGATGGGGCTGACCGCCGACGACTTCGCCGGCCTGGAGGGGTGCAACGAGGTCCTGGTGCGCTCCCGGCCCCAGGTGATCCGGGAGGTCCACGCCGGCTTCCTGGCGGTGGGGGCCGACGTGGTGGAGACCGACACCTTCGGCGGCCTGCCCTTCGTCCTCGGCGAGTACGGCCTGGCGGCCGACTGCTTCGACCTCGCCGCCCGCGCCGCCCGCCTCGCGCGGGAGGTGGCGGATGACTTTGCGAGCCCCAGCCGGCCGCGCTTCGTCGCCGGCTCCATGGGCGGGGGCACCAAGCTCCCCTCCCTCGGCCACATCCGCTACGGCGAGCTGGTGGCCGGTTATACCGAGCAGGCCCGCGGGCTCCTGGCCGGTGGCGTCGACCTGCTGCTGATCGAGACCGCCCAGGACCCCCTCACCATCAAGGCGGCGATCGCCGGGAGCCAGGAGGCGATGCGCCGCGAGGGGCGCCGGGTCCCCCTCGCCGTCTCGGTCACCGTCGAGACCACCGGCACCCTCCTGGTGGGCAGCGACATCTCCGCGGTATGGGCGATCCTGGAGCCGTATCCCATCGATCTGATCGGGATGAACTGCGCCACCGGTCCGGCGGAGATGAGCGACCACATCCGCACCCTGTGCCACGAGTCCGACCGCCTCATTACCTGCTGCCCCAACGCCGGCCTGCCGGAGAACGTGGACGGTCGCGCGGTCTACCCCCTGGGGCCTGCGGATCTCGCCCGCCACCTCGCCCACTTCGTCACCGATCTGGGGGTGAACGTGGTGGGCGGCTGCTGCGGCACCACCCCGGACCACATCGCGGCGATCGCCCAGGCGGTGGCCGACCTCACCCCGGCCCGCCGCCAGGCGCAATTCACGCCGGCCGCTGCGTCGCTCTACGCCGCCCAGCCCCTCACCACCGAGCCGGCCCCGGCCCTGATCGGCGAGCGCCTCAACGCCAACGGCTCGCGCGCCTTCCGCGAGATGCTCCAGGCCGAGGCCTGGGACCCGATGGTCGCCCTGGCCCGGGACCAGGCCCGGGAGGGGGCCCACCTGCTGGACGTGTGCGTCGCCTACGTGGGCCGGGACGAGGGGCGGGACATGGAGGAGCTGATCTCCCGTCTCAACACCGCCGCCACCCTGCCCCTGGTGATCGACTCCACCGACGAGCAGGTCCTGGAGCGGGCGCTCGCCCTGTGCTCCGGCCGGGCGGTAATCAACTCCATCAATCTCGAGGACGGGGAGGGGCGCGCCGACCGGATCTGCGCCCTGGCGCGGCGCTTCGGCGCGGCCCTGATCTGCCTAACCATCGACGAGGAGGGGATGGCGAAGACCGTGGCGCGCAAGGTGGCGATCGCCGAGCGTCTCCACGCGATCGCCTGCGAGCGCCACGGCCTGCGGCCCCATGACCTGATCTTCGACGCCCTCACCTTCACCCTCGGCTCCGGCGACGCGGAGTTCCGCACCGCCGGCCGCGACACTCTGGAGGCGATCACCCTGATCAAGGAGCGCCTGCCCGGGGTGCGCACGGTCCTCGGTCTCTCCAACTGCTCCTTCGGCCTGAAGCCGGCGGCGCGGCTGGTGCTCAACTCGGTTTTCTTGCACGAGGCGGTGGCCGCCGGTCTCGACCTCGCCATCGTCCACGCGGGCAAGATCCTGCCCCTGAACCAGATCGACGGCGAGGAACGGCAGGCGTGTCTCGACCTGATCGACGACCGCCGTGATCCCCGCTGGCCCGACGCCGATCCCCTCCACTGGATCCTCCAGCACTTCGAGGCCGCCGCCCCGCGGGCCGAGCAGGCCAAGGCGGCGCGCGCCACCCTGCCGGTGGGAGAGCGCCTTGGCCGGCGCATCGTCGACGGCGACCGGGTGGGCCTGGAAGGCGACCTGGACGCGGCCCTCGCGGCCACGCCCCCGTTGGAGATCATCAACACCTTTCTCCTGGACGGCATGAAGGAGGTGGGGCGGCTATTCGGTGCCGGCGAGATGCAGCTCCCCTTCGTGCTCCAGGCGGCGGAGGTGATGAAGGCGGCGGTCGCCTACCTGGAGCCGCACATGGAGCGGGCCGCGGGCACGGCACGCGGCACCCTGGTTCTGGCCACCGTGAAGGGCGACGTCCACGACATCGGCAAGAACCTGGTGGACATCATCCTCACCAACAACGGCTACCGGGTCGTCAACCTGGGAATCAAGCAGCCGGTGGAGGCGATCCTCGCCGCCGCCGCCGAGCACCACGCCGACGCCATCGGCCTCTCCGGCCTGCTGGTGAAGTCGACCCAGGTGATGAAGGAGAACCTGGAGGTGATGAACGAGCGCGGCCTGCGCCTGCCAGTGCTCCTCGGCGGTGCGGCCCTCACCCGGCGCTTCGTGGAGGAGGTCCTGGACCCCCTCTACGGCGGCGTCGCCCTCTACGGCAAGGACGCCTTCGACGGCCTGCGCCACATGGACCGGATCGTGCGGGGGGAGGTAGGGCAGGAGTCAGGCGCCGACACCGTAGCACCGGGGCAAAATCCCCCTCCCCCCCCGGGGGAAGGCCGGGGTGGGGGCGCCGGGGCGGAGCATGCCGCCGGGCAGGCTTCCGATCGAACCGCTGTCGCGAAGCGCCCTCCCCCCAGCCCCCTCCCGGAGGGAGGGGGAGCGCCGCGCTCCACCGTCCTGCCGGCACCAGCCATCCCCGTGCCGCCCTTCTGGGGGTCGCGGATCGCCACGCCGCCCTTGCACGAGGTGTTCGCCTTCCTCAACGAGACCGCCTTGTTCAAGGGCCAGTGGCAGGTGCGCCAGGGCAAGCGGTCCAAGGCCGAGTACCAGGCCGAGCTCGACGCCCACATCATCCCCGCCTTCGATGCCTTGAAGGGTCGCGCCATCGCCGAGCGCCGGCTCGGGCCCCAGGTGGTCTATGGCTACTGGCCATGCAACGGCGAAGGCGACCACCTCCTACTCTTCGACCCGGCGAGCGACGCCGAGCTATTGCGCTTTCCCTTCCCGCGCCAGACGGCGGATCCGCGCCACCTGTGTCTAGCCGACTACTTCCTGCCACTATCCAGCGGCCGCCGAGACGTGGTGGCCTGCCAGGCGGTCACGGTCGGTACCCGGGCGACGGAGATCGCCCAGGAGCTGTTTGCCGCCAACCGCTACCAGGACTACCTCTACTTCCATGGCCTGGCGGTGGAGACCGCCGAGGCCCTCGCCGAGTACTGGCACCGCCATGTCCGCCGCGAGCTGGCCATCGACGGGGGCGAGTCGGCCGACGTGCGCGACCTCTTCCACACCCGTTACCAGGGCCGGCGCTACTCCTTCGGCTACCCAGCCTGCCCCGACCTGGAGGTCCAGGCGCCGCTCTTCGATCTCCTGGGGGCAGCGCGCATCGGCCTGTCCCTGACCGAGGAGTTCCAGATCGTTCCCGAGCAGTCCACCGCGGCATTGATCGTCCACCACCCGGACGCGACCTACTTCTCTGTCTAGCACGCCTTCCGACCGGGGTATTCACCACAGAGACACTGAGGGCACAGAGAACACAGATTGAGCGTCTGCGGACGCCGTGACCGTGGAGGATCGGGGTGCAGGAGGCCGATATCCGATCTCCCCAGGGTGTGACGGGTTCTCCCGCGATCGCCTCCGTGCCCGCTGTGCGTCCGTGGTGAACCCGTTCCTGCAAGATGCCGCCGCTGTTCACCTACGACCTGCTGCGCCGCCACGTCAGCCAGACCTTTCTGGAGCAGGGGCTGCGCTACGTTCAGGCGGGGCGGGTAACGGAGCTGCGGGAGACTCGCGGAGGCGTCACCGGATCGGTGAGCGGGGGGCGCGGCCGGCCCTTCCACGCGGAGATCCGCCTGCGCGCCGGCGGCGGGGAGCCCTTCCTCGACACCCTCTGTACCTGTCCGCGGGGCGACGCCTGCAAGCACGTGGCGGCGGTCGCGCTGGCGTACCTGGAGGATGATCCGGGAGTCGCGGAGCTAAGCCGCGTGACCGGTGATGCCGAGGCGGCGCGCCGCTTCCAGGCGTGGGAGCGGGCCCTGACCGCCACCCTGGAGGCGGAGGAGGTACCGTTCTCGCCGCCGAGCTGGCCCGCGCCGGAGCCGGCGGCGGCTATACCCCTGCGCTATCTGCTGGAACCGCAGCCGGGGGGGCTCTCGCTCCAGTTGTTGCGTCGCTCGCCGGGGGAGGGCGAGTACCGTCCCTACCCGTTTGGCCGCCTGCGCCAGCTCCCTCCCACCGCCCTCGACCCCCTGGACCACTACCTGCTCACGGCCCTGGGGCTCTTCACCCCGCGCGGCCCGGGGCTGCGCCTGGACCTGACCCCGGCGCAGGGCGGCTGGCTGATCACCAAGCTCCTGGCCACCGATCGCCTGCGCTTTCATGAGGTCGACGGCCCGGCCGGCACTGCCGGTCCGCCTCGCCCCCTCGGGGTGGAGCTGGCCGAGGCGGACGACGGCTTCCGCTTCCGCTTCACTCCACCGCCAGCCGGTCTCACCGCCTCCCCGGCCCCGGGATGGCCTTGCACCTCGGCGCCGGTGGCGGCCATCGGCGACTACGACGCCATGAACGCCCTGCCGGTCACGCCGCTGCTCTATTTGAACCAGCACACGGGGGAGGTGGGTCCCCTGACCACGCCGGTGCCGCCGGCGGCCCTGTGCCATCTCATGGCGAGCCCGGCGCTCACCGCCGCGGAGGCGCAGCACTTCACCAGCCGCTGGGGACGGCGATGCTGGCGCGCCACCGGTCGCTTTCCGCAACCGCTCCCCGACACCAGCCCGTGGATCGATGGGGGCGCCCCGACACCGTGGCTGCGCATCGTCGAGGTACCGAGCGACCGTCCGGGGGAGATCATCCCCCAGGTCGAGGGTCACCTCGCCTTCCGCTACGGTGACGCGGCAACCGTGCCGTATGGCACGCCCCGCGTGCCGCGGGCGATGCGCGACGGGGTCGCGGTGCGCCTGCGCCGTGATCGGGGCGTGGAGGAGGAGGCCGCGGCACGTCTCCGTCTCGGCGGCTGGAGCATCGAACGCGACGCCGCCGGCACGCCGCTCCTGATCCAGCGGGAGATCGCCGACCACGTCGCCTTCTGTCGCACGGTCCTGCCAGAGCTGGTGGCGGAGGGGTGGCGCGTGGAGCAAGCGCTGACCACCCTACGTGTCAGCGACGCCGACGTGGAGCTGCGCGGCGCGATCGCGGCCGAGGCGGAGGGCTTCGCCATGGACCTTTCGATCGGCATCGGCGACGAGCGCCTCGACCTGACGCCCTTGCTGCAAGGCTACCTGGAAGGGGAGAAGGTGGGGCGCACCCGGAGCGGCGAGCTCTTTCTTTTGCCGACGGCGCAATTCGACCGGGTGTTGGAGCTGTTGGCGGAGCTGGGCGAGAGCGATCTGAGCCGCCCCCTGCACCTCGCTCGCTATCATGCCGTGCAGCTCGCGGAGCTGGAGGCCGCCGCCAACCTGGCGGTGGACGACTCGTGGCGTCACCTGGCCACAGGCCTGCGGGATTTCCAGCGGCTGGTGCCCGTCGCTCCCCCGCGTGGCCTGCACGCCGCGCTCCGTCCCTATCAGATCGAAGGATTGACCTGGCTCACCTTCCTGCGCGAGGCAGGGTTGCACGGCATCCTCGCCGACGACATGGGGCTGGGGAAGACGGTGCAGGCCCTGGCCCTGTTGTTGCTGGAAAAGGAGGCCGGCCGTCTCGACCGGCCCGCGTTGGTGGTGGTCCCTACGTCCCTGGTCTTCAACTGGGAGGCGGAGGCGCGTCGCTTTGCGCCGGACCTCAAGGTGTTGTCGCTGCACGGCAGCGCACGCAAGCGCCGTTACGATGAGATCGAGGGTGCCGACCTGATCCTCACCACCTACGGCCTGTTGCGCTGGGACAAGGAGCTGCTGATGAAGCAGCCGTTCCACTACGTGATCCTCGATGAGGCACAGGCGATCAAGAACGAGCGCACTCAAGTCGCACGGCTCGTGCGCCTGCTCAAGGCGCATCACCGGCTTACCATGACCGGTACCCCGATGGAAAACCACCTCGGCGAGCTGTGGAGCCAGTTTGCTTTCCTGATGCCGGGTTTCCTTGGCACCCGCAAGCGGTTCAACGACCTCTTTCGTTGGCCCATCGAGCGCGCCGCCGACCCGGAGGCCGAGCGGCCGAGCACCGCCCGCGAGCGCCTTGCCCGGCGCATCCGCCCTTTTGTCCTGCGGCGCACCAAGGCCCAGGTGGCGGTAGAACTGCCCGCGAAGAGCGAGATCCCGCTCTATTCAGAGCTGGCCGGGGCGCAACGCGAGCTCTACGAGACCGTGCGTCTCGCCTACCTGGAGAAGGTGCGCCGCGAGGTCGAGACTCAGGGGATCCAGCGCTCCCAGATCACCATCCTCGATGCCCTCCTGCGCCTGCGCCAGGTGTGCTGCCACCCGCGGCTGGTGAAGCTCTCCGTCGCCCAGGGCATCGACACCGCGGTGAAGATGGACCAGCTCGCCGCCCTGGTACCGGAGGCGATCGAAGAGGGGCGGCGCATCCTGATCTTTTCGCAATTCGTGCAGTTCCTGGCCATCGTGCGTGGCTGGTGTGAGGCGGAGGGTCTCGATTTTTCCTATCTCGACGGTACCACCACGAACCGCAAGGAGGTGGTCGAGGGGTTCCAGGAGGGACAGACGCCGCTGTTTCTCATCAGCCTGCGTGCCGGCGGTGCCGGACTCAACCTCACCGCCGCGGACACGGTGATCCACCTGGATCCATGGTGGAATCCGGCGGTGATGGACCAGGCAACCGATCGCGCACACCGTATCGGCCAGGACAAACCGGTGCAGGTCTACAACCTCATTACTCGCGGCACGGTGGAGGAGAAGATCCTCGCCCTGCAGGAACGCAAGCAGCGCCTCGCCGACGACATCCTCACCACCACCCGCGAGGGCGGCCACGAGATCACCCGCGAAGACCTCGACGTCCTCTTCGAGCCCCTGGCGTAGCGAACCGCCGGCCCAGCCTCACGGAGGCGGGCCGGGGCCATGATACATTGGATAGGCGCGGGCAGACGGTGATCCGTCGGCGGGGCCTCTCGGTAGCACCACTCGCACCTCCAAGTTGAGCGGAGGGGTGGATTGTCGCCGAGCCGGAGAGTGACGGTGAGCGTGGTGGCCAACCAGGTGGGCGGCTCGGTCGCGACGGCCGACACGGCGGCGCGGAGATTGCCCGCGGTGTCCGCCGCGCCGCATGGGGCAACGGGCGACGCGCTCCTCGCCGCGCTGGGCAGCTCGCCCCACGGGCTGAGCCACTCCGAGGCCGCGGCACGACTCGCACGCTACGGGCGCAACGCCCTGCCGCGGGCGAAGCCACCGGGGATCGTACGCCTCTTCCTGCACCAGTTCCTCAGCCCGCTGATCTACGTCCTGCTGGCGGCGGCCGTGGTCTGTGTGGCGATCCAGCATTGGTCCGACGCCGCGTTCATCGGCGCGGTGCTGCTGCTCAACGCCGTCATCGGCACGACCCAGGAGCACTCGGCACACCGCGCGGCCGGGGCCCTCCAGCAGCTGGTGACCACCCGCAGCCGAATCCTGCGGGACGGCGAGACCTACGAGATCGATGCGGAGGAGCTGGTGCCCGGCGACGTCGTACTCGTCGAGTCCGGAAGCCGCATTCCCGCCGATCTTCGCCTCCTGCGCGCCCGCGATCTGGAGGTCGACGAATCCCTCCTCACCGGCGAGTCGCTGGCGGTGCGCAAGCGCGCCGACACGATCCTGCCCGAGGAGAGCGTGCTGGCCGACCGGATCAACATGGCCTTTGCCGGTACCCTCGTCAGCCGCGGCCGGGGCCGCGGCGTGGTGGTCGCCACGGCCCTGGCCACCGAGCTGGGGCAAATCGCCGAGGCGGTGCTGGGGCGGCCGGCGGCCAAGGCACCGTTGCTGGTGCGCATGGAGCGCTTCACCCGGTGGGTGACGGTGGCGATGGGTGTCACCACGGCGGTGATGGCCTGGATTGCGTGGCTGCGCGGCATGGCACTGGTCGAGGTCTTTCTAGTCGCCGTCGCCCTGGCCGTGGCAGCGATTCCCGAGGGGCTGCCGGTCGCGCTGACGGTGGCCCTGGCAATCAGCATGCGGCGCATGGCGCGGCGCCACGTGATCGTACGGCAGCTCGTGGCGGTGGAGGCCCTCGGCTCGTGCACCTTCATCGCCACCGACAAGACCGGCACCCTGACCGTGAACCAGCTCACCGTGCGCTGCGTCGCCTTCCCCGGCCGCGCGCCGTGGGCGGTGACCGGCGAGAGCCTGGAACCGGACGGGGCGATCCTCACCCCGCAAGGAACCCCGCGGCCCGAGGAGGAGGCATTGCTGGAGGCGCTGTGTCAGGCCGCGGTCCTGACCAATGAGGGGTCCCTCGACCGCCGCGACCACGGCTGGAGTGGCCACGGCGATGCCGTCGATGTGGCCCTCCTGGTGATGGCCCACAAGGCCGGGATCCGCCAGGCGGAGACCCGCAGCGCCCTGCCTGAGGTGGGGACGATCCCGTTCGAGTCGGAGCGCCGCTTCTCCGCCAGCGTGAACCAGGTGGACGGGGTGCCGCACGTCTTCATCAAGGGGGCGCTGGAACGGCTCCTGCCCATGTGCGATCGGATGGCCGGTCCGGAAGGGGACATGGCGCTCGATGGTCCGCAGGTGGAGAAGCAGGCCTACGCCCTGGCGAGCCAAGGGTACCGGATCATCGCCTTCGCCTCCGGCGCGATCGCTGCGGATGCGCCAGCAGCCTTCTCCGAAGACCACCTGCACGGGCTGACGCTGCTTGGTTTGGTCGGCCTGATCGACCCCCTACGCAGCGAGGCGCAGGCCGCCGTGGCCGCGTGCCGGGAGGCGGGGATCGAGGTGGCCATGGTCACCGGCGACCACCCGGACACGGCCCTGGCCATCGCCCGGGAGCTGGGGCTTGCCGAGTCCCTCGACCAGGTCGTCACCGGCCCGCAGCTCAAGCAGGCGGCCGACGGCGCCGCCGTCGATCGCCTCACCCGGCGCGCGCGGGTCTTCGCTCGGGTCGAGCCGCAGCAGAAGCTCGACATCGTCCAGTCGCTCCAGCGCAACGGTCACTTCGTCGCGGTGAGCGGCGACGGCGCCAACGACGCCCCGGCCCTGCGCGCGGCCCAGGTTGGTGTGGCCATGGGCCGCAGCGGCACCGACGTGGCCCGGGAGACCGCCGAGCTGATCGTCGCCGACGACAACTTCGCCTCCATCGTCGCCGGGGTCGAGGAGGGGCGCATCGCCTACGCCAACGTGCGCAAGGTCATTTTTCTGCTCATCTCCACCGGCGCCGCAGAGCTGGTGCTGTTCACCCTGGCCCTGTTCACCGGCCATCCCCTGCCTCTGGTGGCGGTGCAACTGTTGTGGCTGAACCTGGTGACCAACGGCATCCAGGACGTGGCCCTCGCCTTCGAGCCGGGGGAGGGAGACGAGCTGCGTCACCCACCGCGACCGCCACGCGAGGCGATCTTCAATGGGCTGATGATCGAGCGGGTGGTCCTGGCTGCCGTGGTGATGGGCAGCGTCGCCTTCCTCTACTTCCAGGTCCTGATCCACCAGGGAGTCGCCTTGGACGAGGCGCGCAACAGCGTCCTACTGCTCATGGTGCTGTTCGAAAACGTCCACGTCTTCAACAGCCGCTCCGAGAGCCGCTCGGCGTTCCGCCACAGCCCCCTGCGCAATCCGTTTCTCCTGTTCGGGACCACGGCGGCGCAACTCGTCCACATCGGGGCGATGTATGTCCCGTGGCTCAGTGAAGTGCTCGCGATCCAGCCGGTCACCCCGCACCAGTGGCTCGGCGTCCTGGCGCTCTCCCTCACGGTCCTGGCGGTGATGGAGGTCCACAAGGCCGTGCGCAAGCTCCTGCGCGCGCCCGCACGGCAGTGAGGATAGATGCGTGGCTGCACCTGGCAACGGGGCCACGAGCCAGGCGATCGCCGTGGCCACACCGAACAGGTCTTCGCCGTCCTTATGGAGCGGTGGCGGAGTCGCGCCA
>DASWHD010000196.1:0-1722 GCA_036393335.1 bacterium
CATCGGCCGCGGATCGCCGGTGGAACCGGCTCCTACCCCATACGAGGTGGGCCAGGAGATGCGGGCAGTTGTGAGGGCGCCGCTGGTGCGGGGAGCCATGGCCGCCACCCTAGCGTGGCGCCCGCCCCACCGCCAGCTCCGGACTGGCCTCCGGGAGGGTGGCCGCCGCCGCTAGCGCCCTCGCAACACCTCCGCCGCGAGCTGCAGGGCGCCGCGTACCCCCTGGCTCTTGAGGATCGTCGCCAGCTTGGAGGTCTGGGAGTAGAGGAAGGCGCAGGGGTTGGCGAGGTTCTTGTCCCAGGCGTAGTCGTACTCCCACACCTTGTAGCCGCCGGCGCCGGCGGCGTCGAGGATCTCGGCGCTGCGCCGCTTGTCGCGGTCGAGGGAGTAGACGTTGATGGCACTGGGGTCGCCGTTCCAGTACTTGGCACCGCGGATCTCACCCCGATCGAGGTAGGGCGCCAGACGACCCGCCAGGGACTCGATCGCGGCACGGCTGTCAAACAGGATCCACTTGCCGCCGTGGCGCAGCCACTCCGGGCCAGGTGGATGGCCACCGGCATCCGGCGCTAACCAGGTCCAGAGGCGGTCACTCGTTGTGCGCATGAGGTGGAGCCTCCGGCGGCGTTAGCCCGCATTTCTCACCGGGGATCGTGGCGAGACCGTGCAAACGTGCGTAGATCCTGGCTGGCCCGCGGTAGGAGCCGAATCCCTTCGGCGACCCAGGCCCTTCGGGCCTGCCGCGGCCATCGGCCGCGGATCGCCGGTACAACCGGCTCCTACCCCAGACGAGGTGGGCCAGGAGATGCGGGCGGTTGCGCGGTCGCAGCAGATTCATGGTGAGAAATGCGGGTTAGGTCCCTCCCGTAAGGGGAAGGATACTCCTCCCTCCCGGTGATCGCCGCCGTTCTCACCGCCCGCAATCTGCGCCCATCTGCGTCATCTGCGGATCACCCACCCCAGGAGTGCCGCTACGTCCTCGGCGGTGAGCCCCGCTTGTCGAGGGGGCCGTCACTCCGCGGTCGCTTCCTCCCTCTCCCGTGGCGCGAACCAGCGGTACACCGCCGGCCGCACCAGCAGGGTGAGCAGGGTGGAGGTGATCAGGCCGCCGATGACGACGGTGGCGAGGGGGCGCTGCACCTCGGCGCCGGCGGAGGTGGCGAGGGCCATGGGGAGGAAGCCGAGGCTCGCCACCAGGGCGGTCATGAGGACGGGACGCAGGCGCACCCTGGTGCCCTCGACGGCGGCGGCCGCCGGGGCCATGCGCTCGATCAGGCGGTCGGCGTCTCCCGACCGCCGCAATAGCCACAGGAACGGTATCCACCCTGGTCTTTCGTCCGGCTACTACGCCACGCTGGCGGTATCCCGCGCGCTCACCCCCTCGCATGAGGCCCGAATGGAGCACCACCACCACGGCCGCCCCTCGCTCAACCGCCTCGCTGCAAGCGCAACGACTCACTGCATGACGGGGTGCGCGATCGGTGAAGTGCTCGGCCTCGTGATCGCCTCGGTGGCGGGATGGGGCACCGCCGCCTCGATCGCGGTCGCCGTCGGGCTGGCGTTCACGTTCGGCTACACCCTCACGATGCTCCCTCTGCTGCGTGCGGGAATCGCATTTTCTACCGCGGCAGGGCTCGCGTTCGCCGCCGACACCGCCTCGATCACCGTCATGGAGATCGTCGACAACGCGATCATGCTGGTCGTCCCGGGCGCGATGCAGGC
>DASWHD010000197.1:0-4885 GCA_036393335.1 bacterium
TCGCCGTACGGCGCATGGTCGAAGCCGTCCACCAGGGGCTCGAAGCCGTGCTGGACCTTGGTCTGGCCCGTGGCGGAGAGGGTGGCGAGGGTGCGGCCGTGGAAACTGGGGGTGAATGCGAGGACCCGGTAGCGCCCGGGACCGTGGCCATCGTTGCTCTGCTTGCGGGCGAGCTTGATCGCCCCCTCGTTCGCCTCGGCTCCGGAGTTGCAGAAGAACACCCGGTCACCGAACGAATGGGCCACCAGCCGCTCGGCCACCGCCACCATGGGCTCGGTATAGAAGAGGTTGGAAACCTGGATCAGTTGCCCCGCCTGGCGCTGGAGCGCCACCACCAGGCGCGGGTGGCCGTGGCCAAGACAGCACACGCCGAAGCCGGAGGTGAGATCGAGATAGGAGCGGCCTTCCACATCCGTCAGCCGGCACCCCTTCCCAGCGGTGAAGGCGAGGGGCACCCGGGCATAGGTGCTCATCAACACCCGGTCGGCGCGGGTGATGAGCGACTCGGACGCGGTGCGGGGGACTGGCGGCAACTTGGGCATCGGCTCTCCACGGGTCCGGCGCTGGCGGGGGCACGGTGTCTACCACGTTTGCTCGCGCGCGGGAACGGCCCGGGCGTATGGGGTGACGCCATGTGCACGTTCCTCTGATAAGGAAGGCAGGAATTTCAGGAAGGCAGGAAGGAGGGTGGAGGGGGTCCGGGTTAGGGACAGAGCTTCCTGCCTCCCTGCCCCTTTCCTGCATTCCTTAGAGGGATGCCCCCTGGTGCGTCGTCGGGTTGGCCGCGTTTGCCTCCCGGCGCGCGGCGATCCGCTTGCGGAGATAGTCGACGGCGAAGATCAGCAACGGCCCGAGCCAGGCCAGGCCGTAGACATGAATCAGCACTGGGCCGGTGCCCAGGAGGGTCTGGACGGGTGGCCAGTAGAGCAGCGCCCAGGAGAAGGCGATCTCGAGTCCCACCCCGGCGACGATGAGCTTGTTGGTGAGGAGGCCGCGGTCGAGGCCGCTGCGGGTCTGCGAGCGGCGGCCGACGAGATTGCCGATCTGCATCAGGATGATCGTCGCGAGCACGGCGCCACTGGCCGAGCGTACCAGCGGATCGCTCGGCGACAGGCGTTCACCGAGCTGCCATCCTCCCTGGGTCAGGACATAGAAGAACAGCAGCAGGGAATAGCCGGCCTCGACGAGACCCAGGAACAGGTAGCTGTGGGCGAGGAGCGGAAAGTCGAGAAGTCGGTCGCCGAGCCTACGCGGCGGTCGCTGCATCGCCTCCGGGTCGGGCGGTTCCTGGCCGAGGGCCATGGCCGGCACCAGATCGGTGCCCAGGTCGATGGACAGGATCTGGAGGATGGACAGGGGCAGGGGGATGGGCAGGACGATGTACAGGAGGTAGGGGAGGATCTCGGGGCCGTTGCTCACCAGGACGTAGTTGGTGAACTTGCGGATGTTGGCGAAGATCGTGCGCCCCTCCTCGATGCCGGCGACGAGCGAGGCGAAGTTGTCGTCCAGGAGCACGAGGTCCGCGGCCTCACGCGCCACGTCCGTACCGCCCACCCCCATGGCGATCCCGACGTCGGCGGCCTTCAATGCCGGCGCGTCGTTCACGCCGTCCCCCGTCATGCCCACCACCCACCCCATGCGCTTCAGGGCCGCGACGATCTTCATCTTCTGTTCGGGGCTGGTGCGCGCGAACACCACCAGGCCGGTGTTGAGCCGCTCCACGAGGTCGGCCTCGCGGATCCGCTCCAGCTCATCACCCGTGATCACGCCCCGCGCCGGCGGGAAGTCCGGCGGCAGCATGCCCACGCGCCGCGCCACGGCCGCCGCCGTGTCCGGGTGGTCGCCGGTGATCATCAGGGTGGCGATCCCCGCCTGGTGACAGCGCCGCACCGCCCCCGCCACCTCCGGTCGGATGGGATCGTCGAAGCACAGGAGGGCCGTCAGGATCAGCCCCTGCTCGAGGACCTCGCGCGGGGCATTGAATTGCGCGACCCGCGGCCGGTTGTAGGCCAGGGCGATCACCCGAGACCCCGCGGAGGCGAGGCGGTGGACCACCTCGTCGACGCGCGCGAGCGATGCTTCGTCCAGGCGGCGCAGAGGCAGCTCGGGTGGTGCCTCGGCGGCGCCTGCCTCGGTCGCGCCGCGGCCGTCGATGAAACGCACCATCGGCCGGATGGACTCCCATGCCCCTTTGACGGCGAACAGCGTCTCGGGCCCGGCGTGGAAGAGCCCCGCCTCGCGCCGCTTCACCGCGTCGAAGGCGAAGTGGCGATTGATCCGGCCGACCACCGACATGGGATCCCCGCCGGCCCGCTCGTAGGCGGTGGCGATGGCGACGTCCAGGGGGTCGCCGCCGAGGCCGCGGGCCGTGGGGGACACCTCGGAGGCGATCAGGGCGAGGTGCAGACAGCGGCCGCGCTCTCCAGGGAGAGAGACCGGACCGCCGGACATCTGCGCGTGGACCGCGCGTTGTCCTTCGTCCCCAGGGGTGAGGTCGTTCTGGATCTCGGTGAGGGTTGCACCGGTCAGGGGATTGACGAAGTGCGTAATCTCCAGCTCGTTCATCGTCAACGTGCCGGTCTTGTCCGAGCAGATCACGTGGACCGCCCCGAGGGCCTCGACCGCCGGCAGGCTCTTCACCAGCACGTTCTTGTGCGCGAGGCGCAGGCTGCCCATGGACAGCGCGAGGGTGAAGGTGGGGAGCAGGCCCTCGGGCACATTGGCCACGATGATGCCGAGCATGAACACCAGGTTCACCCACAGGGGCTGGCCGACGGCGACGCCGTAGATGAAGAACAGCACGCCCATCGTCACGGCGATCGCCGTGAGGATGCGGACCATGCGCGCGGTCTCCCGCTCCAGGGGGGTCATGGGGCGGCGGATGTCGCGTGACAGGGAGGCGATCTTGCCGAACTCGGTCCGGCCGCCGGTGGCGAACACCACGGCGACGCCGGCGCCGCGCACCACCGCGCAGCCGGCGAAGAGGATGTTGTGGCTCTCCAGAAGCGAGGTGTCGCTGGCCAGGGCGTTGAGCGGCTGGGTGCGTGACTCGCCGGTGAGCGGCGCGTTGTTGACCAGCAGGTCCTCGCTCTCCACCAGGCGGGCATCGGCGGAGATCCGGTTGCCCTCGCGCACGACCAGCACATCGCCGGGTACGATCTCCTCGGCCAGGGCCTCGACCTCCTCGCCTCCCCGCCGCAGCCTCACGCGCGGTGGCAGGAACTTTTGCAGCGCCTCCATGGCCAGCTCGGCGCGGTACTCCTGAAAGAAGGCGAACAGGGAGTTGAGCACCGAGACCCCCAGCAGGGCCCAGCCCAGGACGGCCATGCCTTCGCCCGGCTGCACGCGGTCGGCGATGAAGCAGACCGCCGCCGACAGGTCCAGGAGGAGGGTGAAGAAGTGGGTGAGCTGGCGGGCGAGGGTGCGCAGCCAGCGCCCTCTCTTGGCGCCCTGGAGGGTGTTCTTGCCCAGCTCGCGCAGCCGCTCGGCGACCTCCGCGTCGGACAGGCCGGCGGGCTGGCTGCGGAGGAGAGCGAAGACCGCCTCGGGCGGGGCGTGCTGGATCTGCTGGCCGTTCATGATACGGACCGGTAGACCGCCACGTCACACGGGGTCTCGCGCAGCACCTGCTCGATGGGATTGCCGTAGAAGAAGCGCTCGCGCAGGTTGCGCTGCGACGCCCCCATCAGGATCAGCCGCGCCTTGGTGCGATTGGCGGCGATCACGATCTCCTTGGGCACGTCGTCGGAGACCACGACCAGGGAGTCCAGGCGCGCCTGGACGAAGGCAGCCTCCCCGGCCAGGACGCCCTCGGCGTCCTGGAGGTAGTGACGCCCTGCCGTGCTCAAGCGCTCCACCGTCGTGGCCGGGAGGCGGCGGAACCGGGACGCCGTGACCTCCTCGACCCGCAACAGATGGATGCGCGACACGTCGGCGGCGAGCAGGGCGAGGAAGGGCAGGGCGGCGGTCAGCCCGCGGGGATGGCCGGCGAGGGGGATCAGGAAGTCGCGCGGCAGTCCCAGGAGGCCCGGCTGGACCACGCGCAGCGCCAGGGTGGGGCAGTGGCCGGCCCGCAACAGCTCCTCGGAGACCGTGCCGGCGAGCAGGCCGCGGCGGCCCGCACGCACGCGCGTGCCGCAGACGAGCAGGTGCTGGCCACCGGCGGGTACCGCGGCGAGGAGTGTCTCCACGACCGTGCGCCGCACGGCGTGAAGCGCGATCTGGCACTGGACCGCGGCCTGTTCGCACTCCCCGGCGATGCGTCCGAGCTTGCCCTGCAGCTCGGCCGGGCCGGGGGTCCGGTCCCGGACGTGGACGAGATGCAACGTTCGTTCGGGATGGCGCGCCGCCATCCGCACCGCGTAGTGCGACACCCAGTCCCCGTTGATCGAGCCGTCATACGCCAGGTAGATCGCCATCACCTCCGCCCTTCCGGTTGCCCCCTCACCGCCCAGGGGGCTGCCCTTAATTGTCGCAGGCCACCGCCGCCCTTGGGTCTCTCACGATGCGGCGCGTGATTTCGGCTCAGGAAGGCAAGAAGGCGCTGAGCGTGGAGCCGGAGCGCAAGAAGGGCCACGTCGTGATCGTCCGGCCGATGGAAGTGCGCGACGTCGCCACCGCCCACCGCGTGATGCGGGTCGCCTTCGGTCGGCCTGGATCACCGCTGCGGCTTCCGGACCATCGCCCTGAGAAAGTCGTTATGCACCGGCCCAACGAGGCTTATTTTGCGGCCTCCGAGTCGCGGAGGGCGGATCGCACCAGGGCGCGCAGGGCCCAGCTCTTGACCGCGCGCGCCCGTTCGCTGTCCAGGGGGAGGACGTCACGTAACACCACCATCGACTCGGTGCCGAAGACCAGGGCGGCCGCGGCGCAGAGGGTGGCGTAG
>DASWHD010000198.1:0-14830 GCA_036393335.1 bacterium
CTGACCCGCATGGTGAGAGATTCGGCCGGCTCGGGGTTTCGGCCCGGGCGGCGCGATTGCCAATGAGTGGATCGCCCCCTCCCCCGGTGGCTGCCGTCCTGGCGCTAGGGGCATCTTGCCGGCCGCTGGGAGAGGGGGCGAGGGCGCGGGTGACTACCTACGCCGGCGAGGGTGACGGGTCAGGGGGCCGCACACGAGGAGGAGGGCGGGGAGGATGAGGGCCAGCGACACGGGCTCGGGGACGGCCGCGAGCGGGACCTCGCTGCTCCCCGGAGTGCCTCCGTCGACGGTGCCGACCACGAAGTCGCCGGGGGCGGCAGAGTGGCGCTCGAGGGAGCGGCGGTCCGGGTTGTCGGCGACGAGGGCGCTATAGTCGAAGCTGTCGATGATCTGGTCTGCCGCGTCGCGGAGCGCGATCAACTCGCCGGCATCGAGGAGGCCGCCGCTGTAGTCGAGGATGGCGTAGGCAAACTCATCGGCCACGCCGTCGCCGTTGCCGTAGAAGCTCTCGAACGACAACGTGTTGCTATCGGTCGTGTCGATCAGCTCAAAGGCCGCGACCAGGAAGCCGCCGGGGGCGAGCACCGTGCCGTCCGGAACGGTGAGAGTAATGCCGTCCCAGTACCAACCCGACAGGTCTGCGGGGCCGGGACCCAGATTGAGGATCTCGATGAACTCCGTGTCCTGGCCATCGGTGGGCGGGGCGTAGTTGATCTCGCTCAGGATCACCTCCGCACTTGCCACGAGTGGAGCCGAAACGGCCCATACTACTGCGATCCACCAGCTTTTCATGATGACACCTCCTGTCGATGCGGTTCCTCCTGGAACCGGGTAGAACAAATGGCTGTCGACTCACTGGCCAACAGCGAGACGGAAGAGTACGCGAATGACAGGAAAGCATCAAGTAAATATCCAAAACGATCTATATTCACCTAATACATATGTGTTGATCAGCAAGAGGTGTGTGGCAATTGAGAAAATGCTCGAAACGTCCCTCTCATCATCGAGCTTGCTTCCATGCATATGTAACTGCGGGGAGGGCGAAGGGGCCGCAGCGCCGTAGGGCCGGGTTCAACCGGCCGGACGCCGCCGTCTGTAAACCGGGGGTAGGAGCCGGTGGCACCGGCGATCCGCGCCGTAGGCGCGGGCAGGTCCTGCGGGCCGGGGTCGCCGACCTGCCTGTCCGGTAGGCAGAAGGGATTCGGTTTCTACCGGCGCTCCGGGCAAGGGTCTACGCACCCTACGGAGTGGTGCCCTTGTCTGACTCCGTAGGTCGCCATGCGGCGAGGAACTCGGCGAGGTGGGGGCGGCCCTCTCCCTCGACGGTCAGGTAGGCGGCCAGCCCGTCGAGGGCGGCGGCGAGTCCCTCGGGGGGGGTGAGGCCGGTGAGGCAGGCCCAGTGGAGGTAGATGAGGTAGGTGTTCAGGACGTCGGTCTCGCAGTAGGCGCGGATCGCCGCCAGGTCTCCCGCCGCGTGGAGGGCCTCCACCTGCGAGCCGTCGACGCCGAGCTTGCCCGGCGCGCCCACCAGGGCCGCCACCTCGTCCATGCGACAGCGGGCGGCGGCACCGAAGTCGCTCGTCGCCTCCTGGAGGTCGCAGTGCCAGTCGAGGGCGTAGCGGCTGGTGTAGTTGTTCCACCGGTCGCCGGCGCGAAATAGGCCGGCCGCAGGGATGCGGTGGAGCATGGCACGGTAGCGCAGCACCGGCAGGTCGAAGCCGCGGCCGTTCCAGCTCACCAGGCAGGGACGGTGGTCCTCGGCGATTTTGCGGTCGAGGAAGTGGAAGAAGCTGCACACCAACTCGGCCTCGCCGCTCTCCTCGGTGCCGACGCTCTGCACCCCGCGCAGGTGGTAGCGGCAATCCTCCCACACCGTGTCCCGCCCCCAGGGGGCCGGCCGTCCCTCCACCTCCACATAGGCGTAGGAGATCGCCACCACCTCCCAGAAGGGCTGGCGCAGGAAGTCGTTGGTGCCATCGGTCCGCTCCAGGTGGTAGGCGCGCAGGGCTGCGGCGATCTCGCCCCGGGATGCGCCGGCCATTCCCAGCAGACGGCCACCGGCGATCGGATCGGGGACGGTCTCGATGTCGAAGACGAACAGGGGTGGCGGGTTCATTGCGATTTCCGAGAGTGGTGAGATCCCGCTCACTTGGCCACCGCCCATGGTGGGAGGTGGTGCGGGTCGATGTCCAAGAGGGTGAGGCCGAGGAGGTAGACGCCGGTGGTGACCACCACCACTCCCACCAGGTTGAGCACCAGGCCGGCGCACGCCATGTCGCGGATGCGCAGCTTGCCGGAGCCGAAGACGATGGCGTTGGGCGGCGTGGCCACCGGCATCATGAAGGCGCACGAGGCGGAGATGGTGGCGGGGATCATCAGCAGCAGGGGGTGGGTGTGGATGGCGACGCTCACTGCCGCGACGATCGGCAGGATCATCTGAGTGGTGGCGGTGTTGGAGGTGAGCTCGGTGAGGAAGGTCATGAGCAGACAGATACCGGCCATCATCACGAGGGGCGTCACGTCGCCGATCGCCGCGAGCTCGTGGCCGAGGTAGTCGCCGAGGCCGGAGCTCTTCATGCCCGCGGCCAGGGCGAATCCGCCGCCGAACAGCAGCACGATGTTCCACGGCAGGTGGACGGTGCTCCCCCAATCCATGAGCACGCCGCGCCCGCCCTCTGCCGGGAGCACGAACAACAGGCTGGCCATGGCGATCGCCACGGTGCCGTCGTCGAACAGGCTCGGGTCGGGAAACAGCGACGACCAGCCGGGTAGGGTGACGATCCCCGTCGCGATCGGCTGGCGGGACATCCACAGCACGGCGGTGGTGACGAAGACCGCGAGGACCCGACGCTCTTCCGGGGTGATCCGTCCGAGGCTGCGGTACTCCTCCACGACCATCGCCCGATCCACCGGACCCAGGTGGCGGAAGCGGAACAGCAGGCGGGTGAGCAGGAGCCAGGTGATGAGCAGCATGGCCAGGGAGATGGGCAGGGCGAGCACCATCCACTCGGCGAAGTTGATCTCCGGTGCCGCCGGAAACGTCAGGGCGAAGATCTGCGCGAAGGCGAGGTTCGGCGGGGTGCCGATGAGGGTGGCGATCCCGCCGACAGAGGCGGCGTACGCCACGCCGAGGAGCAACGCGGTGGCGAATGGCCGGGCGGCATCGTGGCCGTTTGCCGTCTCCATCTGGTGGATCACCGCCATCGCCATCGGCACCAGCATCATCGCGGCGGCGGTGTTGGAGATCCACATGGAGAGGAACGCGGTCACTCCCATGAACCCGAGGATGATGCGCGCCGGCCCGCCCCCCACCAGGAGCAGGATGCGCAGGGCGATGCGCCGGTGCAGGTTCCAGCGCTCCATCGCCAGGGCGATCATGAAGCCGCCGAGAAAGAGGAAGATGATGTGGTTGAAATAGGTGGTAGCGGTGGCCTTGCCCGACTGCACCCCCAGGAGGGGGAACAGGACGATCGGCAGCAGGGCGGTGACCGCCAGGGGGACCGCCTCGGTGAGCCACCACGCCGCCATCCAGGCGGCGATGCCGGCCATGCGCGTCACCGCGGGGTGGCTCGGGTCGAGGTCGGTGAAGCCCCAGAGCAGGCAGGCGAGCAGCGGGCCGCCCGCCACGGCGAGCCACCGGCGCCGGTCGAGCGCGGACAGGGACATGCGGCGATCTTGCCGCAGCGGCGGTGGATCACCAAGCGCAGCGCCCTCCCCCGCCGGGGGAGGGCCGGGGTGGGGGCGGTAGGTTATCTGCCAAGGCGTTCTTCGAGGGCCTGCCGTAAGGCCTGCACCACGCCATCGATGTTGCTCAGGACGTCGTGGTTCCAGAAGCGCACCACGCGGATCCCCATCGCCTGGAGTTGTGCTGACCGTTCTGTGTCGTGATGCAGCTGGCTCTCTCCCGCGTGGCCGCCGCCGTCCAGCTCCACCGCGAGACGGGCCTCGTGGCAGTAGAAGTCGAGGAGGTATTGCCCGACGGGATGCTGGCGGCGAAATCGAAGGCCGTCGAGCTGCTGCCGGCGAAGGTGACGCCAGAGGAGGGTCTCGGCGTCGGTCGCATGGCGTCGCGCGTGCCGCGCATTGTCGAGGCATCGAGTGTCGGCGGGCGGCTTGCGCGATGGCACGGTGGTCTCCGAAGAGGAGCGGTAGATCCGTTACGCCCTCCCCCAACCCCCTCCCGGAGGGAGGGGGAGACTTTGCGACGAGGATTATTCGTTCAGATAAATCTCCGCGCCGGTCTCGCGGAACTCGGCGGCCTTGTCCTTGAGGCCGACCTCCAAGGCTTGGGCCTCGCCGACCTCCCGCCGCGCCGCGTACTCGCGCACCTCCTCGGTGATCTTCATGGCGCAGAACTGCGGCCCGCACATGGAGCAGAAGTGGGCGACCTTGGCCCCCTCTGCCGGCAGGGTCTGGTCGTGGAACTCCCGGGCCTTCTCCGGGTCGAGGGACAGGTTAAACTGGTCGTGCCAGCGGAACTCGAACCGCGCCTTGGACAGGGCGTTGTCCCGGAGCTGGGCGCCCGGGTGGCCCTTGGCCAGGTCGGCGGCGTGGGCGGCGATGCGGTAGGTGACCACGCCCGCGCGCACGTCCTCCCGGTCCGGCAGGCCGAGGTGTTCCTTGGGGGTGACGTAGCACAGCATGGCGCAGCCATACCAACCGATCTGCGCCGCGCCGATCGCCGAGGTGATGTGGTCGTAGCCTGGCGCGATGTCGGTGGTCAGCGGCCCGAGGGTGTAGAACGGCGCCTCGAAACACTCGGCGAGCTGCTTGTCCATGTTCTCCTTGATGAGCTGCATGGGCACGTGGCCCGGCCCCTCGATCATGGTCTGGACGTCGTGGTCCCACGCGACCTGGGTCAGCTCCCCCAGGGTCTCCAGCTCCGCGAACTGGGCCGCGTCGTTGGCGTCGGCGATCGCCCCGGGGCGCAGGCCGTCCCCGAGGGAGAAGGAGACGTCGTATGCTTTCATGATCTCGCAGATCTCCGCGAAGCGGGTGTAGAGGAACGACTCCTGGTGGTGGGCGAGGCACCACTTGGCCATGATCGAGCCGCCGCGGGAGACGATGCCGGCCACGCGCCGCGCGGTCAGGGGCACGTAGGCGAGGCGCACCCCGGCGTGGATGGTGAAGTAGTCGACCCCCTGCTCTGCCTGCTCGATCAGGGTGTCGCGGTAGATCTCCCAGGTGAGGTCTTCCGCCTTGCCGCCGACCTTCTCGAGGGCCTGATAGATCGGCACGGTGCCGATCGGTACCGGGGCGTTGCGCAGGATCCACTCGCGGGTCTCGTGGATGTTGGCACCGGTGGAGAGGTCCATCACCGTGTCCGCGCCCCAGCGGATCGACCAGCACATCTTCTCCACCTCCTCCTCGATGGAGGAGGTCACGGCCGAGTTGCCGATGTTGGAGTTGATCTTCACCCGGAAGTTGCGCCCGATGATCACCGGCTCCAGCTCCGGGTGGTTGATGTTGGCCGGAATGATGGCGCGACCGCGCGCCACCTCGTCGCGCACAAACTCCGGGGTGATGACGGCCGGGATGGCGGCCCCGAAGGAGTGCCCCGGGTGCTGCTGGCGCAGGTCCGCCGCGAGATCGGAGAGGGCCGCGGCGCGCTGGTTCTCGCGGATCGCCACGAACTCCATCTCCGGGGTGACGATGCCCGCCCGTGCGTAGTGCATCTGGGTGACGTTGGCGCCGGGCCGGGCGCGCAGGGGGCGGCGCGGCGACGGGAAGCGCAGGCCGGCCAGCGACCGATCGGCGGCGCGGCGGCGGCCGTAGGTGCTGGTGATATCCGCGAGCTCTTCCGTGTCGCCGCGGCCCGTGATCCAGTCGCGGCGCATCGGCGGCAGGCCGCGGCGCAGGTCGATCTCCACCGCGGGGTCGGTGTAGGGGCCGCTGGTGTCGTAGACCGTTACCGGCGGGTTGGGCTCCACGCCGTCCGCCTTGCGGGTGGGCGTGAGGGTGATCTCGCGCATCGGCACCCGCACCCCCGGCAGCTTGCCCTCCACGTAGACCTTGCGCGAGGCAGGATACGGCTCGCGTGCGCGGGCGAGGATCGCGGCGGGGTCGGTGGAGGGGCTCTTGGTGGTCGACATCGGTCAACTCCTATGGAGGGACCGAGTCAGGCAGCACGGGGAGCAATTGCTCTTCCCTTCGCCGGCATGACCCGGATCAGGTTCAAAGGGTGTTTTCTCAGCCCCGCCGAAGCGAGACACCCCTAGGCTCCGCGGGAGCATAGGAACCCATCGGAGTCAGCGCAAACGGCGCAGGCGTGCGCAGTGGACGCGCCGCATCCTCCCAACGGCAGCCGACACCAAAGAGAGGGAAGGATGGAAACACGAAATCGGGCGGGGTTGCTCGATGGCCCTTTCGCGGCTTCCCGATTTCGTGCTTTCGTGTTCCCCTCTCGGCGCAGGGTCGGCAATGGGTGCCGAGTTGGTTGCTCCGCGTTGGAGAAAGGCTATGGGGAATTTCCTCGACCGTTTTCGTGACCTCGGGCTCTTGATCCTGCGGGTCGGGCTCGGAGCCGCGTTCATCGCCCACGGTTGGCCCAAGCTGATGGCCGGGCCGGAGACGTGGGCGGGGCTGGGCGGCGCCATGGGGCTGTTCGGGGTACGCTTCGCGCCCGAGTTTTGGGGGCTGTGTGCGGCCCTCGCCGAGGCGGCAGGCGGGTTGTGCTTCGCCCTCGGCCTGTTCTTCCGCCCGGCCAGCCTCGCCCTTGCCTTCACCATGGCGGTGGCCTTCGCCATGCACTTCGGCAAGGGCGATCCCTTCAAGGTCTACAGCCACGCCCTGGAGGCCGGGATCGTCTTCGCCGGCATGTTCCTCGTGGGGGCGGGGAAGTACGCCGTGGACCGGGTGCTGGGCGCGCGCCGGTAGCCCATCCGGCCACGGCTTCAATACATTCACTCGTAGGTTCTGAGGTGTGGCATGGTTCGATGGTCGATCTTTCTGGGGCTCGCCGTAACTTCCGTCACCCTGGCCGTTCCCCGTGCCGACGGCTACACGGTGACGGTCGCTGCGCCCGCCCTGCAAAAGGCGGTGGAGGCGTACTTCCCGATCACCCGGAAAAACGCCCTCGGGGTGGTCACCCTGAGCCACCCGCGGGTGATCCTGCGCCCCGGCTCGCGGCGCATCGCTCTGGCGACCCAGGTGAAGGCGGCGATGCCGGACCAGCCACCGGTCACCGGGAATGGCGTGGTGGACGGGGAGATCGCGTACGACCCGGCACGCCACGAGTTCCATTTGCGGGAGCCACGGGTGGCGTCGCTCGCCATCGACGGGGTGGAGGGGCCGTTCGCGGCGTTGATCGAGAGCGCGGTCGACGTCCTCACCCAGGATCAGTTTCCGGTGATTCTCCTCTACCGCCTGGACGAGGCGGTGCTGCGCGCGGCGCCGAAGCTGCGGATGCTCAAGGCCGTCGGCATCCGCGACGGCGCCCTCGTGTTGGAACTGGCCTTCTGACTCGCCCCCCGGCCCCGTCGGGGGAGGGTCGGGGTGGGGGCGCCAGGAACCGGCGCAGTGCTCATCCCAAATGCCCTCCCCCAGGCCCCCTGAACGATCGATTCTCCCCGACCGGGGAGTCCTTGGGGACCCTCCCCCTCCGGGGGAGGGCCAGGGTGGGGGCGCTAGGAACCGGCGAAGTGCTCATTCCGAGCGCCCTCCCCCCGGCCCCCTCCCGACGGGAGGGGATTCATGGACGCCCCTGCGGGGCGAGCCATTGATCTGGCTCAGAACTCCGGGAAGATCTTGATCTCCAGCCGTTGCCCCGGTGCCACCTCGCGGGCGGCGGTAAGGATGCCGCCCTCCACATAGTCCAGGTGGTAGTCGCGGAAGCCGGCCCGGACCAGGCCCTTGGCGTTGGATGGGCAGCCGCCCTCGCATCCGGCGACCCCGCGCACCATGCGCGGCAAGAGTTCGGCCAGGTGCATCGCGTCGGGGCTGCCCGCGTCACCGTTGAGGAACGACACGATCTCGCCGACCACCCCCGCCGTGTTCATGCGGTGTGGGTCGGTCACCTTGATGGGGAGGGTCCTGCCCATGAAACGAACGTCGATATCCATCGTTGTGCCTCCAGTTTCGGGCAGCGTAATACATGATCGCTACGCTCTGAGAAATCCCGCGCCGCTCACGCCACGGCCGCGAGCCGGCGGCGCATGTCTAGGCAGATCTCCTCCAGGCGCCGCCTATGGGGATCGGGCAGGATGGTGAGACCGCGCACCCGGTCCACGTAGTCGTCGGTCGCCCGCAGCGCCTCGCGCACCAACGCGGCGGCCTCGTCGCGCCGAATGCCGAGACCGCGGGCAAAGCGCACAACGGCCTTGGTCAGCCCGACCGGCGTGGCGACGCCATCCGGGAGCTGGCCGTATTCGCCGAACGGCAGGGGCGTGAGGAGGTCGTGGAGGGAGTAGGCGCGCATCGGGGTGGGGTCGAAGACCGGGGAGAAACCGGCCGTCTCGCCGCTGCCGAGGATGGCAAGGTTTTCCAGGTGCAGGTCACCGTTGCCGGTGAGCAGGGCCATGAGGAGACGGCGAAAGAGGTGGCGCTTTGCCTCCCGGCGATCCCCCACCAGGGTGATGGCCGGGGTGTCGATCGCCCGGCCGATCCGGTCCAGAGAGCCGTCGTACGGGGTGGCGATATCGCGGGCGCCGGCGGCGAGGATGGCGAACCAGCTCTCGCAGGGAATGGGTAGGCCTGCCGAATCCCGGTCGAAGCGCTCTACCGCCAGGGCCGGCAACCCGGCCACCTGGCAGCGCCAGTGGCGTGGCACGACGAAGCCGGCCGCCGCGTGGGCCTCCAGGGCCATGGCCTCCAGCTCGACCAGGCCGGGATAGGTCTGGCTGCGCTCCAGCTTGAGGACCACGTCGAGACGGTGGGGATCGCTACCCTTGGTGGGCACCGAGACCTGGCCGGTCCACCCCGCGTGCGGGATGGCCACGAGGAGCTTGGGCACGGCGCCACCCACCGACGGGGTCGGTCCCAGGGTCTGGAGGAGTGCCACGGCATCGGCATCGAGCCAGGCGATCAGGTCGCGCAGGGCGGCCCCCATGCGTTCCCCCACCTCGACCAGGGGCGCCGGTCGCGCGTCGCCGTACCAGGCGCGGGCCGCGTCGTCGTCGGCGAAGCAGTCCACGTGGCCGATCCCGCCGTGGCCGGCGAGGGTCAGCAGGGCCCAGTCCTCTGCGAACGGATCGGCGAACGTGGTCCCCTGGGCGCGCAGGTGGGCGAGGAGCAGCTTGCGCTGGAAGTTGTGCTCGCCGGGCGGTGGGATCAGGGCGCGCAGGCGTGGGTGGAGGGTGCGCGGCTGGCGCAGGACCACCGGCCGCTCGCCGTACACGGCCGGCGGGTAGACCAGGCTAAGGCCGGGCAGCCCCGTCTCCACGAACTCCGCCGTGTACTGGAAGCGCGCCTCCACTTCGGTGACATAGAGCGAGCCCATCTTCACGGGCTCGCCCGCGACCCGGGTCCAGACGACGGCCTGCCGGTCGGGCATCAGAACAGCTCCCCGCGCTCGACCTCGGCGACAAAGTCATCTGCCGCGACCAGGGCGAGACGTAACCCGACGACGGCGGCGAGGCGCACGAGGGTGGAGAGGGCGACGTCGTCCTGGCTCTTCATGCGCGACAGGGTCGGTGCCGACAGGCCAGCGCGGGCCGCGAGCGACTTTTGATCGAGCCCCTGGGCCTTAGCCGCCCGGAGGATCTCGTCAAGGAGCGGTGCGAGGGAAGAGAGAGGCATATTATTAGATTATCACATAGAGCAATCTATCTACAGAAATCTATAAAAATGCGTCTAAACGCAAGTAAAGATCACTCATGTAATTGCTTTTAAGGATAATTAAAGGCTGTATTCTGGCATTGATTGTTACCTAGAGCAACTAAGGATCGCCTCGTGGCCATCGATGCACGAGAGGGGCGCTGACCGGGCGTGGTCGTCGACCGGGGCGCCCGGCGGCCATTCCGTCGTGGGACCTTAGGACGGCGGAAGCCAGGAAGTGCACTCCGGAAGAGCATCACCGCCTCCCGCCGCTTCCCGGGTTCCTGATCTCGTTGGCGGAACCTTCCCCACGCCGAGAGGCGCAGGCGGCTTGGCCGGATCCACGGGTGGTGGTCCACGTGACAAGGGATCTCGCGCCAAGACGCCAAGGCGCCTGCAGACGACGCCACTTCTCTGCGCCCCCGCGCGAGCCCAGGAATCTCGTCGTGCCGGCTGGGCAGCGATGTGGCAATCTGCCTGCCGCCTATGCAAAGTCCTTGCCCGTGCCGCGTGGGCCATTTCCGGCGGGTGCGGGCAGGACCTGTGACTCCGCCGCCGTCGACTGCGCTCATTTCTCCCCATGATTCTGCGCCCGCCACTGCTCGATCAGGAGGCGCCGTGATGGCCTGCAAGGGTGACCCCGGCGAGCCCCGCTGCGATCGCTGCCGTCACTTCGTGGACGATCCAGCGCGGATGGAGGCGGAGCTGCCCGGGATCCAGATCCTGGGCTCGATGTACGGCTCGGCGCGGGGCGACTCCGGCTTTTGTGCCGTGCACGCCCGGTTCGCATCTCCGGAAGACTGCTGCGCCGCGTTCGCAGCAGATTCATGGTGAGAAATGCGGGCTGGGTCGGGCGGCGTCGCGCGCCACTGGAGGCCGCGCGCCCGGGGCCGGCTCGTGGTGGGGGGTGCGGGTCAGTCGAGCCCTGCCCAGAACTTCACGAAGACGTAGTTGGACAGGACGAACCCCAGCGGCACGTTCACCAGCACGCCGATGGTGAACGCCCAGAACGGCTTGAGGCCGAAGGTCATCAGCTCCCTGAACCGGGTGGACAGCCCGATGCACAGGAAGCACAGAACGAAGGCCCAGGAGCGCAGGTTCGTGATGGGCTTGATCGCCCGGGGCGACAGATCGCTCTCGTACCAGTTGGACCTGTGGGCGAGCTGCATGATGGCCACTTTCTGGTCCGGCGTCGTGGCGGCGTCCTTGAGCAGCTTGCGCTGGGCCTCGTCCATCCGGCCGCGGAAGCGGATCTCCCCCGCCAGCGCGTCCACGGTGAAGCGGTCGGCGACGGCGGCGGGCACGCGGTAGGTCGAGAAGTCCGCCGCGTAGGCGGTCTTCTGCTTGGTCCCGGGGTCCTTGTAGCTGCCCGCGAAGGGGGCCACCCCGTGGTAGTCGGTGGGCTCGGCGAGGGACACCGCGGTGGTGATCAGCGAGGCCACGAAGAAGCCGATCACGAACTTGGGGAAGCGCTCCCAGATCACGCCTGCGCCCGCGCGCTGCACGCCCTCGCGCTTCTCCCACCACACCACGGAGACGAACGACAGCACCAGGCACCAGATGCCGATCCAGATGTCCCGGCCGATGACCTTCATCAGGGTGAAGGCGCGGATCGGCCCCTCGCCGTACTGGTGGGCCAGCTCGGCGACCACTGCGAACCCCGCTGCGTCGGCGTACTCGGACGTGCCGACCCAGGCACCGGCGACGCCGGGGGCGATGGGGTCCGGGACCAGGAACTTCAGGACTACCGTCAGCACCAGGATCATCACGATCGCCCACACCGAGACCACTGCGATGCCGATGGAGATGTGCTCCTTGTCCGCCCGCACCGCCCCCCCCACCGCGATGGATCCCGACACGCCGCACACCGCCCCGCCGGCGCCCAGCACGGCGCCGAAGCGACGGTCCAGCTTGAACAGCCGCGTGGCGGCCAAATAGATCGTGAGCCACGTGGTGACGGACACGATGGTGGCCTGGAGGAAGGCGATCGGGCCGATAGTGAAGATCAGGCTCATGGGCAGGGTCGCACCCAGCAATACGATCCCGGTCTTGATGTAGTACTCGGTGCGTAGCGACGTCTTGAACCACTCCGGCATGGCGCGGAGGTTGCCGAGGATCAGCCCGATCAGGAGGGCTAGCAGCGGCGCGCCGAGATCAGCCTTCTTCATCACTTGCCAGCCCGCGAGGTAGAAGATCGCCGTCGACCCCAGGAACAGGAGGGTGTAGCCCACCACGAATGCCGGCACGCTGCGGCCCATGACCCACATGCTCAGGGTGAACACCACGCCGAACCCCAGGAAGATGATCCCGATGTGCGTCCAGTTGGCCGCCAGATCGGCGGCGAGTTCGCCCATCGAGCTCCACCCCCCCGGTGTCACCGCCCACCCGGCGATCGACTGACCCGCGAAGTACGTCCCCAGCGCGAGCGCGATCACCAGCATGCCGAGCCAGATCGCCCAGTAGTCCTCGGTGGTCAGCAGCTTGGTCTTGGCCTTCGGTGGCATGGCAGACTCCTCCCGGCGAGCGGAGCGGCCCGGGCGTCGCTCCCGTGCTCGCCAACGAGCCGCTATTGTAGGATCCCCGGTCGCGTACCGACAAACGGCGCCGCGGGGACGGCAATCGCCGGCCCCCGCCGATACGCCTGCGCGCGGTCCGCAGCGGGGGCGGCAACGCCGGCCAGATTCGACGGCGGACGCTGCTCGCCGTGCCGGCGGTTGCATGGCCGTCCTCGGGGGCCGCACCGCCCAACGTCCCCAACGGGGCTGCCGCGGCGCGCGACTACGGAGCGGCTGCCGGTAGCCCGAGGGGGTGACCCTCCGTCACGGACCGGTCGACGGCGAAGGGAGCGAGGTCGATGCCCGGCTCCTCGCCACCCATCAGCCGGGCCATGACCTCGGCGGTGGCGGGGGCGAGGACCACGCCGTTGCGATAGTGGCCGGTGGCCACGAAGAGGTTGGCGTAGCCCGGAGCGCGGCCCAGGTAAGGGAGGCCATCCGGGGTGCCGGGGCGCAGGCCGGCCCATTGCCGCTCCACCTCGGCGCCATCGAGGCACGGCAGGAGAAACGCCGCCGCGTTGGCCAGGGAGCGCAGAGCCCACAGGGTGGGGGTCTTGTCGAAGTCGGCCCGCTCCATGGTTGCCCCCACCAGCACCCGCCCGTCGACCCGCGGCACAAAGTAGGCGGCCGGGTGCTTGACGATGCGGCGAACCGTCTCCGGTGCGGTGCGCAGGAGGAGGATCTGCCCCTTCACCGGCGCCACCGGCAGCTCCAGGTCCAGGGCGTGACCCAGTCCGCCGCTCCAGGCGCCCGCCGCCAGGAGGAACTGGTCGGCGGCGAGCTCGCCATCGGCGATGACCGCGGCGGCGAGCCGATCGCCATCGCGCCGGAAACCGATCACCTCGTTGTGGGTGTGAAACCGCACCCCTACCGCGGTGCAGGCGGTGCGGGCGGCGGCAGCGAGCCGCGGATTGCGGACCTGCCCCACGTCGGGCCAGTAATCGGCGCCCAGGCAGTCGGGGGCGAGGGCCGGCTCCACGGCCCGGGCCTCGGCCGCCTCGAGGCGCTGGTACTCCCACGCGAAGCGGGCACTCCAGGCGGCGGCTGGGTCGAGCTCCCGCCACTCATCCTCGGCGAACACCGGGATTACCATGCCGCAGGGGCGACGTTGCGGGTCGATGCCGGTTGCCCCTAGCAGCTCCGGGACCAGGGTGTCGTAGCGCGCTAGCGAGAGGTTCACCAGCGCGGAGAGGGCGTCGGGATAGCGCCACGGTTGGATCGGCGACAGAATGCCAGCGCCGGCCCAGGACGACTCTCGCTCCAGATCACCGCGCTCCACCACCGCCACCCGCTGTCCCCGACGGGCAAGCTCGTAGGCGCACAGGCAGCCGATCAGCCCGCCGCCGATGATCAGGATGTCCGGGAGACTCTGGGCAGGCTCCATCCGGGAAGCACACCACAACGCCGCCCGAGTTGACAAAGCGCGGTGCATTTCCCGGCCCGAGGGGCGTGCAGCATCGATCACAGCCCGTGGCTGCGTGCGGACTGTACACATCGCGTAGGAGGGGTAGGAACCGGTGGCACCGGCGATCCGCGCCGGTGGCGCGGTAGGCCCTTTGGGCCTGGGTCGCCGAAGGGATTCGGCTCCTACCGGAATTCCGGGAGTGCGCCGCGATTTCCCAACAAAGGGTAGGAGCCGGTTGCACCGGCGACCCGCGGCGCCAGGCGCGGCCGGCCCCCGCCCTTGGTGCGGCAGGGGGCCCTTTGGGCCTGGGTCGCCGACCTGCCTGCCGGCAGCAGGGATTCGGCTCCTACCGGTGGGTCGACCGGGCCTGGCGAGAAATACGGGTTAGCCGCAGGCAGCGAGACGGCGCCGCACCACGAAGGTGAGCATCACGCCGAGGGCCAGTAGCCCGAGGGACGCCGGCTCCGGTACCGCCGTCCAGCGCAGCACCAGATCGTTGCCGGTGCCACCCAGGCCCAGGTCGAAATGGCCCGATCCACCCGCATAGCCGCTGATCAGGGCACTCGTTAGGGTCGTCGTGCCGGAACCAACGTTGTCGAGAATCGTCCAGGCGTGATCCCCCTGCCAGAACGCCTCGCCCGGGTCGGGAGTGGTGCCGTTCAGGAAGTCCAACCCCAGGACCCCGTCGAAGGCGACGTCCCCGCCGGTGACGAGGAGCTGATCGAAGGCGGATCCGGCGACCCCATCGCTGTCGTCCTGGAGGGCTGCGAGCTGCCACAGGTAGATGCCGCCGAGGTCGACGCCCTCCTCGAAGGTCAGCACGCCCGTGCTGTTGCCGGGCGCGACGCTGGCCGCCATGGCGATGGCGACCGCCTGGGCGACGGAGCCGGAGCCGGTCAGCGTGCCCCCCTGGAGGTCGACCTGTCCGGTGCCGGCGAGGAGGCCGTTGACCGTGGTCTCGCCTGCCGTCTGGGTGTACGTCCCGCTGACGCTCAGGGTGCTCCCGGTCCCGACCTCGACCCGACCGGCGTTGGTCAGGCCGCCGGTGCTAGTGAAGCTCCGGCCGCCCAGGACCCGGAAGGCACCGCCGGCCGCGTTGCTGGCGAGGCTGTTGATC
>DASWHD010000199.1:0-6775 GCA_036393335.1 bacterium
CGCTCCCCAACGCAGAGGCCCTTATCCATCGTGCGGGAGCGCGGGGCTACATGACATCCGTTTGATCGAGGGACTCGAGGTATTCCTTCAGCGCCTCCGCATTGTTCCGCCGCCCTTCTCTCGAGCCATAGAGAAACGTCACGCTGCCCGCCCGAACTTCCGCCAGGAGTGCCGCAACGCGGGCCGGGTTTGCCTCCAGCTCGGCGGCATACCGGGTCTTGAACTCGGACCACTTGTCCGGGTCATGTCCATACCAACGCCGCAGCTCTGTGGAGGGAGCGATGTCCTTGAGCCATACATCTACCTTCGCTTGCTCCTTCGACAGTCCACGCGGCCATACTCGGTCCACAAGCACACGGCGCCCATCCGTTTCCGCCGGTTCTTCATACACCCGTTTTATCCGGATGGTGATCCGCTTCCTCTTCACCCGCCCTTCCTATCACGAAGAGTCCCCCTCCCGCACCGCTCTCACCCCGGGATTGAACCGCGAATGGACGCGAATCCCCCTGTGGATGTTCGCGATCCGATTCGCGTCCATTCGTGGCCCCCTTTCTTTCCATCCCTCCTCTTGCGCCTTCGCGCCTTTGCGGCTTTGCGTTGCAAGCCGGCCTCACCGCAGGAGCAAGACGCCAAGCAGCGCGTTGGTCGCCAGCAGCAGGAGCGCGAGGCCGCGCCAGAAGACCACCGGGTTGCGTTGCAGAAGCGGTGCGGTGTCCGCGGCGACCCACTCGGGGTTGGGGTGGGAGAGGTCGTAGACCAGCTCGGAGAGGGCCTCGTAGCGCCGGTGCGGCTCGCGCTGCACCGCCTTGCGCAGGGCGCCGTCCACCCACGCCGGCAGGTCCGGGCGGTGGCCGGTGGCCAGGCGGTAGGGCCGCTCGCGGCTCGACTTCAAAGACTTCTGCTCCCCGTACGGCAACCGGCCGGTGAGCAGCTCGTAGGCGATGACGCCCAGGGAGTAGATGTCCGAGCGGTTGCTGCCCGCCGCGCCGTGCAGGTACTCAGGGGCGGTGTAGTTGATCGTGCCCAGGGGCCCGGTCGCCGCCAGGGGGGTGGCGATCTCCTCGATGCCGGCGATCTTGGTGGAGCCGAAGTCGATGATCTTCACCGTGCCGTGGGCGTCGATGAAGAGGTTCTCCGGCTTCAGGTCCTGGTGGAGCATCTCCAGGCGATGAAAGGCCCGCAGGCCGGCGGCGATCTGCTCGACGAGGGCGCGCACCTCAGCCAGGGGCGGCTGGGGATGGTCGGTCATCCATTGACGCAGGGTCTCCCCTTCCAGGTACTCGGTGACGTAGTACAGGAAGGTACGCGGCCGCCGCGGCTCCACCACCGCGAGCACGTGGGGGCTGTGGATCCGCTTGCCCGCCCACTCCTCGTGCAGGAAGTGGTCGATGTAGACGGCATCGTCCTCGTAGTTGACCGACGGCGTCTTGAGGGTGACCCGCTCCTGCGACTCGTCGTCCAGGGCGAGGTAGATCTGGGTGCGCTTGCTGGCGTGCAGCTCGCGCAGGATGCGGTAGCCGTCCACCACCTGGCCCGGATCCAGGGGCGGCGGGAACGGCAGCTCCGTGAGGCGGCGGAAGAATCCCTCCTCGTCCTCCGTGGGCAGCCGCTCCACCCGCAGGACCTGACAGGTGACGTTGTCCGGACTCTGGTTAGCGATCGCCGCGGCGACGATAGCGCGTGCCGCACCCTCCAGGTCCGCGCGGCGCTCGGCGAGGATACCCGCCATGGTGGTGGCGCTGACGTGCTCATGGACGCCGTCGGTGGTGAGGAGGAAGAGGTCGCCCGGCTCCACCGTGTGGGTGCAGTGGTCGATCTCCAGACGCAGGTCGACCCCCATGGCGCGGCTCAGGTAGCGCCGGTCGCCGGCGACCTGTACCTGGTGGTCGCGGGTGAGGCGCTCCAGGGTGCCGCCGCGCAGGCGGTAGATGCGGGTATCGCCGACGTGGAACAGGTAGGCGGTGGTCGACTTGACGATCACCAGGCTGAGGGTCGTGACCAGGCCGCGCGCGCTGCCGTGCTCGCGCTGTCCCTGGCCGTAGAGCCAGCGGTTGAGGGAGCCGAGGACCTTCTCCACCGAGGTCTTGACCGACCACGACTCGGGGGTGGCGTAGTAATCGGCAAGGAAGCCCTGGACGCATGTCTCGCTCGCCTCGCGGCCCGCCTCGCTGCCGCTCACGCCGTCGGCGATCACCGCCCCGATCCCCTTGGTGAGCAACAGGGGCTCGCCCGGGATGCGGATGCCGCAGGCGTCCTCGTTGACCGGCTTGGCGCCCGCCGCGGAGCACTGGCCGGCGGAGACCACCAGGGTCGGCGCCAGTCCCTCCGCGGAGTGGGTCACGACGCGCATGGCTCGATCCGGCCCCAGCAAGATCCCTGGAAGGGCGTGCGCTGCACCCCGCCACGGCGAATCCGGAAGGCCGTCGGTCGTCACGCAGCGCCCCGCGAACTGTACGGCGTCGCGGCGTTCCCAGGAAGGGCGAAAGGTGGGGCGGCGCCTTCCCGTGACAAGACGCCGCCCCTGCTCCCCCCGGGGAGATGGACTCACGTCACCTCGATCATCTGCACCGTGCCATCGGGCAGCACCTCCACCATGTGGCCCTCCGGCTCATCCAGGAAGGCGACCACCGACACCAGCGCGACCAGGGAAGAGATGGCGATCACCAGGAAGAAGGCCTGGGCTGAGACGAAGGACAGGACCGTGAGGAAGGTCACGGCGCCGACGTTGCCGTATGCCCCGGCCATGCCGGCGACCTGACCGGTGAGGCGCCGCTTCACCAGGGGCACGATGGCGAACACCGCACCCTCGCCGGACTGGACGAAGAACGAGCAGACCATGGTCACCACCACCGCCAGCCACACCGGCCAGCCGGAGTCGATGCGGCTCATCAGGTAGTAGCCGGCCGCGAGACCGACCAGCAGGATGATCAGGGTGCGCCGCCGGCCGAGCCAGTCGCTGATCAGGCCGCCGCCCGGCCGCGCCGTCAGGTTCATGAAGGCGTAGCCCGAAGCGAGCATGCCCGCGGCGACCTGGGAGAGGCCGAAGGTGTCCTGGAAGAACAGGGGCAGCATGGAGACCACCGCTAGCTCGGAGCCGAAGGTCACCAGATAGGCGAGGTCGAGGACCGCCACCTGCTTGAACTTGTAGCGGTCGATCTGCGGCACCTCCTGGCTGAAGACGTGCTTGTTGATCTGGTACACGCGCACGGTCTGGAAACCATACAGCGCCACCAGGACCGCGTAGAGGATGTCCGTCACCCCGGCGCTCAGGAGCTTGAGGTTGGCCGGCCCCAGCTTCCAGGCGAGCAGCGCCAGGGTGGCGTAGAGCGGCACGTTCATCACCAGGTAGAGGAAGAAGTCACCGGGGCTGGTGACCTCCATGGCGCCGCTCTTCTTGGGCTTGAAGTAGGTCGAGCCCTTCGGGGTATCCGTGACCGTCAGGGCAAAGATGGCGGAGTAGACCAGAGACATCACGCCGGTCAGGGCGATGGCGTAGCGCCAGCCGTTGTCGCCGCCCAACATCAGGGCGATGGTCGGCAGGCTCATGGCGGCGGCGGCCGAGCCGAAGTTGCCCCAGCCGCCGTAGATCCCCTCCGCCAATCCGACCTGCTTGGCCGGGAACCACTCGCCGATCATGCGAATGCCGATCACGAAGCCGGCGCCGACGAAGCCCAGCAGGAAGCGCATCAGGGCCATCTGCTGGAAATTGCTCGCCATGGCGAAGCCAAAGCAGAGGAAGGCGGAGATGAACAGCAGCAGGGAGTACATGCGCCGCGGGCCGAAGGCGTCGACCAGCATGCCGATCACGATCCGCGCGGGGATGGTGAGGGCGACGTTGAGGATCAGCAGCGCCTTGACCTCCTGGTCACTCAGCCCCAGGGCGCCGCGGATCGAGGCCATCAGGGGCGCGTGGTTAAACCACACAACAAACGAGATGAAAAACGCGATCCAGGTCAGGTGCAAAATCCGCATGTTCTCAGTAAAGGAAAACAGCTTCAGTTTCGGGCTCGACATAACCTGACCTCCTCCACAGGGGTTTGACCGCTAGGGCCACGGTTGCAATCGGAGTGCCAACTCGATATCCCTTTGCGCATCCTAAATAGCGTTGGGAAAACCCTCCTAGAACTGCGAATTTTGTGGGCAACAATCGGGGACTACCTGCCCATTTCTTTTGCAGGGAATTCCCCACGCCGGGCCGGATGACGTGGCTCATGGGGGGCAAACCGCGGCCAGTCAACCCCTTGCGGGTCCGCCGGTTTCTGGCATTTGACTTGCTTCGTGGCGGGCAGTGGCTCGCGTGCAGTGTGTGGAGCAGGCAGCAACGCTTCAGGCACTCGCGTGCCCCGGAGGGTTTTCCATGCGCAAGAAACTGGTCCTGGTCGGCAACGGGATGGCCGGCGTCCGTGCCCTCGAGGAGCTGCTGAAGCTGGCGCCCGAGGCGTATGACATCACCGTCTTCGGCGCCGAGCCGTACGGTAACTACAACCGCATCCTCCTCTCCCCGGTCCTCGCCGGGGAGAAGCGCATCGACGAGATCATGCTCAACGACGAGGCGTGGTATGCGGCCAACGGCATCACCCTGCACAAGGGCAAGACCGTGGTGGAGATCGATCGCGCCGCCCGGCGGGTGGTGGCCTACGACGGTACCGTCGCGCTGTACGATCGCCTGCTCCTTGCCACCGGCTCGGTGCCCATCGTCCTGCCGGTGCCGGGCCACGACCTGGAGGGGGTAGTCACCTTCCGCGACATCCGCGACGTGGACCGGATGCTGGAGATCGCCGCCACCCACCGCCGCGCGGTGGTGATCGGCGGCGGCCTGCTGGGCCTGGAGGCGGCCAACGGCCTGCGCCGGCAGGGCATGGAGGTCACCGTCCTGCACCTGATGGAGACCTTGATGGAGCGCCAGCTCGACGGGACCGCCGCCGGCATGTTACGCGCCTCCCTGGAGGCTACCGGCCTGCGCTTCCTCATGCCGGCGCGGACCGAGGCGATCCTGGGCAATGGCCGGGTGCGTGCGGTCCACCTGGCGGATGGCACGGAGATCGCAGCCGACCTGGTGGTGATGGCGGTGGGCATCCGCCCCAACACGGAGCTTGCCGAGCACGCCGGCCTCTACTGCGAGCGCGGCGTGGTGGTCAACGACACCTTGCAGACCTACGACCCGTGCATCTATGCCCTCGGCGAGTGCGTGCAACACCGCAGCACCACCTACGGCCTGGTGGCGCCGCTCTTCGAGCAGGCCAAGGTGTGTGCCAACCACCTGGCCGGTCTCGGCTACTGGCGCTACGAGGGGTCGCAGACCTCCACCAAGCTCAAGGTCACCGGCATCGACCTATTCTCCGCCGGCAACTACCTGGGGGACGACTCCACCGACGAGATCTACTTCAAGGACCTGTCGGGCGGCGTCTACAAGAAGCTGGTGCTGCACGACAACCGCATCGTCGGCGCCGTGCTGTACGGCGATACGGTGGACGGCTCCTGGTACTTCCAGCTCATGCGCGAGCGGGCGGACGTCTCCGACCTGCGCGACCACCTGCTGTTCGGCCAGGCCCACCTGGGCGACTCGGGCCACGGCGACGTGAGCCGCGCGGCGGCCATGGCCGACGACCAGGAGGTGTGCGGCTGCAACGGCGTGTGCAAGGGCGAGATCATCCAGGCGATCACCGCCAAGGGGCTGTTCACCCTGGAGGACGTCCGCGCCCACACCAAGGCCTCCTCGTCCTGCGGTTCGTGCACCGCCCTGGTGGAGCAGATCCTCGCCCACACCCTGGGTGGCGAGTACTCGGCACCGGAGGTGAAGCCGGTGTGCAAGTGCACCGACTACACCCACGACCAGGTGCGCAAGGCGATCCGCGAGCACTCCCTGAAGAGCCTCGCGGCGGTGATGCACTTCCTGGAGTGGCAGAGCCCCGACGGCTGCGCGGCGTGCCGCCCGGCCCTCAACTTCTATCTCCTGGCGGCGTGGCCCGGCGAGTATCACGACGAGGCCCAGTCGCGCTTCGTCAACGAGCGGGTGCACGCCAACATCCAGAAGGACGGCAGCTACTCGGTGGTGCCGCGGGTGTTCGGCGGCATTACCAACCCGGCGCAGCTCCGCGCCCTGGCCGACGTGGCGGAGAAGTACCAGGTGCCGGAGGTGAAGTTCACCGGCGGCTCGCGCGTCGACATGCTCGGGGTGAAAAAGGAGCAGCTCCCGGCGATCTGGGCCGACCTCGCCGCCGCCGGCTTCGTCTCCGGCCACGCCTATGGCAAGGCGGTGCGCACGGTGAAGTGCTGCGTGGGCTCCGACTGGTGCCGCTTCGGCACCCAGGACTCCACCACCATGGCGATCGCGATCGAGAAGATGACCTGGGGGTCGTGGACGCCACACAAGGTCAAGATGGGGGTGTCGGGCTGCCCGCGGAACTGCGCGGAGGCGACCATCAAGGACCTCGGCGTGGTGGCGGTGGAGTCCGGCTGGGAGATCCACGTGGGCGGCAACGGCGGGGTGAAGGTGCGCGCCACCGACCTGCTCTGCCACGTGACGACCATGGTGGAGGTGCTCGAATACACCGGCGCCTATCTGCAGCTCTACCGCGAAGAAGCACGCTACCTGGAGCGCACCGCGCCGTGGATCGAACGCGTCGGCCTGTCCTATGTGAAGGAGCGGCTGGTGGCCGACGCGGCGGGACGGCGCGCCCTGCACGAGCGCTTCCTCGCTTCCCAGGTCTTCGCTCAACAAGACCCGTGGGGCGCACGCGGCACCGCCGGCGTGGACCGCCACGAGTTCACTCCC
>DASWHD010000200.1:0-16357 GCA_036393335.1 bacterium
TTCGTCACGGCCGACGCGCGATACGCCCGCCGAGTGGTGGAGATCGGCGGCGTGCAGATGCTCCACGACTACCGGTAGTCGTCCCCCCTCGACGCGGCAGGCGGCATGGGAGCGCAAAGGACGAACGAGAACGCGAGCCGAATACCGCCCCCCCGCCTATGGATGGGATCAACGGCACGGGCTAGAAGTACTCGTCCAGGAGCCGCTGCTTGCGGGTCTGGTACTCATCCTTGTCGATGAGGCCCTTGTCGCGCAGGCGCTTGAGGGTCTCCAGCTTCTCTTCGAGGGTGGCGGGGACCGGTTCGGCCTGAGGGGCCTTCTTTGCCGCCGGCGGCGGGACGGCGGCGGCGGGGGACGCGGGCGCGGCAGCAGTCGCAGCCGGCGACGGACCGCGCGGGGCTGTCTGAGCCGCCGGCGGTGCGGCGGGGGCAGGAGCCGGGGCCTGCCGCGTCTCCGGCACCACCGCCGCCGTGGGCAGGGCGAAGTCGGCCACTACCCAGTTCGCCACGGTCTTGTCGCCGAGGGGGGTGGGCGGGACGAAGAGGCTCTGGCCGCGGCCCGGCACCAGCCGCCAATCCCAGCGTGATTCCTCCGCGCCGCCGGTCCGCGCGGCGAACGCGACGCCGGCGATCTCGTCCAGTCGCCAGTGCAGGTGATCCTGGGTGGCGAAGACCTCACCGACCGTCGGCCCGGCCGCCGTGCGCAGCCGGAAGCGGACCAGATCGAGATGCGAGACGCGGCGCAGGGCCTCGCTCAAGGGCCCGGCGAGCCGGGTGACCTCGTCCTCCACAAAGACCGGCTGGACCGGGGCCACCCCCTGTAATGGCTGGAAGCGCAGGGAGCGGAGCTGGTTGGCGACCGCCTCCGCCGTCAGGTCGACCGGCTGGGTGAGGCGCAGGTCGCGCAGCTCCGGGCCGCTGGTGGACTTGGCCTGCCAGCCGATGGCCACGGTCTCGTTCTGCATCCACGTGCGCGGCGCACTGGCGCAGCCGGCCGCCAGCAATACGAGGAAGGTCGCGCGCCACGCCGTCCGCCGCCGCTTATGGCGGGCCGCGGCGGAAATCATCGTGGTGTTCGTCACCGTACCGGCCGTCGCGCGCGCCATGAGCCTCTCCCCGATTGGTCCCGCTGGTAAAGGAAGGCGGCAAGGAGAGCCTTTTTCGCCGGCGAAGAAAAGAGCGCAGTCGGCGCGGGCCGCGCCGATGTATCATGGCCGGGCGCAGCGACCGAACGATTACGAGGAGAGCAGATGGAACACGGCAAGATCATCGGACTCGGGAAGAACTACCAGGCCCATGCCGAGGAGATGCAGGAGATCCTGGCGAACGTGGACAAGCCGGTGGTCTTCCTCAAGCCGGCCAGCGCCCTCGTCTACGAGCCCGACCCGATCCGCCTCCCGGCCTACTCCACCAACGTCCACCACGAGCTGGAGCTGGTGGTGGAGATCGGCCGTCCGTGCAAGGAGGTCACGGCGCAGTACGCATGGCGGCACATCCGCGGCTACCGCATCGGCCTGGACCTCACCGCCCGCGACGTGCAGCAGGAGGCGAAGCGCAACGGCTGGCCGTGGACCCTGGGCAAGAGCTTCGACACGGCGGCGCCGGTCTCCCGCCTTTACCGCCCCGAGGAGGTGAACGGCGACATCGCGGACACCCACATGGTGCTCAAGGTGAACGGCAAGGTGTGCCAGGACGCCTCCACCGCCGACATGACCCTCGCCATCCCGGCGATCATCGAGTACCTGTCGGCCTTCTTCACCCTGGACCCCGGCGACCTGATCTTCACCGGCACCCCGGCCGGCGTGGCGCAGATCCACCCCGGGGACGAGCTGGTGGCGCACATCGCAGCGCTCGGGGAGATGACCTTCCGGGCGGTGGGATAGGAGGCAAGGGGTGAGGGGCTCGGGGTGGAAACAGCCCTGCGGGCTGGCGAACGATTTTTCCGGAACCATGAAGAACACGAAGGCCACGAAGGAAAAGCACGGATTCCCTCTGCGTCTCCTTCGCGGTGAACTCCCTCCGCACCTCAGCGTCTTGGCGCGAGATCCCTTGCCGAGGGCGCGATTGCGCTTTGACGTCGGGCGCCCATCGCCGCATAACCACACCCGACGCCAGCCACCACCATTCACTGACCAACCACCGGGCGCCGTGCCCTCGCGGAGGGGATGGCAGCCTATCAATCGTTAGCTGGCCTGCGTCGGGGCCATGCAAAAGAATGAATGGGGGTGGCGACGCACTCCCCGTAAGCGAAGGAGATCAATCATGACGACACGCGGAATGAAAGCTTCGGCTGCCCTTGCGGTCATCGCCCTAATCGCAGCGGGCCCGCATCCGGTGTTGGCGCAGGACGGCGCAGCGGCTAAGGAGCCGTCCCTCTATGACCGGCTGGGTGGCCTCGCGCCGATCTCAGTCGTGGCCAGCGACTTCATCGACGCCCTCGTCTCGGATGCTGTCCTCAATGCGAATCCTGCGATCGATGCAGCCAGGAAGCGCGTGCCTGCGGCCTACCTCAAGTTCCAAGTGACGGCGCTTGTCTGTCAGGCTACCGGCGGTCCCTGCCAGTACCAGGGCCAGACGATGAAGGAGTCTCACGCACACCTCAACATCACAGAGCGCGAGTGGGACCGCATGGTCACCATCTTCAAGGAGATACTCGCGAAGCATCGCGTCCCCGCGCAGGAGTCTCAGGAGCTTCTTGACATCGTCGGGGCAACGAAGGGTGACATCGTCGCCCCCGGTAGCGGCAAGTAACAGAGTCGGCCGGCTAACCGGAGCGTCGGCGCGACCCCGACCACGTAGTTGGTGCACCCCCCACCGAGCCCCTACCTCCTGACCCCTGCTCCTCCTTCCGCTATCCTGAAATCATCGGCCGCTGATTGCCAACCGCTGAAAGCGGATACCTCATGCCCACTCCCCTCCCCGCCCTGCGGCCCCTGGAGGCGCACCCGGTCGAGACGGCCGAGGGGGTGCGTTATCTGGTGCGGGACCCGCAGGGGTACAGCGATCGCGAGGCGTGGCTGTCGCCGCAGGCGTTGTTCCTGGCGGCGCAGCTCGACGGGGTGCGGGGCAAGCGCGAGGTGGTGGCGGCGTTCCAGGGGCAGTTCGGCGTCACCCTGACCGACGCGGACGTCGACGGTCTGGTGAGTCAGCTCGACGCCGCCCTGTTCCTCGACAGCGCGGCCTTCCGCAGCCGGCGCGACGCGGTCGACCGCGCCTTCCTCGCCGAGCCCCTGCGCCCCCCGGCCCACACCGCGGCGTATGATCCCAACCCGGTCACCCTGCCCCACTTCCTCGACGGGCTGTTCACCGCCGATGGCGGTCCCGGCGCCCTCCCCGGCACCTCGAACGGCCGCCCGCTGCGCGGGCTGGTCGCGCCGCACATCGACCTGCACCGTGGCGGCCCAATCTACGCCCACGCCTACAAGGCGGTGGCGGAGGCCGCCGCGGTCGACACCTTCGTGGTCCTCGGCACCTGCCACGGGCCGATGGCGCAGCCGTTCGCCGTCTGCTCCAAGGGGTACGACACCCCCCTGGGCGCCGTCCCCGCCGACGATGCCCTGGTGGACGCCTTGCGCGCCGCCTGCCCGTGGGCCTTCGCCGACGAGCTGGCCCACCGCCAGGAGCACTCCATCGAGTTCCAGGCCGTGTTCCTGCGCCACCTGTTCCGCGACCGGCCCTTGCGCATGGTGCCGATCCTGGTGGACGGCCTGCACCGCCACCTCGTGGAGGCGACTGATCCGGCCGACGACGCCAAGATCGAGACCTTCCTCGCGGTACTCCAGGAGTCCATCGCCCGGCTGCGTCGCACGGTGTGTTTCATCGCCGCCGTGGACCTGTCCCACGTGGGGCGCCACTTCGGCGATCCGGACATCCTCACCGCCGACCGCCTGTCCGCCGTGGAGGCCAGTGACCGGACCCTCCTCGATGCCCTGCGCACCGGCGACGCCGCCGCCTTCTATCGCGCCTGGGCGGCGACCGGCGATCAGACCCGGGTGTGCGGCGCCGCGCCGCTCTACGCCTTCCGCCGCCTCATCGACGGCGTAGCCGGTGATCTCCTGACCTACCGCCAGTGCACCGCCCCCGAGAGCGACCTGTCGGTGAGCTGTGCGGCCATGGCGTTTCGCAGCACGATGGCGGATCGCCCTGCGACCTGCCTGCCGGCAGGCAGGGCATCCGCCCTACCTAATACCGTACCGGCGCCGCACGATCGAGCGTAACCCGCAGGTCGCGGGACGCGACCTACGGTTGGATGGCGGGCGTCTGCCCGCCATCCACGGGGGGGTGAAGCCATCCGGACCTGCGCCGGGTGGCGAGGCCTGCCTGCCGTCAGGCAGGGGGGCGCGCGGCGTCCCCCTCCATATCAGGGCGGAACGCCGCAGGCGGCTCCGCCAGCAACGGTATCGCGCGGGATCCAAATCGTCCGGGTAAGGCGAGGACTCTCTGGGATCCGGTGGGCGGCCCCCCTTTTCCGATAATTACTATGGCATTTGTAGATAAATCAATATGTTATCTTGTCTTGAAAAGTCATGGATCGGCGCCCGGCCGACCTCAGCGCGACACGATGCCGTGGAGGACGTGGCGATGAACTACAAGACACCGCCGGACCGAGGCGGGGACCAGAGCGTCCAAGTGGTCTGTCGCCTCTCCGGCGAACGGACGCGCCGCAGGTCGAGGATCCCTGCGGGCCGGCGGCCCGCAGGGGACGGTCGCTGCCATCACGGGAGGAAGCCCGCGACCCGCTGGCTACGCCCACCGTAGGCAGCATGTGGGGAGGGGGGCAGGAGGCCTCGCCATGTTGATCGAAGACGATGCGCAGGGACAACGATATGATGAGTTGCGCCAGCGTGCGGAGGCGCTACTCGCCGGCAGGCAGCTCGGCTTCCAGACCCGGTCTTCGGACCAAGCCGGCGAGCTGGCCTACGAGCTCCAACTCCACCAGGTCGAGGTGGAGATGCTGATCGAGGAGCTGCGCCACACCGAGGAGAAGCTGGCCGAGGTGCAGGACCGCTTCGACTACGCCCCGGTCGCCTGCGTCACCACGGACGCCGACGGCACCATCGTCGAAGCCAACCTCACCGCGGCCGATCTGTTCGGCGTGGGGCGCCGCGACCTGGTCGGCGCGCGTCTGTCGGACTTCGTCGCCCGGGATGACCTGGACACCTTCTACCTACATCACCGGGCGGTGCGTCGCAGCGGCTACCGGCGGAGCTGCGAGATCACCATGGTGAAGGCAGACGGACGCCGCTTCACCGCCTGGTTCGACACAACCATCGCCCCGGGGGGCAGCGGCGCGTTCGATCACTGCCGGTCGGCGATCGCCGACGGGACCGAACGCACCCGCGCGCTGGAGGCCCGGGCCGAGTTGCGCCACCGCCAGGCGCTGCAGGTGCTGATCGGCGGCATCGCCCACGACTTCAACAACCTCCTCACCGCGGTGATGGGTGCCCACTCCCTGGCGACCATGGACCGGGATGCGCCAGACCGACTGCCGACCCACCTGGGGGTGATGGGGGAGGGGCTGGAGGCGATCCGCGACCTCGTCCACCAGCTCGTGACCCTGGGGTTACCCCGGTGCTCACCGAAGACGGTCACCTCGCTCTACCCTTTGGTGGAGGCGGCGTGCGACCTGGCCCTCTCCGGCGGCGACGTGCAGTGCGATTACGGCCTGAGCGCGGGGGCCTGGCCGGTGGTCGCCAATGGGCGAGATATCTCCCGGGCCATCCAGAACCTGGTGACCAACGCCCGCGAGGCCATGCCCGGCGGCGGGGTACTGCGGATCACCGCAGACAATGTGGTGGTGCTGGCCGGTGAGATCCCCGAGTTGCAGCCGGGTCACTATGTCCGGCTGTCCGTGGCCGATGCCGGCGTCGGCATCCCCGAGACGGACGTCCGCCGGATCTTCGACCCCTACTTCTCCACCAAGCAGCGCAGCGGGCACCGCGGCATGGGCCTCGGCCTGGCGATCTGCTACGCCATCGTCGCGGAGCACGGCGGCGCGATCACCGCCGACTCCGAGGTCGGCACCGGCACGACCATGCACCTCTATCTCCCGGCGGCGAAGGAGCCCTTGCCAGCGCGGCGGCAGCAACCGGAGGGCACGGAGGACCTCGCGGGCGAGGGCCGCATCCTGGTGATGGACGACCAGGAGGCGGTGCGCACGGCAGCCTGCGGCCTGCTGGCACGACTCGGCTACACGCCGGTCCCGGCCCGTGACGGGGCCGAGGCGGTGCGTCTGTACCGGCAGGCCATGCGGTCGGGAGAACGCTTCGCCGCGGTGATCCTCGACCTGACCGTGCCGGAGGGCATGGGGGCGAGGGCGACCATCAAGAAGTTGCTCGCCATCGACCCGGCGGCCACGGTCCTGATCTCCAGCGGCTACGCTCACGATCCCGCCGTCACCGACTACGCCCGTCACGGCTTTCGCGGCGCCCTCCCCAAGCCCTACACCCTCGCGGAGCTGGGCAAGGCCCTGCACGCAGCGGTGCACGGCGAGTGAGCGTAGGGCGGAACGCCACGGGCGGTTCCGCCAAACCCCACGGCCTGGCACGGCGACGGTACTCTCGGTGGATCGCCCTGCGGGCATCCCCAACGCCATAGCCACACCGACGCGACGTGGCGGCAAGAGGCGGTGCAGCTCGGTTATGGCGCCGCCTGTGCCCTGCCCCTGGCCATGGATGATGGCCCGCCCCTGACCCTCACCCTCCATGCCAGCGAGCCGGATGCCTTCGGGGCGGCCGAGGTTGCCCTGCTGGAGCAGCTCGTCGAGCACGCGATGAAGACCCTGCGCGGTCTGCCTAGAAGACGCAACACACCCGAGGAAGATGAACCATGAAGCGAGGAATCCGGACCAATCTGCCGCACGAGCTGCGCGCGCGGGCCGAGGCCCTGCTCCAGAGGCTCCCGTTCGACTTCGACGGACTCACCGCCGAGCAGGCGGAGCAGCTCGCCCACGAGCCGCAGGTGCACCAGATCGAGCTAGAGATGCCACACGAGGAGCTGCGCCGCATCCAGGAGGAGCTGGACGCCGAGCGGGAACGGTACGCCGACCTCTACGACTGCGCGCCGCACGGCATGGGGGGCGAGGCGGCGATCACGGCGCTCTTGGCGATCGACCCGGCGGTCGTGGCCGTCATCTCCAGCGGCTTCGTCAACGACCCGGGGGTGATCGAGTTCGCGCACCACGGCTTCGCGGGCGCCCTCCGCAAGCCCTACGCCATCGAGGAGTTGAAGACGAGGACCCGGCCAGGAGATGCGGGCAGTTGCGCGAGCGTAGCAGAGTCATGGTGAGAAATGCGGGCCAGTCTGGTGCGAGAGGGGGGACTCGAACCCCCACACCTTCCGGCACTAGATCCTAAATCTAGCGCGTCTACCAATTCCGCCACTCTCGCTGCAATCGCACGCAGGAAAAAGAATGGCCGGGAGTCGCCCCCCCAGCCATCACGGGTAAGTATGGTGAGCCGTGAAGGGATCGAACCTTCGACCCGCGGATTAAGAGTCCGCTGCTCTACCAGCTGAGCTAACGGCCCGACGCCTCGTGTGCGGGAGATCCCCGCTGTGTCGCTGAATACTACTGGTCGAGGTGGGGTGAGTGAAGGGGCTCGAACCCTCGACAGCCGGATCCACAGTCCGGGGCTCTACCGACTGAGCTACACTCACCACTGCCTGGCGCGCATTGTCGGATGGATCGCGCGTCGTGTCCAGAATGGCCGGTGCAGTGGGGGGTGGAGGTATGAAGGACGGTTGCGCGCGTTGGGCAAGGCATTTGGCGGCGCCGTCCCGCACCCCTTTCCCGCCCGTCAGCGATCCTCCTGCACCACGTCGCGCAGGCGGTCGATGGCCTGGGTCAGGTGGCGGTCCTGCCCCCGCTGGACCAGGTGCAAGGCATAGACAGGACGGAGCATGCGCGGGGCATCGGCCACCTCGAACAATTGGCGCTTGGCCAGATACCCGCGCACCATCGGCTCGGGAAAATACGCGGTCCCCCCCATCGCCAGCACGAGATCGAGGGCGATCCTCCCCGCCGTGGTCTGGACCTTGCTCGATCGCTCTTCCGAAAAATGCTGGAGATGGAGGGTGCTGAACACCGGGCTCCAGTCGACGAAGATGTACTGGCCGGCCCTCGCCTTCTCCACGGTCTGCTTGCGGCGATCGGAGACCATCACCATGGGGATCGTGGCCAGCGCCACGGAGATCACCTGCGGCAGCTGCGGAGTCTCGAAGACCACGATGAGGTCGAGGGAGCCGTCGAGGAGCTGCCGGATCAGGACGTCACTCGACGAGATCTCCGCCTTGATCGCCAGCTCGGGCGTCACCTGGCGGGTCAACGCCAGCCACTTTCCGAGATACATGGTCCAGATGCTGTCGACCGAACCGACCGCAAGCATGGCACCCGCATCCGAGGGCAGGATCACCTCCTGACAGCAGCGCCGCCAGTCGGAGAGGATGGTCTCCGCGTGGCTCACCAGCCGGTTGCCGGCGTCGGTGAGGGCCACCCCGTGTTTGTTCCGTTCGAAGAGCCGCACGCCCATCTCGCTCTCCAGCAGCTTGATGCGTGCGCTCACCGCCGACTGAGTGAGGCAGAGCTGCTCCGCCGCGAGACGAAAACGCCCAGTTCCGGCGACCTGAAGGAATGTACGAAGCAGCTCGGTATCCATGGTGGTAATTAGTTTTCACGATCACGGTAAAAAAAACATTTCACTTTGTTGCCCCCTTGATGAATTCGAAGATTTTGCGTGGGCGTACGCTCAGTACGTCGACCTCTCAACCCCTGACGTGGAGAAGAACGATGAAGGGTTCACGGAAAAACCGTGGCCGTCGGTGGGACAACGGCCAGCTCGAACCTCAGCCGCAGTGGCAACGGAAGCCCGAGCCCGACGAAGAAGAATTCGAGGACATGGACGCCTGGAGGGAAGACGACGAGTGGGAGAGCTGGGACGATGATTCCCTGTCGCTCCCGGGAAACTAAGCTCCCGCGATCCGAGCGACCGAGGTAGGAGACATACTCTATGCGATTACTGGCCGTGGTCTTGGTGCTGTTGACCGCAGTGTATGGGATCGGCGCGTCCAGCGCCTTAGCCGTCTCCCCGGACGATACCCAAGAGGAACAAAACTGGGATGTCCCGGAGGAGCCGATGGATGAGCCGATGGAAGAGCCGATGGATGAACCGATGGAGGCGCCGGACTACGACGCGCCCTATCCTGGCAGCTTCGACGATGAGGATGAGATAAACAGCGATCCGCCCGAGTACCCGGATGATCCTCCTCCGGAGGACGACATCCGCTACTGAGGCAGTGGCTACCCGAAGCCGCGTTTCCCCCCTGGGGTCGGCGGCATCCACGGGCCGGGAGGCGATCGCCTCCCGGCCCGTTCTGTTTTTGCTGCCCGCACGCTCCGCAGGTCATGGCGCTTGCCTCGCACACCGGGGCGAGGATAAACACGGCTACACCGAATCCCGGTGGCGCCCTTTTGGCAGCGTAGATCCGGATGGTGCTCGGCGATGGAATTCAAGGACTACTACCAGATCCTCGGCGTTCCCCCGGACGCCAGCCAGGAGGTGATCAAGGGCACCTATCGCCGGCTGGCGCGCAAGTACCATCCGGACGTGAGCAAGGAGGCGGGGGCCGAGCAGCGCTTCAAGGACGTGGGCGAGGCGTACGAAGTGCTGAAAGACCCGGAGAAGCGGGCGGCCTATGACCAACTCGCCCAAGGACGCCAGGCCGGCCAGGAGTTCCGGCCGCCACCCGGCTGGGAGGCGGACTTTCGGTTCAGTGGCGGCGGCTACACCCACGTCGGGGACTTCAGCGACTTCTTCGAGGCCCTGTTCGGCCGCGCGGGCCAGGCCCCGCGGAGTGGCTGGCGGGAGGCGCGTCTCAAGGGTGACGACCAGCAGGTGCGGATCGACATCGGCCTGGAGGAGGCGTTTCACGGTGCCACCCGTGCGATCAGTCTGACCCTGCCGGTGATCGATGACCACGGCCGCCTCACCCGCAAGCAGCGCGACCTGAACGTGAAGATCCCGCGCGGCATCACCGAGGGCCAGCGCATCCGCCTCGCCGGCCAGGGTGAGCCCGGTCTGGGGGGCGGCCCGGCCGGCGACCTTTATCTCGAGGTGGCCTTCGCCCCCCATCCCATGTTTCGCGCAGAGAAACGGGACATCTACCTCGACTTGCCCGTCACCCCCTGGGAGGCGGCCCTGGGGAGCAGGGTCACCGTCCCCACCCTCGGGGGCAAGGTCGACGTGAAGGTGCCGCCCGGCTCCCAGACGGGGCGCAAACTCCGCCTGAAGGGACGCGGCCTGCCGGGCAAGCCGCCCGGCGACCAGTACGTTATCCTGGCGATCATGGCGCCCCCGGCAGGGACCCGCGCGGCGCGGGAGCTCTACGAGCGCATGGCGCGGGAGATGCCGATGAACCCGCGACAATCGTTGGGAGTGTGATCCCATGGTCAAGAAGCGCCCACCGCTTTCCGGCATCGTCCTGGACGAGCACACGGAGCTCGACCTGTGCCAGCTCTGCGAGGTGTGCGGCGTGGACGCCGAACGGGTGATCGAGATGGTGGGCGAGGGCGTGGTCGCGCCCTCCGGTACCGCGCCCCACCAGTGGTGCTTCACCGGCATCGCCGTGATCCGCGTGCGCACCGCCCTGCGCCTGCAACGCGATCTGCGGGTCAACCTGGCGGGGGCGGCCCTCGCCCTCGACCTGCTGGAAGAGCTCGCGGAGCTACGCCGGCTGCGCGACCGCTGGTTCTCTCCGTAAGCTCATGCACCGTCACCGGCCGTCGCCACGCGCAGCGAGACGACCGGTGCGGCCGTAGGGGCGATCCGCAAGCGAGAGAGAGGCGCGCCATGGAACACTGGTCCGAGTACACGCGGTTCATCACCGCGCTGTTTGTGATCCTGGACCCCCTGGCCGCAGTCCCCCTGTTTCTCGGTCTGACCCACGGCCTCGCACCCCGCGAACGGGCGCGGGTGGTCGCCATCACCGCCTTCACCGTGATGATCGTCTTGGTCACCGCGGCCCTCCTGGGCGACGCCCTACTGCGGGTCATGGGCACCAGCCTGGGCTCCTTCCGGGTGGGGGGAGGAATCGTGTTGCTGCTCATGGCCCTCGCCATGCTGCGCGGCCAGCCGGACCTGGTGCGCTCCACCCCCGCGGAGGAGGCCGCGGCCGAGGAGCGCGAGAGCGTGGCCGTGGTGCCCCTGGGCATCCCGCTGCTGGCCGGTCCCGGCGCCATCAGCACGGTCATCATCGAGGTGGACCGCTCCGGCGGCGCCTCCCATCGGACCGTGACGGTCCTGTGCATACTCGGGGTGTGCGCCGTGCTGTGGCTCGCTCTGCGCCTCGCCGTGCCGATCGGCGCGCGCCTCGGCCACATCGGGCTGAACATCATCAACCGCCTGTTCGGCCTGATCCTCACGGCCATCGCGGTGGAGATCATGGCGAACGGCTTGCTCGCGTTGTTTCCCGCCCTCGGAAGATGACCGCCGGTCGCCCCGGCGATGGCAGAGCCGGGGGCGGCCTAGCCCGCATTTCTCACCACGACTCTGCTGCGCCCGCGCAACTGCCCGCATCTCCTGGCCGGCTCCTCGTCCGGGGTAGGAGCCGAATCCCTTCGGCGATCTGCCACATGGGGTCGCCGATAGAATCGGCTCCTACCGCGGGCCGAGCCAGGATCTACGGCCATCTGCGCGTGCTCGCCACGATCCCTGGTGAGAAATGCGGGCTAGTCGCCGTCGAACGACCCTTCCAAGAGCAGGAGTTGCGTTTCGCCGTTCGAGTCGTCGACGCCATCGTTATCGTTGACTACCAGGGCATCGCCGTCCGCGTTGACCGCCAGCCCCTCGATCTTCTCCGGCACTAGACCACCGGTGGCCTGCAAGTCCGGCACCAGGTCCCGCACCAGGGTCTTTGCGACGACCGGGAAGGCCGGTGGATTGCTGCCGTCGTCCGGGAGCGGGGTCAGGCCCGCGACGGAGAAGGCGTAGAGGCGCTTGATGACCGCGTCAGGGCCACCCTGGTTGTCGCGTTCGACCACCGCAAACCGGTCGCCGCCCAGGTACGCCAGATCGGACAGACCGACCCAGCCGCCGTTGGCCGAGAGCGGGGCCTCGATGGGGTAGTAGAAGAAGGTCCACTCCCCGCTATGGGTGTCATAGCGACCAATGCGCACACGATCGTCCGGGTCACCGAGCCATTCGCGCTGGAAGGCGACATAGACCACCTCGCCGTCACCGCGGCCGACCGCCGCCACGCCTTCGTAGCCGAAACGTACCTGACGGTCGTTCACGGCATCCGGCAAGGTCACCACGTCCTCGATCCCGCCGCTGTCGCCGACCTGAAGCAGCAGGTTCAGGGTCTCGCTAGGACGGCCCAGGTCACCGGCGGTGCCGGCGCCCTCGGACACGATCCAGAAACCGCCAGCGGCACGGGTGGCGATGCCTTCCGGGTCCAGGTTGACCGTCAGGTCGTCGTTGACCACGGCGCGTGGCATAGCGGGGATCTTGCCGTGCATGTCCCTGAGCACGATCTCCCCCTTGACCTTCGCCGGGGCATCCTCCACGTCCATGACCAGGATGCGGCTCTCCTCGTAGAAGCTGTCCTGGACGGTATAGACGGTGTCCTCGTTCTCGGTGTCCACGGCCAGGCCGGAGAGGGCGCTCCATGGAATGGGCGTTCCGTCTGCGCGGTCCTTGGACACGATCGTCGGGTAGTTGGCCTCTGCGCTGAGCCGGAAGATGGTCAGGCCGGCGCGGATGACGGCGTCGCGGTCGTCTTCCTCGCAGGCGGCCACGAACAGGCCGCGTTGTGGGAGGGCCAGCAGGCCTTCGGGCCGCACCATGGTGGCCAGCACCTGCTTGAGCTTGGGCGCCTTGCCGGACTTGCCGCGGGTGTTATAGACCAGCACCACGCTGGCGCGCTCGGAGGCGACGAACAGGTAGTCGTCCTCACCAAAACGGGCGAATTCCACGTTCTCCGGTTCGTTGCCCTGGTCGTCGGCGCGCGCATCCGGGAAATGGCCGTGGCGCACGATGGCGTGTTCCACGCTGTTGCCGGCCTCGTAGGCAACCTCGCCGTCGGTGTCGAAGATGGTGAAGCCACGGCTGCCGCCGTGGAGGTCGCCCTCGTTCGCCGTCACGAAGCGGTCGTCGGCAATCCAGGCGACGCCATCGGGCTCCCGCGGCACGTTGCTGAGCGATCCGGTCAGCTCGATGAGCTTGTTGTCCTGGGTGTCGACCTGATGCAGGTCCGTCGTGCCGGCGCTGAAGTGGTTGACGACAGCGCCGCTCGCCAGGTCCACCAGGGCGATATGGTTGTTCTCCTGCAGGGTCACGACCGCGATGTCATTGCGGTTGATGTCGACGTACTCCGGTTCCGGGTCGCTGGCGAACGGCATGCCGTCGAGGTTCGCCAGGTCGACGCTGCGCACGCCCCAAGCCCCGGGCTTACCCACCAGATCGACCACAGCCAGCGCGCCGCCCGGCGACTGCGGCAGGCCACCCACTTCCCCGCCGGCGGTGTGACAAGCCGCCGCGGCGGCTGCGTCGTCTTCCGGTACCGGGAAATCGTTGGCCAGTCCGTCACCCGGCACGACACACCACTCCTCGTTGCGCTCGTTCTCGATGGCGATGGCGGCGTAGCGGCCATCGGCGCTGACGGCGACCGAGTCCGGCTGGCCGCCGAGGTCGTGTATGGCGACGATGGCACGGGTGGCGATCTCCACCACGGCCAGATGGCCGCTCGGGTCGACGAAGTCGGGCGAGGTGTTCACGGCGACCAAGGCGTAACCCCCGGCGGCGGCCACCGAGGTGGGCTGGCCGCCCACCGGTACCGCACCGAGCGCGGCGGGGTTGGCCGGGTCGGTGATGTCGACGAAGCCCAGGCTTCCGTTCTCGCTGTCGGTGTACATGAGCGTCATGCCGTCGCTGCTCGCCGCCACGATCTCCGCGACCGACTCGGTGTCGATATCGTAGTTTTCGAAGGCAGGGAAACTGGCGATGCGCCTGAATGCCTTGGGGTCATCGGCGTGGGTCATGGCAGGCGATATGGACAGCGCAGCGCCGACCGCGAGCACGACCCAGCTCTTTCTTGGAAAAACTGGCAACGGTTCGGTGTGCCTCATGTCCGTACGCTCCTTATGTGCTCCGTGAGTTGAACAGGGGCACAGGGTCGCGGAGCAATGTCACGGGATTGTGGAGGCGGTGTGAAGCCCGTGTCAGAAGTCCGCCAGATAGCGGGTGGGTCGGGCTCTGCCTCCTGCAGCAGGGGTGGCGCCGTTGTCGGCGGTCGGTGGGGGGCCGTGGACCGTGCTACCGCTGTGGTGCAGTGTCCGAAACGGAGCCACGGACACATCCCGGAAACAGTCACGTCACGCGCCGGTAACACTTCTGCTTTCGCCCGGTTCGGCGGTTGTGTCCTTGGATGCCGGTCGTACGCTGCGCGCGGCAATGGCTCAGGTGGATGCAGTGACGTCCCTCCGGGGAGGCCCGAGAACCGTGGACCCGCAACGCGCGCGTGACCGGCTTGACGGACGGACTAGATTCGTAGACATGGCAGGGCGCCGGGCGGGCACTCAGCCGTGGCGGCGCCTGTTCCATGCGGTGAACGGCGTACTGCTCGGTACCGCGATCCACTACCTGCCGCTGGCGAGCCTGACCGTCGCTGCGATTCTCGGCGGCGCATTCTCCGTTCTGCTCCTCGCGGACGTCGTGCGTCTCACCCAGCCGCGCGCCAACGAGCTCTTCTTCCGGGTGTTCGGGCCCCTCGCCTCGCCGCGGGAGGCGCGCGGCCTCGCCTCCTCGACCTGGTACACCCTGGGAGTGGCGCTCGCGGTCGCGCTCTTCCCCAGAGGGGCGGCGGTGTCTGCGGTGTTCGTCCTGGGACTGTGCGATCCCGGCGCGAGCTACGTCGGCAGGCGCTGGGGGCGGCGGCCGCTCTTGGGGGGGGACGCTGGAGGGGAGCGCGGTATTCGTGTGCGTCGCCGCCCTGGTCCTCGTCCTACGACACCCTCTCCCCGCGGCGCTTCCGGCGGCGCTCATCGCCGCACTGGCCGAGCGTCTGTCCTGGCCGCTGGACGACAACTTCACCATCCCCATCGCGTGCGCGGCCGCGCTGACGAGTCTGGATGCGTTGTGATGAGTCAGGGGCGCACCGTCAGCGTGGTCGTCCCGACTCTCAACGAGGAGCGCTTTCTACCCACGCTTCTCGCATCTCTCGCCCGCCAGACGATCCCCGTTCACGAGGTGATCGTGGCCGATGCCGGATCGTCCGACCGGACCGTGGAGCTGGCCCGCGCCGCCGGTGCGCGAGTCGTGCCTGGCGGCCACCCGGGTGTCGGCAGGAACGCGGGCGCGACCGGGGCGACGGGTAGCCACCTCCTGTTTCTCGACGCCGACGTCCGGCTCCCCGAGGGCGCGCTGGAAGACGCCTTCACCGAGATGGGGAGCCAGCGCCTCGAGTCGGCGAGTTGTTGGTTCGTCCCGGACTCCACCGATCCTTCCCTCAGGCTCACCCACTGGTTCAGCTGCCACTACTTTGGCCTCACCTCGAGGCTGGGATGGCCGCATTCGATCGGGGCGTTCCTGCTCCTCCCGCGCGCGGTCCACGTCGCCATCGGGGGCTTCGACACCAGCGTCAAGGTCGCCGAGGATCAGGACTACGTGCGGCGTCTGGCAAGGCACGGCCGCTACGGATTCATTCGCCGGCCGGTCGTGGAGATCGCGGCCCGCCGGTTCGAGTCCGAAGGGAGCCTGCGCATGAACGTGAAGTGGATCGCCATCGAGCTCCATCGCCTGATCCTCGGGGAGATCCGCGGCGACTACTTCCGCTACTTCAAGTAGCTTGCCCCCGGATCTTGTCTCAATTTTGAACGATGTCGATCTCACATTGAGACGGTGTCCGTCTCGATGGTGAACAATCGTCCCGAACGAGTGCGGCGGTGCCCAGGGATCCGTCAGCCGGTTGCTTCACCCTCTTGCGAAACGAACTTGTTCTTCTCCGTAAGGCCCCCATTGCCAGGACGAAGTACGCGGCTCGGGTGGCCACCGGGTTGGCACCGCGTTTGCGGGAAAAGAGATCAACCGGGAAATCGGGGTGCAGGTTCCGAAGGCAGCCAACGTGGGAATACCTAACTACCTGGCAGGGAAAAAAGGAGAGTCGCCATGAAGAGATCCATCCGCAATCTGAATGGCACGCGCTACGTGCAGAGAGTCTTCCGTGGAGCCGCGAGCGTGATGCTGATCGTCGGCGGTGCCGTCACCGATGTCCGGGCCACCGAGCCGTGTGACGACTTTGGTGAATGCCGGGCGCTCATCGAGATCAACTCCACGGACGGGGACATCGGTTTCCACTGGCTCATCGAT
>DASWHD010000201.1:0-4400 GCA_036393335.1 bacterium
CGCGGGCGTCCCAGAGCCCCATGGCGAGGGACAGCGGCGCCTCGGGAAAGACAAAGCGGGTGCCGGCCGGTGCGTCGAGGTGTTGCCCGAGGGGCACAAGGTCCGTGCCCGGCGCGCCGAAGCCGTGCATCAGGCAGACTACCGGGCCGTCCCCCCCGCCATGGCCGTCGGTGCCACCGGTGATGTGGACGGTGAGTCCGCCGAGGGTTTCTTCTCGCATATCAGCAGAACCTTTCCACTTGAAGCGCCAGGGCTTCAGCCGCCGCCGCCATCACGAGGTCGGTCGTGGCTACGATCTCGGCACCAATGTTGAGGGCGATGGAAAGGTGCAATGCGTCGAGGGAACGCAGTGGATGGTCCGGAAGAGAGGTGATCAAGCCCGGCGCGCCGGCGACCAAGTGATCGTCTACGGGGTACTGAATCAGGTGACCCTGGCGGATATCCTCCTCGAAGGTCGCGAAGACGCGCATCTCATGGGTCGCGTCGATCTCGCCCCGCCTACGGCGTCGTGCGAGCAGGCAGCGCATCTCGACCAGGGTGAGCGTACTCACGGCAATGGGCGCTCGGCCCACGATGAATGCCTCCACGTCAGTCGAGTGGGGGCTCGTCGAGGTACCACTTGGCGACGGCGCTCGTATCGATGTAGATCGAGGTCGCCAAGGGTCACCTTTCGTCGCGGTCCTCGCGGATTAGCGTCTCACTCGCCACGGTGAGGCGCGGACCGGCCTTCCGCAATGTCTGGTGGGACGGTACGGCGCGGTGATGGTGGACCGGTAGAAGGCGAGCGATCGGCTTGCCACGTCGGGTAATCGTCACCTCTTGCTCTCTGGCGAGCAGCTCCTCGATGCGCGCAAGTTGCTCTCGCGCTTCGCGGATGGATAGCTCTTTCATGAGGTGACATGTAGCAGGTACCTTGCCACGTGGCAACTTGCAGGATCGCGATGCCCGACGAACGAGACCATCACTACATGCGCCGGGCCTTGACCCTGGCGCGGCGGGGCCTGGGGTACACCTCGCCCAACCCGGCGGTGGGGGCAGTGGTGGTGAAGGGCGGGCGGATCGTGGGCGAGGGCTACCACCGCCGTGCGGGCACCCCGCACGCGGAGATCCACGCCCTCGCGGCGGCCGGCCCCCGAGCCCGCGGCGCCACCCTCTACATCACCCTGGAGCCGTGCGCCCACCACGGCCGCACCGGACCGTGCTGCGTCGCCGTGGCGGAGGCCGGGGTGCGGCGGGTGGTGGTGGCGAGCGCCGATCCCAACCCGCAGGTGGCCGGGCAGGGGCTCACCTACCTGCGGCGTCGCCGGATCGCGGTGGAGACCGGGGTGGAACGCGATCGCGCCGACGAGCTGAACGAGGACTTCTTCGTCTACATCACCCATGGGCGACCCTTCGTGACCTGGAAGGGGGCGATGAGCCTCGACGGCCGAATCGCCACCCGCACCGGCTCCTCCCAGTGGATCACCGGCGCGGCCGCCCGCCTTGCCGGCCACCGCCTGCGCCGCCGCGCCGATGCCATCCTCGTCGGCCGTGCCACGGTGGCCGCGGACGACCCGACCCTCACCGACCGCGCCCCGGGGCGGCCCCGCCACCCCCTGCGGGTGGTGGTCGACTCGCGCCTGCGCCTGCCCCTCGACCGGCAGGTCTTCCAGGACCAGCAGGCGTTGCCGACGGTGGTCTACATCACGGCCACGGCACCTGCGAGCCGCCGCCGCGGCCTGGAAAGGGCCGGCGTCGAGGTGGTCACCGCGGGCGACGGTGGCCGGGTCGATCCCGCCCTGCTGCTCGCCGATCTCACCCGCCGCGAGGTCATGCACCTGCTCATCGAGGGCGGCGGCGAGGTGGCGGCCAGCTATCTCGAAGCCGGGCTGGTCGACCGCGTCACCCTGTTCGTCGCCCCGCTGCTCATCGGCGGACGAAAGGCATTCCCGGTCCTCGGCGGAATGGGCATCGCCGACCTGATCCACGCCCCTCGTCTGGCGGACCTCCACACCCGCCGCGTGGGCGAGGACCTCATGATCACCGGGCGCCTGCGGCCCGGGGAGAAGTCATAGACGGTCCATGATTGGCCGCCCTTACTCACGGCATTCGTAGGACCACCTCAGTTGCCGAGGCGCGTTTGGATGTCCGTCTCCACCTCGTCCAGGTATTCACGGGCGAAATCGATGTGCAATTCGACCCACATCGGCAAGTGGTCGGACATCTGGTATGTTCGCCAACTCGCGTAGCTGGAGTAGGGTTCGTCCGAATCGAGTTTGCGCATGAACGGTCGGTAGGTGTCTTCCTCGTCCGTCCGGTAGACGACATCGAAGAAGTCGAAGACGCCGGCGCGGTACGGGAGGATGCGCGTATACGTCTTGCGACGGCTCGATTCTCCTGTCCATAGAGCGATCTGGTCGTAGAACTTGTCCTGCTTGACGTTCGAGCCAGGAATCGTCCGGAGCGGCTCCGGGATCACGAAGTCGTTCGTGCGCAGCGCGGCCATCGTCTCGTGCTCGGAGTCGACGATGTTGAAGTCGCCCAGCACGATGAAGAATGAGTCTGCGTCCGAATCACTGTCGCTCTTGGCGCGTTCGGCGAGGAGCTGCGTGAGGCGTCGGATTTCGTCCTTGCGCCGTTCGATTCCGGCGGCGCCGGTACCGTAGTATATGTGGACGGTAGCCAGATTAATTTTCAGCCAGCCGGCCTGGAACGACGCGACAAATGGCGTTCGCGCGAACTGTTGTGGACCTCCCAAGAGCGAGCTCGGCGGCAGCACGATCTCGGCGGCTTCGGGAAGCGTCGGCGTAGCCGACGCTTCGATGGCGATCCCGTGGTCCGCGGTGATCGGCACGCGCGCGTTCTTCGCGAAGCGGATCGCCGAGCCGGGCGGCAGATTGATCTTCGTTCCGGCGGGGAGCGGAATCTCGACGTCCTCCGCGACCTTCGTCTGGCCGGAGGCGAGCGTGTCGGTCTTCAGTCCCGTCGGGGATGCGAGGGTCTGCCCCACGGGAAGCTCGAGATGCGCTCCGCCCTCCACCTTGAAGCGATCCCCAAACGGATCGGTGACTTGCTGGCCATTGGGAAGAGTGAGCTCGCCTGCGACGTTGCAGAACGAGACCTTATCTCGGTTGAATAGGAACGCCATGCGCTCCTCGTTTCCGGATGCGCCTTCCGTCACATCGGTAGCGATATAACTCCAATTGGGACCGAGAAGCTTCTTTACGTCGTCGAGTGCGTCGAGGTCGCGGCGGATTTCCTGCAGCGCAATCAGGTCAAAGTGCGAAAGGATCTCGGCGATGTATGCCTTTGCCTCTTGGCTCCGGTATCCATAGCTCGACGAGTCGAACTCGCGCAGGTTCCAAGTCGCGATGCGGACATACGTCGATGTGTCGGACGGCCGTTGCGTACCTTCCGGTAGGGCTGCGGCAGCGATGTGTGCTGCGAGCGCAGCACGCAGAGCTTTGAGCTTTTGCGCGGCTCGCTGCTTAGTTTGCAGTGTAACGATCCCATCGCGTGAACCAGGACGTAGCCAGGTATAGAAGGGCATCGGAATCTCCTTGCCGTATCAGCCATAGGGTTAGGTATCGTGGCGGCTAACGAGAGCGGCCGTCGAAGGGTTTGACGGACAGGGTCGAGAGATCGATGCCTTCGAGACAACGAACATTGATCGCGGCCATCGGCTTGCCGGCGCGATCGGTTGCCTCGCCAAACGGGTGGATGCCGCAGTTTGGACAGAATCGATGTTTGATGGCGTGCTTGCCGAACGTATAGGTACTGAGCTTCTCGTCTGGGGTGAGCAAGCGCAGGGCGTCTCTGGGAACAAACCACAGTAGCGCCCCCTTCCGCGAACAGATCGAGCAGTTGCAGTCGGTCACTTGCGTGACCTCGCCCTCAACCTCAAACGCCACCCGACCACAGTGGCAGCTACCTTGATAGATCATCGTTGGGTCCCTTTCGTGTGACGCGGTATTCCTGGCCCGCATTTCTCACCATGAATCTACTGCGCCCGCGCAACTGCCCGCATCTCCTGGCCCACCTCGTCCGAGGTAGGAGCCGGTTGCACCGGCGATCCGCGGCCTGTGGCCGCGGCAGGCCCGAAGGGCCTGGGTCGCCGAAGGGATTCGGCTCCTACCGCGGGCCAGCCAGGATCTCCGGCCATTTGCCCGGGCTCGCCACGATCCATGGGGAGAAATGCGGGCTAGGTCCGACACACCGCGAAAGATAGGGAGGCGTTACGTCCGTTATGAAAAGGTACCGGCCGGATTCCTCGCCGTCAGCCGGCGTGCTCGTAGGCGATTAACAGTCGCATTGGCCTGTTTAGCACGCCCGTCACGCCACCGCCCATTCCGCGGATAGTAGAGCCGCCTGCTCTAGCACGGTCTGGGTCGCCTTCTCCTGCTTGTCCGGCGGGTAGCCGT